>NZ_CP032624.1:1823696-2127645 GCF_003627055.1 Gryllotalpicola protaetiae
CTCAGCACGGCCATCTCGCGCCAGCTGCTCGGTCCGTTCCTGCACCCGGTGCTCACGGGGCTCGCGACCGCGGCCTGGTTCGCCGTGGCGCGGAACGGCCGCTACCGCTTCGCGATCGGCGCCGTGGGCGCGTGGGCGGCCTCTGCGGTCGCGCACAGCCTCTTCGACCTGGGTGCGAGCGCGGCCGACAACGCCGACGACGTGAACGTCGGTGCGGGCATCACGGTGCTCGCGATCTTCGGCTACGTGATCGCGGCGTTCCTCGCCTGGCTCTTCGTGTCGCGCGCGCTCAAACGCCGCGATCTCGCCCGCGAGGCCGAGCCGAACTCCTGACGCTTTTCCTATGTTCACAAAATTGTGAAAGTGGCGTACAGTCTGCGCCATGAATTCTGAAGGCGCCGCCCCGGTCATCGAGATCCGGGGCCTCGCGAAGCACTTCGGCAAGGTCCACGCCCTCGACGGGCTCGACCTCACGGTCACCCAGGGGGAGGTGCACGGCTATCTCGGGCCCAACGGGGCGGGGAAGTCCACCACGATCCGCATCCTGCTCGGGCTCGCCCGTGCGACCGGCGGCGAGGCGCGGGTCTTCGGCGCGGACCCGTGGCGTGAGGCATCCGCCCTGCATCGCCGCATCTCGACCATTCCTGGAGACGTCGCGCTCTGGCCCAACCTGAGCGGCGGCGAGACGATCGATCTGCTCGTGAAGCTGCGCGGCGGCGACACGAAATCCGAGGCCTACACGGCCGCCCGGGCGCAGCTGATCGAGGAGTTCCAGTTCGATCCGAGCAAGAAGGCGCGGTCCTATTCGAAGGGCAACCGGCAGAAGGTCGCCCTGATCGCCGCGCTCTCGCACCCCGCCGACCTCTACATCTTCGACGAGCCGACGAGCGGGCTCGACCCGCTGATGGAGGCGGTGTTCACGAAGCAGGTCGGCGCCGCGGCAGAGCGCGGCGGCACGGTGCTGCTCAGCTCGCATATCTTGAGCGAGGTCGAGAAGCTGTGCACGCGCATCTCGATCGTGCGCGCCGGCAAGGTCGTCGAGTCGGGCACGATGACCGAGCTGCGGCACCTGACCCGCACCTCGTTCTCGTTCGAGCGCAACGGTCTGACGGATGCCCAGCTCGCCGGCATCCCCGGGGCACACGACATCGGGCTGAACGAGGGGCGCGTGTCGTTCACCGTCGACTCCGACCAGGTCGCCGCCGCGCTGCCGGCCCTCGGCGCACTCGGGGTCGCGGGTCTGCAGGTCGCGCCGCCGTCGCTCGAAGAGCTGTTCCTGCGGCACTACGGCGACGTCGTCGCACCAGCCGAGGCGTGAGCATGTTCGGCACCCTGCTCCGCTTCCGCCTGCGGCGCGACCGCACCCAGCTGATCGTCTGGGCTGTCGTCCACTTCCTGCTCGCCTACATGGTCGCGAGCGCTGTGCACACGACCTACGGCACGATCGCCGAACGCACGGCGACCGTCAAGGTGCTGATGGTGACGCCCGCGATCCTGTTGTTCCGCGGCACGCCGCAGGGCACGAGTGCGGGCGACTTCATGGCCTTGCTCGGCCTCACCTTCATCGCGCTCCTGGTCGCGTTCCAGTCCACCTTCCTCGTGGTGCGGCACAGCCGCGCCGAAGAGGCGACGGGCCAGACCGAGACGATCGCGTCGACCGCGGCCGGGCGCATGACGCCGTCGTTCGCCGTCATCGCGCTCGGAGTCGTCGCGAACGCCATCGCGACGGCCGCGCTGGCGGTCGGATGCCTGGCAGGTGGCCTCCCCGCGGCGGGGTCGTGGCTCTTCGGGGCGGGCTGCGGCATGGTCGGCCTGTCCTTCGTCGGCGTCGCGTTCCTGCTCGCGCAGCTGTTCCCAGCCGGCCGGGCGGCCAACGGCTGGGCGGCGACCATCGCTCTGATCGCCTACGTCGCTCGCGGCATAGGCGACGCCGCGGGCACCCCGCACTTCGACACGCTGACGTTGACCCCGGCGTGGCCGATCTGGGCGAGCCCGATCGGCTGGGCGCAGCGTGCGAGGCCCTGGGCGGACGACAGCCGGTGGTGGCCGCTTCTGCTCGGTGTGGCGACTTTCGCCGTGCTCACCGCGATCGCCCTCGTCGTGCAGGACAGGCGCGACGTCGGCGAGGGCGTGTTCGCCGAGCGGAAGGGGCGGGCTGGGGCATCCGCCTGGCTCGGCGGCACCCTCGGACTCGCGCTGCGCCTGCAGCGTGGGGTGCTCGTCGGCTGGATCGCGAGCGTCGTCGCGGGAGCCCTGTTGCTCGGCGGGCTGTCGGGGGTGATGGTCGACCAGTTGCGGACTGCGGACTCGAACGTCACGGGGGTGTTGACCGAGATCGGGGGAGGCAGCGGTTCGATGTTGCGGGCGTTCGCGAACATCGGCGCGATCTTCTCCGGGCTGCTCGCCTCGGCGATCTGCGTGCAGGGGGCGATGCGGTTGCGGCAGGAGGAATCCGCTGGAGGCGCCGACGATGTTCTCAGCACCGCGGCCGGCCGCGCGCGCTGGATGCTCTCCTTCATCGTCGTCGCGGCCGTCGGCGCGGTCATCGCGCTTGTGCTCGGCGGTCTGGTCGCCGGCGCGGTCGCGGGCTCCGCTGGCGGCGGCTTCGCGACCTGGTTCTGGGCGATCGTGTGGGAGACGCCGGCCGTGCTCGTCTTCCTGGGCGTCGTCGCGCTCGTGTTCGCTGCCCTCCCCGTGGCCACGGTCGCGGTCGGCTGGACGATCTTCGCCCTCGGGGCGATCCTCGGCCTGTTCGGTCCGCTGTTCGGCCTGCCTCAGTGGGCCAGGGACCTCGCTCCGTTCGCGCACACCCCGGCGATCGCGCTGCCGCACCCCGATTTCGCCGGCGGGTGGGTGATGGCTGCGCTGGCTATCGTGCTGGGTGTGGCATCCGTATACCTGTTCGGCCTGCGCGACACGAAACCCGGGGCGTAGCGGGTGCCCGCGCGCGCGGACGCCCTGCAGGAGCACGCCGAACGGCTGGCGGCCCTGTTCACCGTTGCCGGCTTCCCGCGGATGGCGTCGCGCGTGCTGATGACGCTGATGATGTCGACGGATGCCGCGCTGACGGCCGTCGAGTTGAAGGAGCGACTCGGCATCAGCGCGGCCGCGGTCTCCGGCGCGGTGAAGTACCTCGAGCGGCTCGGCATGGTGCGGCGCCGGGCACACCGTGGCTCGCGCAAGGAGCTCTACGAGCTCCCCGAGGCGGCCTGGTACACCGCGTCGCTGCGGCAGCCGCCGTTCTACGCCGAGATCGCCGCCCTGCTTCCCGACGGCATTTTGGCGGCGCAGCAGGCCGAAGCCGCCGGCCCGCTGGCGCGCCTGGTCGAGATGCAGGAGTTCTTCGAGTTCATGCGCACCCGTATGCCGGGCCTCTACGAAGAATGGGTCGCGACGCGCGCGGCAGAGGTCGCCGAGCGCGAGGGATAGCTAGCGGGCGGCGCGCACCCTCGGGTCGATCACGCCGTAGACGATGTCGACCAGCAGGTTCGCGATGGCGATCAGGAACGCCGCGAACAGCGTCACTCCGACGACGACCTGCAGGTCGAGCCGGTTGATCGAATCGATCAGGAGCGCGCCGATGCCCTGCATCGAGAAGACGCGCTCGGAGATCACGGCGCCGCCCAGCAGCGTGCCGAGGTCGAGGCCGAAGAGCGTCACGACGGGGATGAGCGCATTGCGCAGCCCATGCCGCATGATCACCGCCCCCTCGCCGAGCCCCTTCGCGCGGGCGGTGCGGATGTAGTCCTGCCCGAGCTGGTCGATGAGCTCGCTGCGGGTGAGCCGCGCGTAGACGGCGGCGCTGATGAAGGCCAGCGCCGTCCAGGGCAGCAGCAGGTGCGTGAACCAGCCGACGGGGTCGTCCCCGAACGGCTCGTAGCCGCCGGTCGGCAGCCAGCCGAGGGCGAAGCCGAACAGCAGGATCAACAGCATCCCGACCAGGTACGCGGGCGCCGAGACGCCCGCGATCGCGACCGTCATGATCGCCCTATCGGCGGCCCGGCGGCGCCACACGGCCGCGATCGCACCACCGGCGACCCCCGACACGAACCAGAGCACGGCGGCGCCCCCCGCGATCGAGGCGGTGACGGGGAAGCGGGTCAGGATCAGCTCGGTGACAGGCGTGTTCAGCTGGAACGAGTAGCCGAAGCAGGGCGCTGCGCAGGCGATCGCTCCGGCGCCGGTCCCGAAGGTGCGGCCCACGACGATGCCCTTGAGGAACGCCCAGAACTGCCCGTACCAGGGAAGGTTGAGCCCGAGGAAGTCCTTCGCGCGTGCAAGGTTCTCGGGGGTGCACGGCTTGCCGCACGAGAGCTGCGCGGGGTTCGCCGGCAGCAGGTAGAAGATCACGAACGTGATGGCGGTCACGACCAGCAGCACGACGACCACACCGACGAGGCGAGTGGCGATGAGGCGGGCGATGCGCATCAGGCGGTCACCTTCTCGTGCTGGCTCGGCTGCGGGCGGGGATGTGGGCGGCGGATGCCGCGTCGGCGGTTGACCCGCGGATCCAGGGCGTCTCGCAGGCCGTCGCCGAAGGCGTTCAGACCGAGCGTGATCAGGAACAGCGCCCCACCCGGGAACACCAGATAGGCCGGTTCGGTGGAGAACCAGGCGACGGCGTCGCCGATCGCCCGACCCCAGGAGGGCGTGGGCGGCGGCACGCCGACCCCGAGGAACGACAGCGCCGCCTCCGTGCCGATCATCGCCGGCACGAGGATCGTCGCGTAGACGATGATCGTCGCGCCCACATTGGGAAGCAGTTGCCGCCAGAGGACATGCCCGTCGCCGGCCCCCATCGCCTCGGAGGCGACCACGAAGGTGCGCCGACGGATCGAGAGCGCCTGCCCGCGGACCACCCTCGACACGGCGGGCCAGCCGAAGAATCCGATCACCAGCACCATCAACACGGGTCGAGGGAAGGACGCCGCGACGATCGCCGTGAGCGAGATCATGAAGATCAGGCTCGGGAACCCGAGCATCACGTCGACCACGCGGCTCACGATGCGGTCGTACCAGCCGCCGAAGTAGCCGGCGGTGAGGCCGACGGCCACCCCGATCGTCACCGCGACCGCCGTGGCGAGCACACCGACCGTGATCGAGATGCGGCCGCCGTAGACCACGATCGCGAACAGGTCGCGGCCGGTCAGCGGCTCGACGCCGAACCAGTGCTGCCATGAGATGCCGCCGCCCCAGCCCTTGGGGGAGCCGCTGCTGTCGAGCGCGTGCAGATGGTAGGTATAGGGGTCCTGCCCGTTGATCGCGGTGATCAGCGGCGCGAAGATCGCCGCCAGCACGAAGAGGGCGACGACGATCATGCCGGCGAGCGCCCACGGGTCGCGCCGCAGATGATTCCAGACGTTCACCGCGCGACCTCCAGCTCGCGCCACTGCACGCGCCGCTGCGCCTGCGCTGCCGGATCGGCGACGGGCGCGGCGGCCAGCAGGCGCCGGGTGTACGGCTCGCTCGGCGCACCCAGAACCTCGGCCGCCGGTCCCTGTTCGACCACGCGGCCCCCGTACAGGACGACCACCCGGTCGGCGAGCCGGCGCACGACGGCCAGGTCGTGACTGATGAACAGGCACGCGAAGCCATGCTGTGCCTGCAGCTGCTTGAGGAGCTCGAGAACGGACGCCTGAACCGAGACGTCCAGCGCACTGGTCGGCTCGTCGGCGATCAGCAGCTCGGGGTCCAGCGCGAGGGCGCGTGCGATCGCCACGCGCTGGCGCTGGCCGCCCGACAGCTCGTGCGGGTAGCGCTCGGCGAAGTCCGCAGGCAGCTGCACCTGCTCGAGCAGCTCGCGCACACGGGCGGCCCGCTCGGCGGCGGACAGCCGCGTGTGCAGCACGAACGGCTCGGCGATGCTGTCCGCGATCGTGTTGCGCGGGTTCAGCGACGACGCCGGGTCCTGGAAGACATAGCCGATGCGGCTGCGCGCGCGGCGGCGCTCGCCGCGGCCGGCACGACCGAGCTCGACGCCGGCGACGCTCACCCGCCCGCTCGCCACCGCGACGAGCCCGACGAGCGCGCGGCCGATGGTGGACTTGCCCGAGCCCGACTCGCCGACTAGGCCGACGACCTCGCCGCGGCCGATCGTGAAACCGACCCCGTCGACGGCGCGCACGGCGATGCCTCGGCGCCGGAACACGACGCTCGCATCGTCGAGGACCACCGCGGGATCGTCGGCGGATTCCTTGGGGGGCGCTGCGTCGGCAGCGACCTCACCCCCGGCATCCGTCTCACTCAATTCGGCCAGCGTCGGCACCGCGGCCAGCAATCCGCGTGTGTACGGGGACCGCGGGGCCGCGAACACCTCGGCGACCGTTCCCGACTCGAGCGCCTCGCCGCGACGCATCACGAGCACGTCGTCGGCGAGGTCGGCGACCACGCCCATGTCGTGCGTGATCAGCAGGATCGCGGTGTTCCGCGTGTCGCGCAGCCCGCGCAGCAGGTCGAGGATGCCCGCCTGCACCGTGACGTCGAGCGCGGTCGTCGGCTCGTCGGCGATGATCGCGATGGGGTCGCAGCTGATCGCCATCGCGATCATGGAGCGCTGCAGCTGGCCGCCCGAGAGCTCGTGCGGGTGCGAGGCGGCGATACGCGCGGCATCCGCCAATCCGACGGATCGCAGCAGTTCGGTCACGCGCTCGCGCAGGGCGCGGCCCCGCATGCCCGGCCGGTGCACCCTGATCGCCTCGGCGATCTGGCGCCCGATCGGGTACACGGGGTCGAAGGCGCTCATCGGCTCCTGGAACACCGTGCCGATGCGCCCGCCGCGGATCGCGCGAAGCTCGGCGGCCGGGGCGCCGATCAGTTCGTGGCCCTCCAGCAGCACGCTGCCGCTCACCCGCGCCGATTCGGGCAGCAGCCCGAGCACGCTCATCGCCGTCACCGACTTGCCCGATCCCGACTCGCCGACGAGGGCGAGCACGCGGCCCGGTACGAGGTCGAAGCCGACCGAGTCGACGACTCGGCCGGCTCCTGACGCGCCGTCTGCGCCGGCGAAGGAGATACTCAGCTCCCGGACGCGGACGACCGGGGTGGAAGTGAAGGGGCTCACTTCCCCAGCGTGACGGTCCGGTAGTCCGGATAGGCGGGGAAGGATGGGATGAAGAAGTTCCCGACCCCTGCGCCACGCAGGAAGGACTGTTTCGCATAGATCAGCGGCACGACGGGGGCGTCGGCCATGATCTGCTTGTCGATCGCGGCCCAATCGGCCTGCGCCTTCTGAGGGTCGACCTCGGCCTGAGCGGCGGCGATCGCCGCGTCCACGCTCGGGTTCGAATACTGCGACACGTTGAAGTTGCCGTTCCCGATCTGGCTCGAGTCGAACAACGGGGAGATGTTCGAGTTCGCCGACGGGAAGTCGGGCTGCCAGCTCATCAGCGCGAGGTCGAACGTCGGGTGGCTGACGGCGACGTCGGTGTAGAACGAATCCGCGTCCTCCGTCTTGAGCGTGACCGTGATGTTCGCACGCTTGAGACCCTGCTGGATCGCCTGGGCCTGCGCGAGCGACGCCGCGTCGTTCTGGGTGAGCAGCGTGAGCGTCAGAGAGCTGACGCCCGCCTGGCTGAGCAGATCCTTGGCCTTGGCCACGTCGCCTGAGGCGGGTGCCTTGTAGAGGTCGTAGTCGACGCGGCCGGCGATCCCAGGCGTGATGAGGGTGCTCGCATAGGTGCCGGCCTGGTCGCCACCGGAGGCGACGAGGTACGACTGCTTGTCGACCGCGTACTCGATCGCCTGGCGCACCTTCAGGTTCGCCAGCTCGCCCCGCTGCGTGTTGAGCGACAGGTACTGGATAGGGCCGGCCTTCGAGGTGGCGAGGCGCGACTTCGCGGCCGCGTTGTGAGTGACGGATGCCAGATCGGACGCACCGAGGTACTGCACGTCGAACGCGTCCTTGTACGGCCCGGTGCCGTTGATCAGGTTCTGCACCGCGGTGGACTGGTTCTGGCTCTCGAGGAACACCACCTTGTCGGCGGAGGCCGTGCGCACGGCATCCGTCGACTTGCTCCAGTACTTGTTGCGCACGAGCGTGAGCGCCGTGCCGTCCTTGATCGCCTGCACCTTGTACGGGCCGGTGGTGATCGGCGCCTTGGAGTAGTCGACCGGGCTGCCGTTCGACTGCTTCACGGGCGAGAACGCGGGCATCGAGGCGATCCAGGGCCAGTCGCCGAACGCCTTGTTCAGGTGGAAGACGATGGTCTTGTCGTTCGGGGTCTCGATCGAGTCGAGGCTCTTGCCGTCGAACGGGCCGGTGTAGCTGTCGCCGCCCACCAGCAGCGTCTTGTGGTAGCTCAGGCCGCCCTGCAGCTGGTCGCTGAACGACCGCTCGATGCCGTACTTGATGTCCTCGCTCGTGACCGGCGAACCGTCAGAGAACTTGAGACCGCTCTTGAGGGTGTAGGTCCACGTCTTGCCGTTGTCGCTGACGTCGCCCGTGTTCGTCGCGAGATCCGGGACGACCTTCGCGTCCTTGCCCGGCTCGACGTCCCAGGTGGTGAGCCGGCGGTCGATCAGACCGAGCGTGGTCGTCGCGAGGTTCTGGCTCGACGCGGGGTCGAGAGAGACTGTGGTGGCCGGGGTGAGGAGGGTCAGGGTGCCGCCGGATTTCGAGGAGCCCGTGGTGTCGTGCGACGAGCAGCCAGTGAGGACGAGGGCGCCCGCGACGGCGACTGCCGCGGCAGCCGTGGTGAATCTACGCATTAGTCCACCTTCGACCGATACGTTCGTATACGACGGTGCCGGGCGTTACATTTCGTCACACGCGGCCGCGACGAGCGCCTCACTAAGGTGGTTCGCATGACCGAGCAAAGCCCCGCATCCGGCATCCGCACCGACGAGCTCGACCTCGAGATCCGCCCGCAGGACGACCTGTTCCGGCACGTGAACGGCAAGTGGCTCGAGCGCACGGAGATCCCGTCCGACAAGGCGCGCTGGGGCTCGTTCTACCAGCTCGCCGAAGAGGCTGAGAAGAACGTGCGCGAGATCATCACCGAGGCCCAGCACGCCGAGGTCGGCACCGAGGCGCGCAAGTTCGGCAAGCTGTTCACGAGCTTCATGGACACCGAGCGCATCGAGGCGCTCGGCGCCACGCCGCTCGCGAGCTCGCTCGCGATGATCGACAACATCCACTCGATCCCGCAGTTCCTCGAGTCGCTCGCGCACTTCGAGCGCAACGGCGTCAGCGGCTTCTACCAGCTGTTCGTCGACAACGACCCGGGCGACCCCGAGCGCTACCTCGTGTTCTTCGAGCAGGCCGGGCTCGCGCTGCCCGATGAGTCCTACTACCGCGAGGACACCTTCGCGTCCCTGCGCCAGACGTACATCGCGCACATCCAGACCATGTTCGAGCTGGCGGGCGTGGCGGATGCCGCGCGGAAGGCCGAGAACGTGTTCGCCCTCGAGACCGAGCTCGCGAAGCACCACTGGGACAACGTCAAGTCCCGCGACAGCGAGAAGACCTACAACCTCTTCACGTGGGAGGACGTGTGCGGTCTCGCGCGCTCCGAGGGCGCAGAGCTGCAGGTCTGGCACGACGCCCTGAACGCGCCGAGTCGCGCCCTGCGCGAGGTCGTGCTGCGGCAGCCGTCGTTCACCGCGGGCCTCGCCGGGCTGCTCACCGCCGACCGGCTGCCGGCGTGGAAGGAATGGCTCACGTGGCAGCTCGTGCACGCGCGTGCGCCGTACCTGAGCTCCGACTTCGTGAACGCGAACTTCGACTTCTACGGCAGGGCTCTCACCGGCACCCCGCAGCTGCGCGAGCGCTGGAAGCGCGGCGTCTCGTTCGTCGAGGGCGGGATGGGCGAGGCGGTGGGCCGCGAGTACGTGAAGCGGCACTTCCCCGAAGAGTCCAAGGCCCTGATGGACGAGCTCGTCGCGAACCTGATCGAGGCGTACCGCGCAAGCATCCGGTCGCTGTCCTGGATGGGCGACGACACCAAGAAGCGCGCCCTCGAGAAGCTCGACAAGTTCACGCCGAAGATCGGCTACCCGGTCACGTGGCGCGACTACTCGAAGCTGAGCGTCGACGACGACGACCTGATCGGCAACGTGCGCGCGATCGCGGCGTTCGAGTTCCACCGCGAGCTGTCGAAGATCGGCAAGCCGATCGACCGCGACGAGTGGTTCATGACGCCGCAGACGATCAACGCCTATTACAACCCGGGGTTCAACGAGATCGTCTTCCCCGCCGCGATCCTGCAGTACCCGTTCTTCGAGCCGTCGCGCGACGCCGCAGCCAACTACGGAGCGATCGGCGCGGTCATCGGGCATGAGATCGGGCACGGCTTCGACGACCAGGGCTCCAAGTTCGATGGGGACGGCAAGCTGCAGTCCTGGTGGACGGACGCCGACCGGGCCGCCTTCGAGAAGCTGACCGGCGCCCTCATCGCGCAGTACGACGCATTGACCCCCGCGCAGCTGCCCGCCGGCTCGCCGCACGTGAACGGCGCGCTCACGATCGGCGAGAACATCGGTGACCTGGGCGGCCTCGGCATCGCATGGAAGGCGTACGTGCGGTCGCTCGGCGGCGCGGAGCCGCCCGTCATCGACGGGCTCACCGGTGCGCAGCGCTTCTTCCTGTCATGGGCGCAGGCCTGGCAGCAGAAGGGGCGGGATGCCGAGGTGATCCGGCTTCTCACGATCGACCCGCACTCGCCGAACGAGTTCCGCTGCAACCAGATCGTGCGCAACATCGACGAGTTCTACGCGGCGTTCTCGGTCGAGGCATCCGACGACCTGTACCTCGACCCGGCGGCCCGCGTCACCATCTGGTGACGTCGGCCGCTGCCGTCGACTGTCATCTACCGTGTGCGCGGGTGAAAACGCGTGTGCGCGGGAGAAACGTCTCCCGCGCACACGTCGTTTCACCCGCGCACACGCGGGGGCGGGGTGGCGGGGGAGCGGGCTCGCCGCCGCAGCGCGGCTAGTGAACGTACTCCAAGAGGTCCAGACCGAAGGTGCGCATGCCCTCGACGACCCGCAGGCGCACGGGCAGGCCCGAGTCGTCGAAGTACATCGACACCGCATAGGCGACGCCGGCGCGCGGCCCGCGCAGCACGCCGACCTCGCTGCGCACGCCCGCATCGGTGCCGGTCTTGTTGACGAGCAGGATGCCGTGGTCGGCGCCCCGGTGCGCAAGGGGGTCGAGCCCGAACGAGCCCGCCACCATGGTGAGGTCGGCGTTCAGCGACAGCCACTGCACGACCCGCTGGCTGGTGGCGCGGTCGACGATCTCGCCGCGGGCGAGCGCCGCGAACAGCCAGGTGAGCTCGGAGGCGGAGCCGATCGAGAGCTGGGGTGCGTCGTCCGGCCCGCGGTGGTCGCGCACAAGGTCGAGCAACGCGGTGCGCGTCAGGCCGAGCTGCTCCGTGCGCGCGCCGACGGCCTCGAGGCCGATGCGGCGCAGCAGCACGTTGGTCGCGAGGTTGTCGCTCGCCGCGCCCACGAGCGCGGCGAGGTCGGCGATCGGAAGGGACGGAACGGCGAGGTGCTGCCAGACGCCCGACTCTCCTACGGCATCCCTCGCCTCTCTGTCGAGAAGCGTGAGCCCGCTGACCTGCCGTTGCTCGAGCTGCGCGGCCACCTCGATGAGCAGCAGTACCTTGCCGATCGACGCCGTCGGCATCACGACGTGGTCGTCGACGGAGAAGACCACCTGGCCGGAGGCGAGATCGACCGCCCGTGCAGAGACCTGGACGCCTGAGAGGGCGAGCTCGGCGAGGGCGGCGAAACCGCGCTCGAAGCTGTCTGCCGTCTCCTCGCCGCGGTGCCGACCGGGGGCCACGGCGGTGTGGCGCGCCCGGCGACCCGATGTCTGCTGGGCGGCGGAGGACATGGTTCGGAGATCTCCCTCTGGGCGATGGAACATCTCGGGCCCCCTCCCTCGATCTCTTGATCATATGGGGTCGCGCTTCCCCCCAAATCGTGTGCCACGGAGAGGCCCGAGACGGCCCCGGTAGAATTGATCGGATTCCTCTTCTCAAGCCCCCTCCAGGAGAACTGCCACATGGCCGATCAGTCCCGTCTCGAGTCCGTCATCGCCCTCGCGCAGCATCGTGGCTTCGTGTTCCAGTCGGGCGAGATCTACGGCGGAACCCGGTCGGCGTGGGACTACGGCCCCCTCGGGACCGAGCTGAAGGAGAACATCAAGCGGCAGTGGTGGAAGACCTTCGTGCGCGGCCGCGGCGACATGATCGGTCTCGACTCGTCGGTCATCCTGCCGCCGAAGACGTGGGAGGCATCCGGCCACCTGGCCACCTTCAACGACCCGCTCACTGAGTCGCTCGTGACCCACAAGCGCTATCGCGCCGACCACCTCTTCGAGGCGTATGAGAAGGAGCACGGCCACCCGCCCGTGAACGGCCTCGACGACGTCGCCGACCCCGACAACCCCAAGGTCGTCGGCCAGTGGACGCCGATCCGGCAGTTCAACGGCATGCTCAAGACCTACCTCGGCGTCGTCGAGGACGAGTCGGGTCTCGCCTACCTGCGCCCCGAGACGGCACAGGGCATCTTCACCAACTTCCTGAACCTGCTGCAGACCAGCCGCAAGAAGCCGCCGTTCGGCGTCGGTCAGATCGGCAAGGCGTTCCGCAACGAGATCACGCCGGGGAACTTCATCTTCCGCACCCGCGAGTTCGAGCAGATGGAGATCGAGTACTTCGTGCCGCCGGCCGACGCCCCCGCGCACTTCGACACGTGGGTCGAGGACTGCGTGAACTGGTTCATCGACCTGGGCGTGTCCCGCGACAGCATCCGCCTCTACGATGTGCCCGACGGCGACCGGGCGCACTACAGCGACCGCACGATCGACGTCGAGTACGACTTCGGGTTCGAGGGCGACCCGTGGGGCGAGCTCATGGGCATCGCGAACCGCACCGACTTTGACCTGAAGAGCCACGCCGAGGTGTCCGGCCGCGACCTGTCGTACTTCGACCCGACGACGAACGAGCGCTGGGTGCCGTACGTCATCGAGCCGTCCTTCGGCCTCACCCGCTCGCTGATGGCATTCCTTCTGTCTGCCTACGACGAGGAGCAGGTGACGACCGCGAAGGGCGACACCGAGACCCGCACGGTGCTGCGCCTCGACCCGCGCCTCGCGCCGTTCAAGGCGGCCGTTCTGCCGCTGTCGAAGAAGGAGACGCTGACGCCGCTCGCGCAGAGGATCGCCGACGAGCTGCGCGGCGACTGGAACGTCGACTACGACGAGACGCAGGCGATCGGCCGCCGCTACCGCCGACAGGACGAGATCGGCACGCCCTTCTGCGTCACCGTCGACTTCGACTCGCTCGAGGACGACGCGGTGACCGTGCGCGACCGCGACACCATGCAGCAAGAACGGATTCCTGTGGCCGGCCTCAAGGCGTACCTGGCCGAGCGCCTCGTCGGGGCCTAGCCTGCTGCACCTTTAGCGCCGAGGGGCACACGATTCGCAAGAATCCGTGTGCCCCTCGGCGTTTTGTGTGCCCGTCGCTACGCGCGGGCCTTCCATTCATCGGCCGTGATGGCGAAGATGGCCACGTCGTGCCACTCGCCATCGACGATCTCGCGCTCCTTGAGCAGCGCCTCCTGGCGCATGCCGTGAATGGCGCACAGGCGAGCGGATGCCTCGTTCCGGGCGTCCAGCTCGGCGTAGACGCGGTGTGCGCCCATCTTCTCGAAGGCGAGGTCGATGACGGCCTTGGTCGCCTCGGTGGCGAGCCCGCGGCCGTGGATCGCCGGGTGGAACACCCAGCCGATCTCGAACTGCGCGTTGCGGATGCTCTTGGCGAAGAGGGCGACATCGCCGATCTCGCCGCCCTGCGAGCCGTCGGCCTGCTTGAACTCGACGGCCCAGGCGAGGCCGTCGCCCTTGTCGCTGATGCGCGCGCTCTGCACGAGCCGCTTCGAGGCGCTGCCGTTGGTCTGCTCGTCGTCGTGGTCGCGCACTTCCCAGCGCAGGTACTTCACGACCTTCTTGGCGAGCGCGAAGTCGCTGTGCGCGGCGGTCGCCTCGTCGATGGTCAGGGGGCGCAGAACCAGCCGATCCGTCGTGACGATGCAGGCGTCGAACGGAACCGTTGCAGGTGCGGGCTGGTCGATGGTGTCGGTCATGGTGGCACTCCCTCCCGTGCGGGCGGAGCCTGGAGACCCCGCTCGAGCAACAGCCTAAGCCGTTTCGAGGCCCTGTTCCGCCACGTTGCTTTCGGCAACGGAACCATCTCTTGTCGCAGGCTCTGTCGCGGTCGGCTCGACGCCGAACACGGCGGTGACGCCCTCGACGAACGCGGCGGCGTCGCCGTCGCGGGCGAGCTCGCGCGCCTTGACGCTCGGGGTGTGCAGCAGCACGCCGACGAGGTGGCGCAATGCCCGCTCGATGTCGCCGTTCGCGTCCCGTGACGCGTGCCTGGCGACCTCTGCCTCGAGCTGGTCGAAGACGTGGCGGCGCAACGCGAGCAGCGCGGGTTCGACCTCGCGCTCGGCCGTCTTGGCGGCGAACTCAGCCGCGGCGGCACCGACGAGCTCGCGCGCGCTGTCGGTCGCCTGCAGCTCTTCGAGGGGGGCGTGCAGCGAGATGGTCTCGAGGTCGAGCAGCTCGACGCGCTCGACCTCGGCGACGGCCGGATCGACGTTGCGCGGCAGGCCGAGATCGACGACGAGCAACCGCTGCTCGGCATCCGCCATCGCAGCACTCACGATCTCGCGGGTGACGACGAGGCCGGGCGAGACGGTGCAGGTGATGACGAGATCGGCGGATGCCACGGCCGAGGTCAGCCCGTCGGCGGGCACGGCCGAGATGCCGTGGCTCAGAGAGAAGGCGTGCGCGCGGCCGGTGCGGCTCCACACCGCGGCATCCGTCACACCGCGCTCGCGCAGCGCCGCGAGCGCCGCCGCGGCGTAGCGGCCGGTGCCGACCAGCAGCACGCGCACCTGCGACCAGTCGGCGAAGCGGCTCTCGGCGAGGTCGAGGGCGAGGCGCACCATCGAGCGGCCCTGCGTCATGAGGCCTGTGGAGTTCTTGACGCCGCGGCTCGTGCGGCTCGCGCCCTGGAACAGCCGCTCGAGGTCGTGGGTCACAGCGCCGGACTTGCGTGCGCTCGTGTAGGCGCGGCGCACTTGGCCGGCGATCTCGCCCTCGCCGACGACGACGGACTCGAGGCCGCTCGACACGGAGAACAGGTGGGTGGCGACCGCGTCGCCCGCGATCAGCTGGCTGCCGTCGCGCAACTCGTCGGTCGGCACCTCGGCGGCTGAGGCGACGAGGTCGATCAGCTCCGCGGCGGCGTGGTCGCGCAGCTCGAGGCGGTCGAGGTCGACGTCGAGGTAGGCCTCGAAGCGGTTGCAGGTCGCGAGCACCACCGAGCCGGTCACTGCCTGCTGTTCACGGATCGCGTCGGTCACGGCGTCGGCGCCGCGCTCGAGTCGATCCAGAAGGTCGAACCCCGCGGTGCGGTGGCTCGAGGTGAAGCAGAACAGCATGATTCCGGATTTTACGCAGTCCTGCTATGAGAACGCCCGCCCTTCGCGCTCAGCCAAGACTGGAAGAATCCACGCGTGAGTTCTGCGCCCGCCTCCGTCTCCCGTCTGCTGTCGGCCTATCGAGGCGTGCGCCCCGACATCACGCCCGTGTGGTTCATGCGCCAGGCGGGCCGTTCGCTGCCCGAATACCACGAGGTGCGCAAGGGCCACACGATGCTCGAGTCGTGCCTCGAGCCCGAGCTCGCGGCCGAGATCACGCTGCAGCCGGTGCGCCGCCACGGCGTCGACGCGGCCATCTTCTACAGCGACATCGTGATCCCGCTCAAGCTGGCGGGCGTCGGCGTCGAGATCGTGCCGGGGCGGGGCCCGGTGTTCGACAAGCCCGTGAGGACCGCTGCGGATGTCGCGGCCCTTCCCGCCTTGACGATCGACGCCCTCTCCCCGGTCGCCGCGGGCGTACGCCGCACCGTCGAGGGCCTCGCCGCGATCGGCGACGGCTCGACGCCGCTGATCGGCTTCGCCGGCGCCCCCTTCACCCTCGCGGCGTACCTCGTCGAGGGCGGCCCTTCGAAGGAGCACCTCGCGGCGCGCACCCTCATGCACTCCGATCCGGATGCCTGGGCGGCGCTCATGGCGTGGGCCGCTGACGCGTCCGGACTCTTCCTGCGCGCGCAGGTGCTCGCCGGCGCCTCAGCCGCCCAGCTGTTCGACTCGTGGGCCGGGTCGCTGTCGCTCGCCGACTACGTGGCCCATGTCGCGCCGGCATCAGCCCGCGCCCTGTCGCACATCACAGATCTCGACGTTCCCCGCGTGCACTTCGGCGTCGGCACCGGCGAGCTGCTGCCCGCGATGCGCGATGTCGGAGCCGACGTCGTCGGCATCGACTGGCGGATCCCGCTCGACGAGGGCATCCGCCGGCTCGGCGGCACTGTGCCCGTGCAGGGCAACCTCGACCCCGCGCTGCTCGCGGCGCCGTGGCCGCTGCTCGAGGCGCACGTCCGCGAGGTGCTGCGCCGAGGCGAGGCGGCGCCCGCGCACGTGCTGAACCTCGGGCACGGCGTGCCGCCCGACACGGACCCCGGGGTGCTCACCCGCATCGTCGAGCTGGTGCACTCGCTGCCGGCACGGCAGGTGCACGGGCGGGGCGGAGTCGAGGCATGAGCGACGACGCGCTCAGCCACCTCATCAACGACGAGCCCACGCGTGTGGTCGTCATCGGCGGCGGCATGGGCGGGCTCGCCGCGGCCCGCGACCTGGCGCGCCCCGGTTTCGAGGTGACGTTGCTCGAGGCATCCGATCGCCTCGGCGGGTCGGTGCAGCGACTCGATCTCACGCTCGCCGACGGCGAGCAGCTGACGGTGGATGCCGGAGCAGAGAGCTTCGCCACCCGCGGCGGCCACGTCGCGGCCTACCTCGACGAGCTGCATCTCGGCGACCAGGTCGTGCAGCCGAACGCGGCGGGTGCCTGGCTGCAGCTGCCGGGCAGGGCCGTGCCGACGCCCAAGGGCGGCCTGCTCGGGATCCCGTCGGTTCCGCTCGCGACCGACGTCATCGAGGCGATCGGCTGGGGCGGGGCGTTGCGCGCGTACCTCGACCGGCTGATTCCGCCTCTCAAGATCGGGCAGGAGCGCAACCTCGGCCGCCTCGTCGAGCGCCGCATGGGTCGCGCCGTGCTCGAGAACCTCGTCGCCCCGGTGACGACCGGCGTGTACTCGGCGTCCCCGGATCAGCTCGACGTCGCGGTCGTCGCGCCCGGGCTCAACCAGGCGCTGACGCGCAGGGGCTCGCTCTCCGGCGCCGTCACAGAGGTGCGCGCGGGCGGGCCGTCGAAGGCGGGCTCCGCGGTCGGCGGCATCACGGGCGGCATGTGGCGGCTTCCGTACACGGTGATCACGGATGCCCGCCGGAGAGGCGCCGACCTGCGCACGGGTGCGCGCGTGGTCGGGCTCGAACTGCGCGACGATGCCTATCTCGTGCACATCGCCGGCGACGACGAGCCGATCGTGGCCGATGCCGTTCTGGTCGACGTGCCGTCGGCCGAGGCGCTGCCGCTGCTGGCATCCGTCTCGCCTGAGATCGACGCACTTGCGCACGCCGGGTGGCCGAGCGCGACCAGCGTCGAACTCGTCACCCTCGTCGTCGACGCGCCCGCGCTCGATTCGGCGCCGCGTGGCACCGGGCTGCTCGTAAGTGATCGAGTCGACCCGGCGATGGTCTCCGCGAAGGCACTGACGCACCTCACTGCGAAGTGGGCCTGGGTCGCCGAGCACCTGCCGGCCGGCCGGCACGTGCTCAGACTGTCGTACGGCCGCGCAGGCACCGAGAACGAATCGGTGGCGATGTCGGATGCCGCGCTCAAGGCTCGCGCGACCTCGGACGCGGCGGCTCTGACGAATATTCCCCTTTCGGAATCCGACGTCGTCGGATTCGCCCGTGTGCAGTGGCAGAACGCGCAGCCGCTCGCCGCGGTGGGGCAGCGCGATCGTCTCGCCTCGCTTGCCGCGGCCATCGAGAAGGTGCCGGGGCTCGAGGTTACGGGCAGCTGGGTCGCGGGTACCGGCCTCGCATCCGTCATTCCGCACGCGAGGGAAGCGGCGGCCCGCATCCGTGGGCTACGCTGGCGAAAGCTGACCGACGCGGACGGATAAGCCGGGAACTGACCAGAAACCGAACGAGTAGATCGCGGGGGTGTCGATGAAGGGCAAGCTGCTTTTCGTGACGGGGCTGGCCGTCGGGTACGTGCTGGGGGCACGTGCGGGCCGGAAGAGGTACGACCAGATCGCGGCCGCCGCGAACAAGGTGTGGCAGTCGCCGGGAATCCAGAAGCAGGTGCATGCCGCGCAGGACTACGCGGCCGCCCGCGTGGGTGATATTCCCGGAGCGGTATTCGACGGCGCGCGCAAGGCCGCGACCGGCGCCATCAACATCGTGCAGAAGCGCACGACCGGCAAGGGACCTGCGCAGACCGGGTCGTCGGCGACGCAGGCGGCGCGCGCGGCTGCGGCCAAGGCGGCTGCCGCCGAGGAGGCCGCCGAGGCGGAATCCGAGTCCGAGCCGCTCGACGGCTGAACGGCGCGGGGTCACCATGGCACAGGGCGCACGCTCTCTTCCGGAGCTCATCAGTGAGCTTCCGCAGCTCTTCATGGCGTTGGTGCGCGCCGAGCTCAATCAGCTGAAGGCCGAGCTGGCCGCCAAGGGCAAGGTCGCAGCCATCGGCATCGCGTTGTTCTTCGGCGCGTTGCTGCTTCTTCTGCTGTTCGTGCCGGTGCTCATCGCCGCGGCGATCCTGGCGTTCTGCCTGATCGTCCCGCCATGGGCAGCGGCGCTGATCGTCGCAGGCATCCTGCTGGTGCTGATCGCCGGCCTCGCCATTGCGGGCATCATGTTCTTCCGCCGCATCGGGTCGGCGACGCCCAAGCAGACCATCGGCAGCGTCAAGACCGACGTCGATGCCGTGAAGGGGGTCGGTGACTATGACTTCTGAGTACACCGGGCGGGCCGCGGGGCGCGGCGCGGCGGCCCGCGAGGAGACCCCGGTCGAGCGCGCCCGCGCCGAGCTGGTCTCCGCGCTCACCGAGCTCGAAGACAAGGTCAACATCCCGAAGCGGCTCCGCCGCCTGCGCGAAGAAGCCCCGGCCAAGTTCCTCGCCGGGGCGTCCGCCGTGGGTACGGTCGCGGCGGGCCTGATCGCCCTCGGCGTGGTGGCCATCGTCCGCAGGCGCTGAGTCGTCGCCGCTCCCTGCGGCCTCACTCACGTCGAGGTCACGTCGCACCTTCGTTTCGCGCGGCTGCTGCTGCGACGTGAGACTCGAGAACTATGCTGCGCGCGTCACGCCTGCCGAGGACGCCCTGGCCTGTGCCAGCTGCGCTCGGCGCTTCCACGACACGATCAGCGCCTCGAGCTGGGCGTTGCTGAACGATGACGGGTGGCCTGCCAGTGCGGCCGCGAACTCCTCGCGTTCGGCCGCGGAGAGGTTCCTGCTCCACGGGAAGGTGATCAGCATCTGCTCCTGACCGGTCAGATGCTCGACGAATTCAATGTTCTTGCGGCGGCGGCTGCGACGAGGAACCCTCGGCGCTCCGCCGGCATTCGGGGTGCGCTCAGTGCTCATAACAGTGGGAGTAACGCTCCAAGACGTGCTTTTATTCGACGGATGCCCCACGTGGGCCGTGCGCGCGCGCAGAGTTACCTGAATGTGATGCCCTCTGGGGGCCTCCGATTTTTGAACAGTGCCCTCAGGGGGAGAGACTGGAAGCCATGACGAACTCGGCCGCACCGGGGGCGACATCCGCTCCATCTCCCGCCGACGCAGCCGACCAGACCTCAGTCCAGCCCGACGGCTACACGCTGTGGGTGGTCCTGCGCCGTGATCCGGCGCGCTCGGCTGAAGCATCCGGTCTCGACGCCGCTGTCGCTGAGATCGACCAGGTGGTCGCGAACGCGAGCGAGCGCGGCGTCACGGTGCGGGGCTTCTACGACGTCTCAGGCCTCAAGGCCGACGCCGATCTCATGTTCTGGATCTGGGGCCCCGTCCCCGAAGACCTGCAGGCCGTGACGCGCGAACTGCGCCGTACCGCGCTGCTCAAAGACCTGCTCCCCACGTGGAACGCCATGGGCGTGCACCGCGCGGCCGAGTTCAACAAGGCCCACATTCCGGGATTCCTCCGCGGCAAGGACGCCAAGCAGTGGATCACGGTCTACCCCTTCAACCGCAGCTACGACTGGTACCTGCTTCCCGATGAGGATCGGCGGCGCATGCTCGCCGATCACGGCCGCAAGGGCGCGGCCTTCAAGGGAGTGCTGGCCAACACGGTCGCCGCGTTCGCGCTCGGCGACTACGAGTGGCTGCTGCCGATGGAGGCCGACGAACTGTCGGACCTCGTCGACATGATGCGTGAGCTGCGCTACACAGAGGCGCGCCTGCACGTTCGTGAAGAGGTGCCGTTCTTCACCGGCCGACGCATCGCCACGGCGGAGATCCCGGAGGTTGTTTCTTGACCGACCATCGCTACAGGTACGACGCGATTCTGCTGTCCAGCTTCGGCGGCCCCGAGGGCCAGGACGACGTCATCCCGTTCCTGCGCAATGTCACAGCCGGTCGCGGCGTGCCCGACGAGCGCCTCGAAGAGGTCGCACACCACTACCGCCACTTCGGCGGGGTGAGCCCCATCAACGCGCAGAACCGCGCGCTGAAGGCGGCGCTCGAGGGCGAGCTCGCGGCTCGCGGCATCGAACTGCCGGTCTACTGGGGCAACCGCAACTGGGCGCCGTTCTTCGCGGACACCGTCGCCGAGGCGGCGGCGAACGGCGACACGCGCCTGCTCGCCGTGGTCACCAGCGCCTACACGAGCTACTCGGGCGTCGGCCAGTACCGCGAGGATTTCGAGAAGGCGCTCGCGGTCAATGAGCTGACGCAGAACGCATCCATCGACCGCATCCGCGAGTTCTTCGACCACCCCGGCTTCGTCACGCCGCTGATCGAAGGCACGCAGGCTGCCGTGAACAGGCTGACGGATGCCGGGCACAACGCCGCCGGCATCACGATCCTCTTCTCCACGCACTCGATCCCGACGGCGGCCGCGAAGGCCTCTGGCCCCGAGTTCGGCGAGCACGGCGCCTACGAGGCGCAGCATCTCGCGCTCGCCGAGGTCATCTCGAAGGCCGTGACGGCGGCGACCGGCGCCGCGTCGCCATGGCGGCTCGTCTACCAGTCCCGCTCGGGCGACCCGCGCGTGCCGTGGCTCGAGCCCGACATCAACGACGTGATCGGCGACCTGCACGAAGCCGGCGACACGACGGCCGTCGTGGTCGTGCCGTTCGGCTTCGTGAGCGACCACATGGAAGTGCTGTGGGATCTCGACAACGAGGCCAAGGCGAGTGCCGAGGAAGCCGGGTTCGGCTTCGAACGCGTCGCCACCTCGGGCGTGCACCCCGCGTTCGTCTCCGGCCTCGTCGACCTGATCGTCGAGCGCCTCGACGACACCCCGGCCGAGCAGCGTCCGCATCTCACGGCCCTCGGCCCCTGGCCGGACCACGCGACGGTGGGCACCTACCTCGAGCCGGCGACCGCCTGATGACTGACCGGATCCGCGTCGGCACGCGGGGCAGCGCGCTCGCGCTCGCGCAGAGCGGGCTGGTGGCGCGCGACCTCGCCCGTTCTGCGGGTCTCGAGACCGAGCTCGTGACGGTCACGACGCAGGGCGACACCTCGCGGGCGAACCTGGCGAGCCTCGGCGGCACCGGAGTGTTCGCGACCGAGCTGCGCACCGCACTGCTCGCCGGCGAGGTCGACGTGATCGTGCACTCCCTGAAGGATCTGCCGACGAAGCCGTTCGACGGTCTCGTGATCGCCGCGACCCCGAAACGGGCGGATGCCCGCGACGTGCTCGTCGCCCGCGACGGCCTCAGCCTCGCGGAGCTGCCGGAGGGCGCCCGTATCGGCACCGGCTCGCCGCGTCGAATCGCGGAGCTCAAGGCGCTGCGCCCCGACCTCGAGGTCGTCGCCGACTTCCGCGGCAACATCGACTCGCGCATCGGCAAGGTCGCCTCCGGCGACGTCGACGCCGTGATCCTCGCCGCCGCGGGCCTCGACCGACTGGGCAAGGCGGACGCTGTGTCGGAGCGCTTCTCATTGTCGGCCTGGCCCACCGCGCCCGGGCAGGGGGCGCTCGCCCTCGAGGTGCGTGCGGAGCAGGCATCCGACGCCACCGCCTTCAGCCGTGCGCTGCTGAACGGCGTCACCAAACTCGACCACGCGACCACTCGCGCGACCGTCCGCGCAGAGCGCGACGTGCTCGCCGGCCTGGAGGCGGGCTGCGCCGCGCCGGTCGCGACGACCGCGATCGTCGACGACGGCATGCTGTTCCTGACTGCGACGGTCTATGCGCTCGACGGGTCGCGCTCGATCACCGCGAGTCACGCGGCCGTGCTCGACTCGAGCTCGGCGATCGACCTGCTCGCCGCGGCGAGCGAGGTCGCCGGGCGCACCGTCGCCGAGCTGCTTGAAGCCGGAGCGAAGGACCTCGCATGACCGAGCAGCGACCGACCGCCGAGAAGCCGCTGGGCGGCTGGCGGGTGCTCGTGCCGCGCGGCGGCCCGTGGGGCGACACCGTCGCCGCCGACCTGCGCGCGCAGGGCGCACAGCCGGTGATCGCGCCGATGATCAACTTCGCGCCGGCCGCAGACGCGATCGTCGTCACCGCGGCGCTGGAGCGACTGGCCGAGGGGGAGTACGACTGGCTGACCGCCACGAGCGCCACCACGGTCGACGTGCTGCAGAGCTACCGCGCCGTGATCCCTGAATCGACGCGGGTCGCAGCCGTGGGCGAGACGACCGCCGCAGCACTGGTCGCCGCGGGGTACCGCGTAGACCTGGTACCCGTGGCGAACAACTCGGCGAAGGGGCTGCTCGTCGAGTGGCCCGAGGCGACCGGTGGGGCCTCTGGGCTGCGCGTGCTCGCGCTGCAGTCCGAGATCGCGAAGCCGACGCTGACCGAAGGGCTCGAGCACCTCGGCCATCACGTGGACGCGGTCGTCGCGTACCGCACTGTCGGCGTGCCCGTCGACGAGAAGATCATCGGCGACGTGCGCGCCGGGAACGTCAACGCGATCCTCGTGACCTCCGGGTCGGTCGCCGAGCAGGTCGCCGCCCAGCTCGGGCCGATTCCGGCCGGAACGCTGATCGCCGCGATCGGCCCGCAGACGGCGCACGACGCCCGGGACTACGGGCTCGACGTGCATCTTGTCGCGGCCGAGCGGTCGGCCGACTCGCTCATCGACGCGGTCGTGCAGGCGTCGCGGTCGACGCGGCCGTAACTGCGGGCCGGTCTGCTCGACTGCGCTGAAGGGTCATCGGTGCTCGTGACTTCGCGCTATCGACGTGGCCGGAGGGACGTTCAGGTGCGGCGAATAGGCTCGAGCGCGTGAGTGACGTGCTGCATCCCCATGTCCGCCCGCGCCGACTGCGCTCCACCCCGGCCATGCGGCGGCTGGTCGCCGAGACCCGGCTGCACCCCGCAGAGCTGATCCTGCCGATGTTCATCCGCGAGGGCGCAGGCGGGCCGGTTCCGGTCGGCAGCATGCCCGGTGTCGTGCAGCATTCGCTCGACTCGTTCAGGGCGGCGCTGCACGAGGCAGCCGCCGCCGGCATCGGCGGGGTGAACCTGTTCGGCGTGCCGGAGGTGCACGACGCCATCGGCTCCGGTGCGACCGACGAGAACGGCATCCTCAACGTCGCCACGCGCATCGCGCGCGAAGAGGTGGGCGACGCCCTCGTCATCCAGACCGACCTGTGCCTCGACGAGTTCACCGACCACGGGCACTGCGGTGTGCTCGCCGCCGACGGCAGCGTCGACAACGACGCGACGCTCGTCCGCTATGCGGAGATGGCTCTTGCGCAGGCATCCGCCGGCGCTCATCTCGTCGCCCCGAGCGGCATGATGGACGGCCAGGTCGCCGTCATCCGCGAAGCGCTCGATGAGAACGGATTCCACGACACCGGCATCCTCGCCTACTCGGCCAAGTACGCGAGCGCGTTCTACGGCCCCTTCCGCGAGGCGGTCGACAGCCAGCTGAAGGGCGACCGGCGCAGCTACCAGCAGGACCCGGCGAACCGCCGCGAAGGCCTGCGCGAGGCGACGCTCGACCTCGCCGAGGGCGCCGACATCGTGATGGTGAAGCCCGCGATGGCGTACCTCGACGTGCTCGCCGACGTCGCCGCCGTCTCGGACGTGCCGGTGTGGGCCTATCAGGTCTCCGGCGAGTACGCCATGGTCGAGGCCGCCG
Organism: Gryllotalpicola protaetiae; assembly: GCF_003627055.1. NCBI lineage: Bacteria > Bacillati > Actinomycetota > Actinomycetes > Micrococcales > Microbacteriaceae > Gryllotalpicola > Gryllotalpicola protaetiae. The sequence continues at coordinate 1,847,944 of NZ_CP032624.1, forward strand.
CCGCGCACGGCTGGATCGATCGTGACCGTGCCATTCTCGAGACCCTCACCGGCATTCGCCGCGCGGGCGCCGACGCCGTGCTCACCTACTGGGCCGTCGAAGTCGCGACCCGACTGCTGGGGCGCTCGGCATGACCACGAACGAAGAGGCCTTCGACCGCGCCCGCCGAGTCATCCCGGGCGGGGTCAACTCGCCGGTGCGCGCGTATCGCTCGGTCGGCGGCGCACCGCGCTTCCTGACGTCGGCGCGCGGCGCGTACGTCACCGACGTCGAGGGCCGCGAGTACGTCGACCTGGTCGCGTCGTGGGGGCCTGCGATCCTCGGGCATGCGCACCCGGAGGTCGTGAAGGCTGTGCAGGATGCCGCGGGCCGCGGTCTCTCGTTCGGCGCAACCACCCCGGCCGAGACCGAGCTGGCCGAGCTCCTGATCGCGCGGCTCGGCGGCGGCACAGAGGCCGGCGGCCTGGTCGACGAGGTGCGCCTCGTCTCGACCGGCACCGAGGCGACCATGACGGCGATCCGCCTCGCACGTGGGTTCACGGGGCGGCCGCTGCTGATCAAGTTCGCCGGGCACTACCACGGCCACTCGGACGGGCTGCTGGCCGAAGCCGGCTCCGGCGTCGCGACGCTCGCCCTCCCGGCATCCGCCGGTGTGCCCGAGCCGATCGCCGCACAGACGCTCGTGCTGCCGTACAACGACCTCGACGCCGTGCGCACCGCCTTCGAGGCGCACCCCGGCGACATCGCTGCCGTGATCGTCGAGGCCGCAGCCGCGAACATGGGCGTCGTCGCGCCGCTGCCGGGCTTCAACGCAGGGCTCACCGAGCTCGCCCACGAGTTCGGGGCGCTCGTCATCCTCGACGAGGTGCTGACGGGGTTCCGGGTCAGCGCGCAGGGATATTGGGGCCTGGAAACCAGCTACACCCCCGACCTCGTGACCTTCGGGAAGGTCATCGGCGGCGGCATGCCGCTCGCCGCGCTCGGCGGTCGCCGCGAGGTGATGGAGCATCTCGCCCCCGTCGGGCCGGTCTACCAGGCGGGCACGCTGTCAGGGAATCCGCTCTCGGTCGCCGCGGGCCTCGCGACGCTGAGGCTTGCCGACGGCGCGGTCTACGACCGGCTGTACCACGTGAGCGAGACGCTGCAGCGTGAGGTCTCCGCTGCGCTGACCGCCGAGGGCGTCGCACACACGATCCAGCGTGCGGGCAACCTGTTCTCGGTGCTGTTCGCCGAGCAGCCCGCCGTGAACTACGCGCAGGTGCAGGCGCAGGACGCCTACCGCTTCGGTCCCTTCTTCCACGCCATGCTCGAGCAGGGCGTCGCCCTGCCGCCGAGCGTCTTCGAGGCGTGGTTCGTGACGGCCGCCCACGACGACGAGGCCATCGAGCGCGTCGTCGAGGCGCTGCCGATGGCGGCGCGAGCGGCCGCGCAGGCATCCGTGGTCTGAGTCGCCACCCGGTCGTCAGAAAGCCCGCCTGGGCGTCCGCGTGACGTGACCTTTCGACGACCCGCGCGCGGCCGTCTTGGCCCGGTCGTCAGAAAGTCCGCGCTTGCGGCCGCAGAACGCGACAAAGCGACGACCCCGCATCCGCGACGCGGCATGGGGGACAGGGCAGACTAGCCCTATGGCCGATCTGCATGTGCACCGCGACCGACTCGAAGTGCGGCTGAGCCGCGCAGAGAAACTGCTCGCGCTGCGCAAGGACGACCTCGTCATCCCGCGTTCGGCGATCCGCTCCGTGGCGATCACGCAGGACCCGTGGATCTGGATTCGCGGGGTGCGCGTGCCCGGCGCAGGCATCCCGCTCACGCTCGCCATCGGCACGTGGAAGTACCACGGCGGCAAGGACTTCCTCATCGTCAAGGGCAAGTCGCGCCCGGCCGTCGTGATCGACATCGATCAGAGCGAGGCGGGCGGGGTGGCCGACGGCTACGACCGTGTCATCGTCTCGACGACGCATGCGACCAAGCTCATCGAGGCGCTGCGCACCGGGGCCGAGGAAGCGTAGACGTCAGAAGCTCACCCTCGCGAGCGCAGCTCGCTATGCGGCAGCCGCGATGACCGTCAGCCCGAGCCCGATCAGCGGCGCGAGGCCCTGCGTGAGTGCGGCGGCCGCGAACTGGCGGCCCAGGGTCAGCAGCACGAGGGATGCCGCGAGCATGCTGCCCGTGCTGAGGAACACCAGCGCCAGACCCGCTGAACGGAGCCCGGTCGAGTGCAGCCCGCTCGCGAGCAGCACCACGCCGATGATCGCGCCGATCGCGAGGAACAGGTTGTAGAAGCCCTGGTTGTAGGCGAGATCGCGGTTGGCATCCGCCTGCGCCTGGTCTGCGACGTTGAACCGCTTCCAGACGGCGGGGCGGCGCCAGCCGAAGCTCTCCATCCAGAAGATGTAGAGGTGCAGCAGCGCGGCGAGCACGACGACGATGCAGGCGATGACGAGAACGACCATGGCTCAGCTTTGCACGCGGCGGCGGCTGCGCCATGTCACAGCGCGGCGATCGTCCAGCCTGCCGTGTGGGATGCGCCCGGCGCGAGGACCACCAGGTCGGTGCCGGAGTTGAACGCGTCGGGCGGGCATGTCATCGGCTCGACCGCGAGGCCGATGCGGTGCAGCGCCGCCTCGGCGACCGGGTCCGGCCGGTCGGCGGTGTGCACCTGCACCCACGGGCACGCGCTGTCCCACGAGATGGCGACGCCTGCGCCCGATGCGGTGCGCACTTCGACGGATGCGTGACCTGAAGCATCCCGCGACAGCGACGTGAACGCGTGGTCGATGAAGACGTCGCCGATCGCGCGCGTCTCGCGGAAGTCCCACGCGCCGTCGTTCGCCACGTCGACGGGCGAGACGCGCACTGGAAGCAGCGTGTCGGGCGTGACCTCGAGCACCTCGTCGGCGGGCAGCAGCAGCGACCAGTCGTCGACGTGACCGGGGCCTGCCACGAGGTAGGGGTGCGGGCCGGTACCCCACGGCGCGGAATCCGCACCGGTGTTCACGCCGGTGATCGAGGAGTGCAGACCGGTGTCGGTGAGCTCGTACGCGACCTCGACGTCGATGCGGTGCGGGTAGCCGGGCTGCGCCACGATCGTCGCGCCGAGCGTCACGCGCGACGGGGTCTGCTCGATCGCGCCGAAGTCGAGCCAGCTCGCGAGGCCGTGCAGCGCGTTGCCCCGCTCGGGCTCCGTGAGCGGCACCTGGAACAGCTCGCCGCCGAAGGTGTACGCGCCGCCGGCGATCCGGTTCGGCCACGGTGCGAGCGCAGCGCCGCGGTAGGCGGGGCGCACCTCGTCGGCCCCGAACGGCACGACCAGATCGCGACCACGGAAGGTGAGCGAGCGCAGCGTGGCGCCGATCGACGCGACGGTGGCGCGGTAGTCGCCGAAGTGGAGTTCGTACTGGGTGCCGGACAGAGGGCGCGTCATGCCTCAACGGTAGTGCGGTGCCGCCGGTGCCGCCGGTGCCGATGGGCGGCCCCCATTCGGGTGCCTGACGGTACGCCGTGCGGATTCCTAGGATTCGAGAGTGCCTCGACGTGCGCGCGCCCGACTCGCGACGGCCGCAGCCGTCACCGCCCTGCTGACCCTCGGAACCGCGGGGGTCGCGTTCGCCTCGACCCCGTCGCCGAGTCCGGCGTGGCAACAGGTGCCCTCCGGCCCGACCGGCGGTCAGCTACCCGGTGCGACGGCCTTCGGCGACACTCCGGGTGACACGCCTGAGCAGGTCTCGTTCGTGCTCAAGGGCCAGCGCATCCAGCAGCTGAAGCAGGCCGTGCTGCGGGGCGCGCAGCCGCAGCTGTCCGTCGCCCAGTTCGCGTCGGGCTACGGGCAGTCGACGCGGGACATCGGCGAGCTGACGAGCTACCTCTCTCGCTTCGGCATCCGCTCGACCGTGTCGCCCACCCGTCTGAACGTCGTGACCAGCGGAACCGCAGCCGCCTACAACCGAGCGCTCAACGTGAGCCAGCGGCAGTACCACGTGCCGGGCCCGCGCGGCTGGAACGGGAAGCCGGGGCGGCAGCAGAACGTGCATGCGCCGACGAGAGCGCCGCAGCTGCCGCCGCAGCTGGCCGGTGACGTGACTGCGATCTTCGGTCTGAGCAACTACGCGGCGTTCACGAGCTCGGCTGCCGCGAGCGCGGGCTCAGGCGCCGCGGCTGCCGGCGGAGCTGCCGCGCCGCAGGCGATCAGCGCGGCGCGCTTCGAGGCAGCGGCCGCCGCTGCGCATCCTGCCGACGATCCCCAGTGGAACAACGAGTTCTGTGCGGAGTTCACCGGCTGGCCCATTCAGTGCAACCTGCCGAGCGACTTCGCATCGCGCTACGGGCTGGACGGCGTGACCGTGAACGGACGCCCAGGCGCCCCCGCGGCCGACGGTACCGGCCAGACGATCGGCATCGTGACCTTCGCGCCCTACGAGACCGGTGCCGCTGAGGAGTTCTGGTACAAGCAGACGCTCACGCCGCAGCTGCCGCGCACCGTCACCGTGCGCGACGTCGACGGCGGTCCCGGACCCGTGAACGACTACTCGGCGGAGACCGACATCGACGTCGAGCAGGCGGGCGGGGTTGCGCCCGGTGCGAACATCGTGGTCTACCAGGCGCCGAACACGGACGCAGGTGCCATCGACGCGCTCTTCCAGGCCGCGGGTGAGAACGTCGCAGGCTCGGTGAGCATGAGCTGGGCCGACTCCGAGACCTTCGTCGACCTCGCGCTGGCGAACGGCGAGGCGAGCAGCGGCTGGCGGGATGCTTTCGACCTGGTGTTCCTCGAGCTGGCTGCGCAGGGTCAGTCGACTTTCGTCGCGACCGGTGACCAGGGTCCGTACCAGGCGTATTCCGAAGACGGCATCAACACCACGAACCTCACCGTCAACGCCTTCGCGGCGAGCCCGTTCGTCACTGCGGCGGGCGGCACCACGCTGCCGTTCGAGGTCGACTATCAGGGCGACGGGAGCGCGACCGAGCATGTGACCGTGCCGGCCGAGCGGGCATGGAGCAGCGACTACCTCTGGCAGGCGGCCGCCGACACCTGGTCGGACTACACCTACACCGACGGCGCAGACCTCTTCCTCCTCTACGGCGGCTCGGGCGCCGATGTCGGTGCCACGGGTGGCGGCTACAGCGCGCACGAGCCGATCCCTCCCTACCAACGCGCGGTCTCGGGCGGCACGAGCTTCACCGCCGTCCAGCATCTGACGCCGACCACCCCGACAACGCTTGCGCCGGGCTTCAGGCTGCCCACCGAGTGGACCGTCAACCAGTACCCCGCGCTGGTGCACGGCAGGGCGACCGGCCGCGGGGTTCCCGACCTGTCCGCCGACGCCGACCCGAACAGCGGCTACCTCTACTACGCGCCGGTGGCCTTCGGCCTCATTCCCGGCGGCGGCGGCACGAGCTACGTGGCCCCGCAGTTCGCGGGAGCGGCGGCGGTCATCAATCAGGCGAACCATGCACGCAGCGGATTCTGGAACCCGGCGCTCTACGCCGCGGCATCCGGTCGGAACTCGCCCGTCACCCCGCTCAGCTCGGCGGGCGCCGGCAACGACAACACCTATTACACGGGCACACCTGGCACCGTCTACAACCCGGCGACCGGTCTCGGGGTCCCCGACTTCTCGAAGATCGCCGCGGTCCTGCGCCGCCACTAGGGATTCTTGGGCGGTGACATAGCCGCGGCCCGATAGCGTTCTCCCTGGTGACTGCGCTGGACAACGTGCTCGTGATGATTCCCACCTACAACGAGCGGGACAACCTCGAGTGGATAGTGGGGCGCGTGCGCGCGGCGCAGCCCGACGCCCATGTGCTCGTCGTCGACGACTCGTCGCCCGACGGCACCGGCGAACTGGCCGACGCGCTCGCCGCGGCGGACCCGCACGTGCACGTGCTGCATCGCCCCGGCAAGCAGGGGCTCGGCCGCGCGTACATCGAGGCGATGCGGTGGGGCGTCGCGCACGGCTACGACGTGCTCGTCGAGCTCGACGCCGACGGGTCGCACCAGCCGGAGCAGCTGGGACGGCTGCTGGAGAAGACGGACGACGCAGACGTGGTCCTCGGGTCGCGCTGGGTGCCGGGCGGGTCGGTCGAGAACTGGCCGTGGTACCGGCAGGCGATCTCGCGCGCGGGCAGCGCCTACGCGCGCGTCGTGCTGGGGCTCGGGGTGCGCGACGTGACGGGCGGGTACCGCGCGTTCCGGGCATCCGCTCTCGATGCCCTCGACCTCGACACCGTGCACAGCCATGGGTACGCGTTCCAGGTCGACATGCTGCAGCGCGCCGTGCGAGCGGGTCTCGACGTCGTCGAGGTGCCGATCACCTTCGTGGAGCGCGAACGCGGGGCGTCCAAGATGTCCCTCGGCATCGTCGCAGAGGCGATGCTGCGCGTAACCGTGTGGTCTCTCACGCGCCGCCGTCGCTCGTAACGACCGGACGTAGGGTCGAGTCATGACCGAAAACTGGCACGACCCGTACGCCGAGCTGGCGCAGCTGCGCGACTTCGGGTCCTTCTCCGTCACCAGCTCCTCCGTCGATCACGGCCAGCCGATTCCGGCCGTGCACCGCTCGCCCGGCCAGGGCGGCTCGTCCATCTCGCCGCAGCTCTCGTGGGCCGGTTTCCCGGCCGAGACGAAGAGCTTCGCCGTGACACAGTTCGACCCGGACGCGCCCACCACCTCAGGCTTCTGGCACTGGGCTGTCTTCAACATCCCCGCGAACGTGACCGAGCTGCCTGAGAACGCGGGCGTCCTCGGCGGCGCGAATCTGCCGGCCGGCGCCGTGATGCTGCGCAACGAGCTCGGCGAGCGCGCCTACACGGGCGCCGAGCCGCCCGCGGGCACGGGCACGCACCGCTACTTCACGGTCGTGCACGCCGTCGACGTCGACGCCCTCGACATCCCACTCGACGCGAGCCCGGCGATCCTCGGCTTCAACCTGCACTTCCACACGCTCGCCCGGGCGATCCTGGTCCCCACGGCGACTGCGGAGGACTGGCAGTAGTCCTGTAGTCCTTCTTTCCCGCAGTTCCTGCACCCGAGGGCTGAGTTCAGGTCGCTCCGCAGCGCGGACGGGGACCCGAGCCCACCCCACGGGGCGTCCGAGGCTCAGGTAGCGCGGCGGGCGAAGGCCAGGACCCCGCCGAGCGCGATCATCATCGCGCCGCCGGTCGCCGAGAGGGTCTCGATGCGGCGCGGGCTTCGGGCGAACCAGTCGCGCGCCGAGCCCGCGATGAGAGCCCAGACGCTGTCAGAGCAGAACGCGATCAGGCCGAAGAGCAGACCCAGGATGCCGAGCTGAAGCGGCACCGGCCCGGCATCGGGCGACGCGAACTGCGGCAGCACGGCGACGAAGAACGCGAGCGTCTTCGGGTTGGTGAACCCCACGATCACGGCCTGGCCGAAGATGCGGCGAAGAGGTGCCGGTGAGGCATCCGTCGCCACCGCCGCCTTCGCCTTGCGTTGCAGGATCGTGCGTACTCCGAGGTAGACCAGGTACGCGGCGCCCGCGAATTTCACGATGGTGAAGGCGACATCGGATGCCGCGACCAGCGCCCCCACCCCCAGAGCCACCGCCGCGACGAGCCCGAGCGAGCCGAGCGTGTTGCCCGCGACGCTCGTGATCCCGGCCGCGCGCCCCAGGGCGATCGACCGGCCGAGAGTGAACAGCACGCTCGGCCCGGGGATCACGATCAGCACAAAAGCCGCCGCGGCGAAGGTGAGCAGCGTTGTGGGGGAGGGCATGTCATCAGGGTAGGAGTCGCGCGCCCCTCGGTAGGGTGACCACGTGGAAACGCATCACGTCCGAGTCCATCGCAGCGACGAGAACCTGGCCAGAGAAGACCAGCTCGCCTGGAAGATCGCGCAGCTCGCGGCCGACAGCACCCCGGCCGACGACGACGTCGCCGAGATGGTCGTGAACCGGGTCATCGACAACGCGGCGGTGGCCGCGGCATCCCTCGTGCGCGCAGCGCCCGCCGCCGCCCGCGCGCAGGCGCTCGCCCACCCCGTCTCCATCGGCGGGGCCGGCGCGACCGTGTTCGGTGCCGCGCTGAACCGGCGCGCGTCGGTCGAGTGGGCCGCCTGGGCGAACGGCGTGGCCGTGCGCGAGCTCGACTTCCACGACACCTTCCTGGCGGCGGAGTACTCGCACCCGGGCGACAACATCCCGCCCGTGGTCGCCGTCGCGCAGCATGCGGCGGCCCGCGGCCTGACCGGGGCCGATGTCGTGCGCGGCATCGCGACGGGCTACGAGGTGCAGATCGATCTCGCCCGCGCGATCAGCCTGCACGCGCACAAGATCGACCACGTGGCGCATCTCGGCCCGAGCGCGGCGGCGGGCATCGGCGCGCTGCTGGGGCTCGAAGCATCCGTCATCTACCAGGCCATCGGGCAGGCGCTGCACACGACGACCGCGACGCGCCAGTCGCGCAAGGGCGAGATCTCGTCGTGGAAGGCGTACGCGCCGGCCTTCGCCGGGAAGATGGCGGTCGAGGCGGTCGACCGCGCGATGCGGGGCCAGACCAGCCCGACGCCCATCTGGGAGGGCGAGGACGGGGTCATCGCCTGGCTGCTGGACGGGCCGGATGCGTCGTACGACGTCTCGCTCCCAGCTGTCGGCGAGGCGAAGCGCGCCATCCTCGACTCGTTCACGAAGGAGCACTCGGCCGAGTACCAGGCCCAGGCCTGGATCGACCTGGCCCGCAGACTGCACGACGAGTACCCGCTGATCTTCGACGACGTCGCGCGTGTCGAGAAGATCGTGCTGAAGACCTCGCACCACACACACTTCGTGATCGGCTCTGGGGCGAACGACCCGCAGAAGTACTCGCCGGATGCCTCGCGCGAGACCCTCGACCACTCGATCCCGTACATCTTCACCGTCGCCCTGCAGGACGGCGGCTTCGATCACGAGACCTCGTACGCGCCCGAGCGCGCGCACCGGCCCGACACCGTCGCCCTGTGGAAGAAGGTGACCACCGTCGAGGACCCCGAGTGGACCAGGCGGTACCACTCGCTCGACCCCACCGAGCAGGCGTTCGGCGGCGCGATCGAGGTCACCTTCACCGACGGCTCGGTGATCGACGAAGAAATCGCGGTCGCCGACGCGCACCCGCAGGGCGCGCGGCCGTTCGCCCGCGCCGACTACGTGCGCAAGTTCCGCACGCTGGCCGCGCCCGCGCTCGAGCCGGAGGAGATCGAGCGCTTCCTCGACGTCGCGCAGCGACTGCCCGAGCTGACTGCTGACGAGCTCGGGCAGCTGACCATCGTCGCGAAGTACGGGTATCTGGCTCAGGCATCCGCACCCGACGGGCTGTTCTGATGCTCTACGCCACGCAGACGGCCGCCGCCAAGCGCGCCGCGTTCCGCGAGCGGCTCGCGGCCGGTGAGCTGCTGCGCTTTCCCGGCGCGTTCAACCCGCTGTCGGCGCGGCTGATCGAGCAGCGCGGCTTCGACGGGGTCTACGTCTCGGGCGCCGTGCTGTCGGCCGATCTCGGCCTGCCCGACATCGGGCTCACGACGCTCACCGAGGTCGCAGGCCGCACGCACCAGATCGCGCGCATGACCGAGCTGCCGACGCTGGTCGACGTCGACACCGGCTTCGGCGAGCCGATGAACGTCGCGCGCACGGTGCAGGAGCTCGAGGATGCCGGAGCCGGCGGCATCCACATCGAAGACCAGGTGAACCCGAAGCGCTGCGGCCACCTCGACGGCAAAGAGGTCGTCGACGACGAGACGGCGATCAAGCGGGTGCGCGCGGCCGTCGACGGCCGCCGCGACCCGAATCTGCTCATCATGGCGCGAACGGATGCCAGGGGCGCCGTCGGCCTGCCGGCCGCCATCGACCGCATGAAGGCCCTGGTGGATGCCGGCGCCGACGCGATCTTCCCCGAGGCGATGACCTCGCTCGACGAGTTCGCCGCGGTGCGGGCGGCCGTCGACGTGCCGATCCTGGCGAACATGACGGAGTTCGGGAAGTCGGAGCTGTTCACCGTGTCGCAGCTCGCCGACGTCGGCGTCAACATCGTGATCTGGCCGGTCTCGCTGCTGCGGCTCGCGATGGGGGCGGCCCTGCGCGGGCTCGACGAGCTCGACGCCCAGGGTTCACTCGCCCGCCTGACCGGGCAGATGCAGCACCGGGCAGACTTGTACGAGCTGATCGACTACGAGGGCTACAACGCGTTCGACTCCGGCATCTTCAATTTCAACCTCACGAAGGAGTGACGGATGACTGACCAGATCGAGATTCACAAGGGGCTCGCCGGCGTCGTCGTCGACACGACCGACATCTCGTCGGTGAATCAGGAGACGAACTCGCTGCTGTACCGCGGCTACCCCGTGCAGGAGCTCGCCGCCAAGTGCTCCTTCGAGCAGGTCGCCTATCTGCTGTGGCACGGCGAGCTGCCGACCGCCGACGAGCTCGAGGGCTTCGAGGCCGTCGAGCGCGGCCAGCGCGCGTTGAGGCCGGAGGTACAGGCGCTCATCGAGCAGACGCCGGTGTCGGGGCATCCGATGGACGTGCTGCGCACCGCGGTCAGCCTGCTCGGCGCTCTCGAGACCCGGTTCCCGGACGACGAGCGCAGCGACTACGAGAAATCCGTTCGCCTGTTCGCGCAGCTGCCAGCGATCGTCGCGTACGACCAGCGGCATCGTCACGGCATGGATCCGGTGCCGGCGCGCGAAGACCTCGACTACGCGTCCAACTTCCTCTGGATGACCTTCGGCGAGCTGCCCGACCAGACCGTCATCGACGCGTTCCGGGTGTCGCTCGTGCTGTACGCCGAGCACTCGTTCAACGCGTCGACGTTCACGGCGCGGGTCGTCGCCTCGACACTGTCAGACCTGCACTCGGGTGTGGTCGCCGCGATCGGCGCGCTCAAGGGGCCGCTGCACGGCGGTGCCAACGAGGCCGTGATGGCGACCTTCAGCGAGATCGGCTCTGCCGACCGTGCCGAGGCCTGGCTCGAGGACGCGCTCGCGAGCAAGAAGAAGATCATGGGCTTCGGCCACCGCGTCTACAAGAACGGCGACTCGCGGGTGCCGACCATGAAGGCGGCGCTCGACTCGCTCGTCGACTACTACAACCGGCCCGACCTGCTGGAGCTCTACACGGCGCTCGAGCAGGCGATGGGCGACGCCAAGAACATCAAGCCGAACCTGGATTACCCGTCGGGCCCCGCCTACCACCTGATGGGCTTCGACACCCCGACGTTCACCCCGATCTTCGCTGCGGCGCGCGTCACCGGTTGGACGGCCCACTTCATCGAACAGCAAGCCCACAACTCGCTGATCCGCCCGCTCTCGCAGTACACGGGGCCCGCGCAGCGCGGTGTGAGGCCGACCGGCCGCGGCCTCGGCTGAGGCTCAGCGACCGAACGTGCGCCCGGCGAGGTTCACCACCCTCGCGGCCTCGACGCCGTCGGCGGCCTTCGCGAGCGCGACCCGATGCGGGCCGTCTGCGATCCGCCAGGCGCCGACCGCGGTGTCGTACGTCGCCAGCAGCCGGGGGTCTGCGGTGACGGTGACCGTCTGCGACTCCCCGGGCCCGAGCTCGACGCGCTGGAATCCGATCAATCGCTGTCGCCGAGTCCCGACCGCATCGGTGAGGTAGAGCTGGGGCACGTCCGCGCCCGCGCGCTCACCGATGTTCGTCACGGTGAAGGTGGCGGTAACCGTCTCGCCGCCTTCGACACGCAGCTCGTCGTAGGCGAAGCTCGTGTAGCTCAGGCCGTGGCCGAAGGCGAACAGCGGTTTCTCTCCGGTCTTCGCGAACCAGCGATAGCCGACCTCGGCGCCCTCCGCGTAGTCGATCGTGACGGCGGTGCCCCAGGGCGTTCCGAGTCCGGGCAGTTCGGGGCGCGGCGTCTGAGAGAGGTCGGCGGGGAAGCTGATCGGCAGCCGGCCGGACGGATTGACGACACCGGCGAGGACTTCAGCGATGGCCTGACCGCCGGCCTGCCCCGGGTACCACGCCTCGACGATCGCGCGCACGCGATCCTTCCATGGCATCACCACGGGGTTCCCCGTCTCGAGCACCACGACCGTGTTCGGATTCGCGGCGGCGACAGCCTCGATGACCGCGTCCTGCCCCCAGGGAAGCGCGAGGTCGGGGTCGTCGAATCCCTCCGAGTCGACCTTGATGGCGAAGACGATCGCCAGGTCCGCGTGGGCGGCTGCGAGTGCGGATTCGGCCGGACTCATGCCGGGGTCGTATTCGAAGTGCGCGTTCGGAAGAAGCCTGCGGAGCTCGGCGAGGGGCGAGGACGGGTGCAGATACAGGTTCCGCCCGACCCCCATCACGCCGGGGCCGCCGATTCTGATCACCTCGGCGTACCCGTCGGGCGGCACGACCGCGCTCGAGCCGCACCCGCTGGCGACGCCGAGCTGCGCGTGCCCGCCGATCACGACGATCGTGAGCGCCGCGTCGGGCGCGAGTGGAAGGGTGCCGTCGTTCTGCAGCAGCACGATCCCCTGCCGAGCGGTCTTCAACGCGATCTCGTGATGCGCGGCCAGGTCGATCTCGGGGGCTGACGCCCATCGATCGACCCCGACCGCGAACATCGAGCGAAGAATCCGCCTGACCATGTCGGAAAGCCGCTCTGCGGGGAGCCCGCCGTCGCGGTGGGCCGCGCGCAGACGGTCGGTGAACCACTCGGTCTGCCACATCATGAGGTCGAGTTGCAGGCCGGATTCCTGGTCGAGACCCGCGAGCGCGGCCTCCCAGCCGGGGGTGCCGCCCCAGTCGGACATCACCCAGCCGCGGAATCCCCAGGTGCGCTTGAGCAGGTCGATCAGCGCGCGGTTTCCGCCGGCGTATTCGCCGTTGATCTTGTTGTACCCGGTCATCACTGCGCCGGGCTGCGACAGCTCGAGGGCGAGTTCGAAGGCGAGCAGATCGGACTCCCGATGCGCTGCCGGGTCGATGATCGCGTCGAGCCAGTGACGGTTCGTCTCGTTGCAGTTCAGCGAGTAGTGCTTGATGGTCGAGATCACACTTTCGTCCTGGATGCCGTTGATCGACTCTGCGCAGAGGACCGCGCTGAGCAGCGGGTCCTCAGACAGGTACTCGAAGTTGCGTCCGTTGCGGGGGTCGCGCTGAAGGTTGACGCCGCCCGCGAGCTGGATGTTGAAGCCGCGGCTGCGCGCCTCGCGGCCGAGCATGCCGCCCGAGGTGCGCGCGAGCACCGGATCGAACGTCGCGCCGAGCGCGATGCCGGCTGGCAGGGCGGTCGCGCCGTCCCCTGGGCGATAGCCGGGGTTCGTGACGCCGAGACTCGCGTCGCTCATGAGCTGCGCAGGCACCCCGAGGCGCGCGACGCCCGGCACGTAGCCGGCGCTCATCGGCGTTCCCTCAGGAATCCGCTCGTCGCGGACGGTGACCACGTCGTTCGTGCCCATCACGCTGACCAGGAGCGAGAACCGCTCGTCGTCGGTCATCTGCTGTTCGATCTCACGCGCCCGCTCATCGGCTGATGATGTCGTCGCTGCCTGCTCGGTCGTGAGCACCGGAGCCTCCTCTTGTCCGTTCCAGGTGTGCAAGTTGGCTTAGTGGGCACAAAGTTAGTGGTCACTATGGCGCGGCGCTAGAGTCGCAGCATCCTGGAGAGAACGGACAGAGCCCTGAGCGCACCGGAGTCGAAGAAGGTCCAGGGCTCGCCGAAGATGGGCCGGCCGCCGAAGACCACCATCGGCGACATCGTCGACGCCGCGATCGAGCTTTTCGGGAGCCGAGGGTTCAAAGGCACCACGATTGCGGCGATCGCCGAGCGAGTGGGGCTGACGGATGCCGGTGTGCTGCATCACTTCCCGACGAAGGCCTCGCTCATCGAGGCGGCGCTCGAGCGCGGCTTGACACTGCAGACGACACGGATGCAGGAGCTGCTCGCACCCGGTGGCCTCGAGGCGATTCAGCGGATGCGAGACTGGGGCGCGATCGTCGAAGAGAGCCTCGAGCTGACGAGCCTGCAGATCGTGATGAGCGCCGAGGGCATCGCGCCGGAGTCGCCCATCCGTGACTACGTGATCGAACGCTATGCGAACACGCACGGCCTCATCGTCGGGCTGATCCGCCAGGGCATCGAGCGCGGCGAGATCCGCAGCGATGCGGACGCGGACTGGGAGGCGTCGGCGCTGGTCGCCTACCTCGACGGCATCCGCCTGCAACGGTTCCTCTCGCGCGACCGGCTCGCGCTCGCCGAGTCCGTACGGCGCTACTTCGACCTGCTGGTCGAGCGGCTGGCCGTCGACTACGAGCGCGCCCGACCGACTCGATAGCCGACGACGAGGGCAACTGCCACCAGCCCGGCGATGAAGAGCACTGCGCCGGCGAGGTGGATCACCTGCCACAGCGGGTTGTATGAGTACGCCGCGGCGAACGACGTGCTCTCGTCGTAGGTGAGGTAACGGCGCGGCAGCGGCTGGTAGGCGAACCACCCGAAGCTCGCCGCGCTCGCCCCGACCCGTGTGAGCAGCCACAGGACGCCGCCGCCGACGGCGACAACGGCGCCGAGCAGCGCAAGCCACCATCTGCTGAACCACGAAGAGAATCGCGGCGCCACATCGTCCGTCATGCGCTCAACCTACGCCGTTCGCTTGACGCGAGCATCAGATGCCGGTGACCAAGCGCACACCGGCACCGAGTTCGTTCATCAGGTATGCCGGGAGTCGCCCGACAGCGTATGGCTGCAGGAATTCACGGCTGACAGGCCCGAGCTGTGTGACCAGAGCGACGGAATCCTTGTCGAGCCCAGACGCTGCGGCCGGCACGAGCACGTTGCCGGGAAATGCTTCGAGAGCGAGGTTCGACGTCAGCGGAACGATCTGCACCGTGCTGATCGCTGTCGCCAGCAACCAGTCATCTTGGAAGATCACGGCCGGACGGACCTTTGCCGGCTGTGATCCGCGTGGCTGGCCGAAGTCCACCCAGACCACATCGCCGCGTGCGGTCACCAGTCGCTTCCGGACTCGATGACGCGCTGCGCCTCGCTGAGGAAGAGATCGGCGTCAGACGCTCGGCCGACCCGAGTCAGAACCGAGTCGGCGATGGCCGTCAGGCGGCTGGCGCCTTCGAGCTCGTCGGCCAGCTTGGCGCCTGCGCGTCGATAGAACTCAGAACGACTCATCCCGTTGCGTGCCGCAATGCGCTCGAATCGCTGGAAGTCGTCGTCCGGAACCGAAATCGCCGTCTTCATCCCCCGAGTATAACCGGTATGACCACGCCGCGGATCACGATCAGGTGCGTGTTCGCGTCGCCGATCGAGCCCATTGCCCGATCCTGCCGCGCGGCCGATGGCGAGCCGCGCGCGCGGGCCGGGCGGCACTGTCAGCGCCGCGGGTTAGCGTGTGGGCATGACGTTGACGGATGCCTCGGCTGAAGCATCCGTCGACGAATCCGCCGGCCCGCTCAGCACCGTCTACGACCCCGCGTTGCCCGTCGACCTGCGCGCGACACTCGGGCCGCTCGGGCGCGGCCCCTACGACCCGACGACCCAGTGGCAGGGCTCAGCGGTCTGGCGTACCTTCACCAGCCCGGAGGGACCGGTGACCCTGCGGCTCGAGCAGAGCAGCACAGGCGCACCGGTGCGGGCACGAGCCTGGGGGCCCGGCAGAGAGTGGGCGATCGACGGGGTTCCGCGGCTGCTCGGGCGCGACGACGACTGGTCGCAGCTCGATCTGTCCAGGCATCCGTTCTTGGCTGAGACCCTGCGTCGCCTGCCCGGCCTGCGCCTGCCCGCGACCCGCCGCGTGTTCGAGGCGATGGCGCCCGCGATCATCGAGCAGAAGGTGACGAGCCTCGAGGCGTACCGCGAGTGGGCCAGGCTCGTGACCCGCTTCGGCGCCCTGCCGCCCGGGCCGCGCCCGGCGATGCCCCGCAAGCTGCGCGTCTCGCCGACGCCCGAGGCCTGGCGCGCGATCCCGAGCTGGGAATGGCATCAGGCGGGCGTCGACCCCACCCGCAGTCGGACGCTCGTGAACGCCGCGAGCCGCGCGAGCGCGATCGAGCGAGCAGAGAATGCCGCGATCCTGACGACCCTGCCCGGCATCGGCCCCTGGACGGCGGCCGAGACTCTCCAGCGCAGCCACGGCGACCCCGACCAGGTGTCGGTCGGCGACTACCACGTGCCGCACTTCGTGGGCTACGCGCTCGCGGGCGACCGGCACTGCGACGACGCCGGCATGCTCGAGCTGCTCGCCCCCTGGGCAGGGCAGCGGCAGCGGGTCGTGCGACTGATCCTCGCGAGCGGGCGACTGCCCGAGAGGCGCGGCCCGCGGGCGACGCTCACCGATCATCGGCGTCGCTAGAAATATCCTCGGAAGCATGGGGAGCCAGGCGAACGTGAGCGAGCTGCAATCCGTCGCCGAGGCCGCGGCCCGGCAGGTGCGTGCGTGGCTCGCCGAACCGGCCCAGCAGTGGCCGACCGGCGCCCGCCGCCTTGCCGAGCTGCTGCGCGAAGAGAGCGGTCTCGACTTCGCCGTCCAGTTCGTCGACGGGGTCGCGAGGCCACGCGACCTGAGCGTCGCGGCTCGGCGCCTGCACGAGCTCTCGGGACGGGTGCCCGCCTCGCTGCACGGCGGGCTGCGCACCGCGCTCGGACTCGGCGGCCAGGTCGGCCCGGTGCTGCCGTGGGTCGTCGTCCCGGCAGCCAGAGCGGCGCTCAGACGGCTCGTCGGGCACCTCGTCGTCGATGCGACGCCTGCGAAGCTCGGGCCGGCGCTCGAGCGCCTCAGGCAGGGCGGCCACCGCCTGAACCTCAACCTGCTCGGCGAAGCGGTGCTGGGCGAAGAAGAGGCAGGGAGCCGGCTCGCGGGCATCCGCGCGCTGCTCGAGCGCCCTGACGTCGACTACGTGAGCGTCAAGGTCAGCAACGTCGTCAGCAATGTGAACCTGTGGGGCTTCGACGACGCCGTGGCCCGAGTCGCCCAGCGGCTCACGCCTCTCTATGAGCTCGCGGGCGCGGGCGGCGAGACGTCGGTCGCGCCCGGCCGCACCAAGTTCATCAACCTCGACATGGAGGAGTACAAGGACCTCGACCTCACCGTCGCAGTGTTCAAGCGAGTGCTCTCCAACCCGCGCCTCGCGCATCTCGAGGCGGGCATCGTGCTGCAGGCCTACCTGCCCGATGCGCTCGACGCCCTGCAGGACCTGACCGAATGGGCGCAGGCCCGTCGCGCGGCGGGCGGCGCGGCGATCAAGGTGCGGCTCGTCAAGGGCGCGAACCTGCCGATGGAGCGCGTCGACGCCGAGCTGCACGGCTGGCCGCTCGCGACGTGGGGCAGCAAACTCGGCACCGACGTCAACTACAAGCGCGTGCTCGACTGGGCCCTGACGAGCGAGCACACGGATGCCGTGCGCATCGGCGTCGCGGGCCACAACCTCTTCGACGTGGCGTTCGCATGGGAGTTGGCGGGGGTGCGCGGTGTTCGCGACCGCATCGATTTCGAGATGCTGCTGGGCATGGCGACGGATGCCGTCGCGAGAACCGTCGGCGGTCTGACGCTGTACACCCCCGTGGTGCGCCCTGAAGAGTTCGACGTCGCGATCTCGTACCTCGTGCGTCGCCTGGAGGAGAACGGCTCGCCCGAGAACTTCATGTCGGCCACCTTCGAGCTGAGCGGCCACGGGCCGAACACCGACGAGCTGTTCGAACGCGAGCGCGGCCGCTTCCTCGACGCGGTCGAGCGCTACGAGGCCGTGCGCGAGCCGGTAGGGGTCGCCCCACTGCCGAACCGCCGTCAGGACCGCGCCCGCGAATGGCAGGACGAGAACGCGACGGCGCTGTTCCACCCCCGCGTCGACCCCGTCGACCCGGCCGGCCAGGCCGCGGGCGACGCGGGCCTCACGAGCGCCGTGCTGGGGCTGCCGCAGCAGGACGCATGGGTGCAGGCATCCCCAGCCGCCCGCAAAGCCGCCGCCTTCGCGCCGCCGCTGCCCGCCGAGTGGCAGGCGCGCGGCGACCGGCAGACGTTCCGCAACGAGTCCGACAGCGACCCGTCGCGGGCGGCGAACCGGGCGTGGGCGAAGCGGATCCTCGCCCGCGTGCCGGGAAGCGACCTCGGCATCGCGGCGGTCATCGCGGCGCGGGTCTCCGACGAGCGCCGGCTCGACCAGCTGATCGCCGCCGTGCGCGCGGCGGGCGTGCGCTGGGCGCAGGCGCCGGGAAGCGAGCGGGCCGACGTGCTCGACTTCGCAGGGCTCGCGATCGCGGCCAACCGCGACCAGCTGATCGAGATCATGGTCGCCGAGACGGGAAAGACCTTCGCAGAGGCCGATGTCGAGGTGACCGAGGCGGCCGACTTCGCGCACTACTACGCGGCGCTCGCCCGTGAGCTCGACACCGTGCAGGGCGCCCGCTTCGAGCCGAGCGCGCTCACGGTTGTCACGCCGCCCTGGAACTTCCCCGTCTCGATCCCCGCGGGCGGGGTGCTCAGCGCGCTCGCCGCGGGCAGCGGCGTCATCGTCAAGCCGGCGCCTCAGGCGAAGCGGTGCGCGGCGGTGCTGGTCGACGTGCTGCACCGCGCGGGCATCCCTCGCGACGCCCTCGCGCTCGTCGACGTCGACGAGGAAGCAGAGGTCAGCAGGCAGCTCATCACCGACGACCGCGTCGACCGGGTGATCCTCACCGGGTCGTTCGAGACGGCGCAGCTGTTCCGCTCGTGGCGCCCCGATCTGCCGCTGCTCGCCGAGACGAGCGGCAAGAACGCCATCGTGGTCACCCCGAGCGCCGACTACGACCTCGCGGTTGCCGACATCGTGAAGAGCGCGTTCGGCAACGCGGGGCAGAAGTGCTCCGCGGCATCCCTCGTGATCCTCGTCGGATCGGTCGCCGACGACGCGCGCTTCCGTCGTCAGCTGGTCGACGCGGCACGCAGCCTGCGCGTCGGACCCGCGACGGATGCCGCGACCGAGCTCGGCCCGCTCGTGCAGCCGCCGACGGGCAAGCTCGCGTGGGCGCTCACCGAGCTCGACGACGGGGAGACCTGGCTCGTGCGGCCGCGGCGCGTCGACACGGAGGGCGACGACGCCCGCCTGTGGTCGCCGGGCATCAAGACCGGCGTCGCGGCCGGCAGTCGCACGCACCTCACCGAGTTCTTCGGCCCGGTGCTCGGGGTCATGCGCGCGCGCACGCTCGCCGAGGCGATCCGGCTGCAGAACGCCGTCGAATACGGCCTCACCGCGGGCCTGCACTCGCTCGATGCGCGCGAGATCGCGCAGTGGCTGCGGGCGGTGGAGGCCGGCAATCTCTACGTCAACCGGCACATCACGGGCGCGATCGTGCAGCGCCAGTCGTTCGGCGGCTGGAAGAAGTCGGCGGTCGGCCCGACGGTGAAGGCAGGCGGCCCGAACACGCTGTTCCCGCTCGGCACCTGGGCGAGCGTGCCCGGCGAGCAGAGCCACAGCCTGCACCTGCGCGGGCTCGACCCCGACGTGCAGCAGCTCATCGAGCTCAGCCAGTCCGAGCTCGCCTACGAGGACTTCGACCTCGTGCGCCGCTCGGCACTGTCAGACGCGATCGCCTACGCCACCGAATACGGGCGGGTGGCGGATGCCGCAGGCCTCACGTCCGAGCGCAATCTGTTCCGCTACCGGCCGGTGCCCGCGAGCATCCGCCTCGGCGACGACGGCAGGCTGCCCGAACTGCTGCGGGTGCTCGCCGCGGCATCCGTCTCGCGCACCCGTTATGACGTGTCCACCAGCGCGTCGCTGCCGGCCGGGATCGCGACCTGGCTCGAGGCGCACAGCGTGCCGGTGAAGATCGAGGACGACGACGCCTGGCTCGCGCGGCTCGCCTTCCGGCCAGAGACCATCGAGGTCGGCGGTCCGGCGATGCACCCGAAGCCCATTCATCGCATCCGGCTGATCGGCGGCAACGGGCTCGCCGCTGCCCGCGCGCTTCGCGGCGACCCGGAGGTCGCGATCTATGACGCGCCCGTCACCGCATCGGGGCGGGTCGAGTTGCTGCCGTTCTTCCGCGAGCAGTCCATCTCGATCACGAACCATCGCTACGGTGCGGTGGCGCATCTGACCGACGATGTGATCTAGCGCCTCAGCGAAGCTCCGCCTTGATCGCTGCGATGACGGCCTGCTCGGCTTCCCGCACGCTCGCGCCCAGGCTCGCAGCCTTGCGTGCGAACTGCGTCGCGGCGGCCTGGAGCTGCTGCTGGACCGCGTCGCCCTGGTTCGCGATGAACGAGCCGCGACGGCCGAACGTCTCGACGATGCCGTCCTCTTCCAAGAGGCGGTACGCGCGGGCCACGGTGTTCACAGCGATGCCGAGCTGATCGGCCAGCTGGCGCACTGTCGGCAGCTTCACCCCGGGCGGCAATGAGCCCTCCCGCACCGCGTTCAGCAGCTGGATTCTCACCTGCTCCGACGCGGGTGCAGGGTTTGCGGCGTCAATTCTCAGTTCCATGCCAGATTTCCCCCCTTGATGGTCTCCACACTCTCAAGGCGGTTCACCGGCACGTGCGTCCCCACGCAGACGTGCACGCCCTTTTTGTGCAGGTCATTGCGAATATCCAACAGGGGAAGCCCCGCCGCCTGCAACCCGGAACCTTGGAATCACCGGAGAATCACCGCGCCGGCAGCGCACGAATGTCGGTGCGTGAGGCAACGCGGGCGCACGGCCTGTCTACCCCGGGACCTTCGGCCCAGTCCGCCTGCATAGAGTCCCAGGCGGCCCCCACCGGGGCTCTCAGTTCTCTGAGTCCCCACCCCCGACCCGAACGACCCGAAACGACATGCGCTCCACCCTGCTCGAAGACCAGCACCACAGCTGGCTCCGCAGGCGCTCTGCTCGCCTGCTCGCCGGTACGACCCTCGCGATCACCGGTTGTCTCGCCATCGCTGTTCCCGCCCACGCGGCCACCGTGAACGCCGCGGCCGCCCCGGCATCCGTCTCTGCATCCTCGACCGATCCGGCCACCATGCAGACGCTCGACGTCTCCGATCGCATCGCCGCGCCGAAGCTCGTGCGCGAGACCTTCACCGCGCTGCCGCCCGATGTGCCCGCGCTGCTGCAGCAAGCCGCGCCGCAGACGGACGCGGCGACGCTCGCCTCGACGTCGGCGGCGCTCGGCGCCATGCCTGGGCAGCGGCTCGCGATCGTCGGCGCCGCGCTCAGCTACCTCGGCACGCCATATGTGCTCGGCGGTGCGAGCCATTCGGGCATCGACTGCTCCGGGCTCGTGCTGGAGGCCTATCAGGCCGTCGGAATGAGCTTCGACCACATCGTCTCAGCCGAGGATCGGGCGGGGCACGAGGTCTCGGCGGCCGACGCCAAGCCCGGCGACCTGATCGTCTTCGACAACCAGAAGCACATCGCCGTCTATCTCGGCAACGGCGAGCTGGTCGCGGCGCGCGAGCCCGGCACGCGCGTGCAGATCGAGCCGGTCAGCAAGTGGTCCGGCATCGGCTATCACTTCACTCGCGTCTTGGCCGACTAGCGCGAATTGTTGCGCTGACCCCCAAAACTGGGAGCGTCCCGTGCGGGCCGCATCGAAGCGTCTGATAGGTTCGCCGGGTCGACTTTCCGGTCGGCACTTCGGGGGCCAGAGCAACACGGGCCGTGACGCCCCGACGGCAAAGGGAGTAGAGCTATGGCGCGACAGAGGACCGAGGCTTCACTTGACGCCTTCGATGCTCTGATCGCAGACCTGGCAGACGCCGGCGAGATCGCCCCCTCCGAAGTCGCCGCACTGCGCGAGCAGCAGAAGGTCCCGCAGACCGGCGAGATCCCAGTGCAGGCGCAGAATCGCTGGTCCGTCGGAGCACCGGCGGTCCCGGTGACGGATGCCGCGACCGAAGCCGCGCCCGTCGTGCAGCCCATGACCCGCCGCGAGGCGCGCGCCCTGCGTGAGGCGCAGGAGCGTTCCGAGACCCCCAACACGGTCGAGTCGGTCGTCGAGGCCGAGAACGCCCGCCGCACGGAAGACCGGATCCACTCGCACCGCGTTCGCCCGGCGAGCTCCGATGCGAAGCAGCCCACGGCGGTCGCGGCGCCGAAGCGCAGGGGCGGGGTGCGGCGTTCACTCGCGGCCGGCGTCGGCGCCATCGTGCTGATTCCCTCGCTGTGGCTCGTCGTCCCGGCCACCGCCGAGACGACGCCCGGCCCGGCGACCGTCGATGCGCACGGGCACACGGCGCAGCAGATCCTGCAGATCGCCGACAACGTGCAAGGGCCGACCATCCAGAATCCTGACTACGTCGCCACGGCCATCGCCGCGATCGTCGCGAAGGTCGGCGGCGCGGACGCCGCCGCCGCCGCACCCGCGATCGTCGACGCACTCGCTGCCGGCGGCGAACGGGCGACCATCGTCGAGACCGCGCTCAGCTACATCGGCACGCCGTATGTGCTGGGCGGCTCGAGCCACACCGGCATCGACTGCTCCGGCCTCACGATGGTGGCGTACGCCGCGATCGGCATGAACATGTACCACGGCGTCGGCGCGCAAGACAGGCTCGGCACCCGCATCCCTCAGTCAGAGGCGCAGCCGGGCGACGTCGTCGTCTTCGACAACGAGGACCACATCGGCATCTATCTCGGCGACGACCAGGTGCTCGCCGCCCCCGCACCCGGTCGCCGCGTCTCGATCGAGTCCGTCGACATCTGGCGCTCCGTGGGCATCCACTTCACGCGCCTGCTTCCCGCCGGCCAGTAGTCCGCCGCGTCGCGCCCTTGTCGGCGCGTGGCGTCGATGGCTAGCCTCGGGCGGTGCGCACATTCTTCGGGCAGCCCTGGGCACTGGTGCACCTGTTCGGTGTCGAGATGTGGGAGCGCTTCTCCTTCTACGGCATGCAGGGCATCCTGCTCATCTACCTGTACTACTCGGCGACGCACGGCGGGCTCGGCATTCCGCAGGCGACGGCTGCCGGCATCGTCGGCGCGTACGGCGGGGCGGTCTACCTCTCGACGATCATCGGCGCGTGGCTCGCCGACCGGGTGCTCGGCAGCGAGCGTGTGCTGTTCTTCAGCGCGATCGTGATCATGTTCGGCCACCTCGCACTGGCGCTGCTGCCCGGGGTGGTCGGCGTCGGCGTCGGGCTGGTGCTGATCGCGCTCGGCTCCGGCGGACTGAAAGCGAACGCGACGAGTGTGGTCGGGTCGCTGTACGAGCCGGGCGACCCCAGGCGGGATGCCGGGTTCAGCCTGTTCTACCTGGGCATCAACCTCGGCGCGTTCTTCGGTCCGCTGCTGACAGGGCTGCTGCAGTCGACCATCGGGTTCCACTTCGGCTTCGGCCTCGCAGCGCTCGGCATGTTCCTCGGGCTCGTGCAGTACTGGTTCGGGCGCCGGGAGCTTCCGGCCGAGACTCGAAGGGCACCAGACCCGCTGCCGCGCAGCCGCTACCCGCTCTGGATCGGCGTCGCAGCCATCGCCGTCGTCGTGATCGCCGTGCTCGTGGCGCTCCGGGTGATCCGCGCCAACGACCTCGCGGCCATCGTGATCTGGGTGACCGTCGCGGCGGCGATCGCGTACTTCGCCGTGATCCTGTCCAGCAAGGACATCACCTCGGGCGACCGCCGCCGCGTGATCGGATTCATCCCGCTGTTCATCGCCTCCGTGGCGTTCTGGTCGCTGTACCAGCAGCAGTTCACGGTGCTGACGATCTACTCGGACCAGCGGCTCGACCGCTCCGTCTTCGGGTGGGAGATGCCGGTGTCGTGGGTGCAGTCCATCAACCCGGTGTTCATCATCATCCTGTCCGGGGTGTTCGCGGCGATCTGGGAGAAGCTCGGCGACCGGCAGCCCGCCACCCCGTACAAGTTCGCGGCCGGCACGGCGGTGATGGGCGTCGCGTTCCTGCTCTTCCTGCCCTTCGTCGGCGGCCGCCCGAACTCGACGCCCCTGCTCGCGCTGGTGGGCATCATCTTCGTGTTCACCGTGGCCGAGCTGCTGCTGTCGCCCGTCGGCTTGTCTGTGACGACGAAACTCGCGCCCGCCGCGTTCCAGACCCAGATGGTCGCCCTGTTCTTCCTCTCCGTCGCGCTCGGCACGGCGATCTCCGGCGAGCTGTCGACGCTGTACTCGGCGCAGGACGAGGGCGCCTATTTCGGCGTCCTCGGCGGCATCGCGATCGTGCTCGGCGTCGCCCTCGCCGCGTTCACGCCGCTGGTGAAGCGACTCATCGCGCCGGTGCGCTGAGTCGCGGCACGCTCACGCGGCGGCGGTGTGCGAAAGGATAGAAGGCGATGACGGATGCCGCACCCCGATTGACCCCTCGCTGGCGTGACCTCTTCGAGTTGCGCCCGTACGACCGCGACCACTGGGCCGCCCTGCGCGTGGGTCTCGCCACGGCGATCCCGCTGATCGTGCTCTGGGCGACCGGGCGCACCGACCTCGCGGTGTACGCGGTGTTCGGCGCGTTCACCAGCGTCTACGGGCGCAACTTCCCGCACGTCTCCCGGCTGCGGCTGCAACTCATCGCGGGCGCAGCGCAGCTGCTGTCGATCGCGGTCGGCGGCGCGATCGCGCTCTCGCCGAACCGCAACTCGATCGTCGTCATCGTGGCGGCGCTGTGGGTGTTCGGGGCCTCGTTGCTCGCCGACCGCGTGCGCTGGACGCCGCCCGGCCCGATCTTCCAGGTGTTCGGCCTCGCGGGCGTCGCCTATGTGCCGGCGACTCCGTCGACGTACGGGGCGGGTTTGATCGCGGCCGTCGGCGCGATCGCGGTCGCGCTGCTCATCGGCTACGTCGGGCGACTCATCTGGCGGGCGCGCGAGGGTCGCCTGCGCAATCCGTACACGAAGCCGATCGTCGTGCCGCCGCCCGCCGAGGGCTATCTGCAGCACGCGACGATGTTCCTCGTCGGGGCGGGACTCGCCGGCGCCATTCCGGCGCTGATCAGCATCGGGCATCCGTACTGGGCCATCGTCTCGGTGATCGCGGCGCTCTCGGCGGCAGGCGGCTACAACCGGGTGCTGCGGGCGGTGCACCGCTTCGCCGGCACGCTGCTCGGCCTGGCGCTCGGCGCGCTCATCCTCGCGTTCCACCCCACCGGCCTCGTCACGATCGTGATCATCGTCGTACTCCAGGCGCTCGTCGAACTGGTCGTCGTGCGGAACTACTCGCTCGCGCTCATCGTCATGACGCCGCTCGTGCTCGCCATGGGCGAGCTCGGACACCCGCAGCCGCTGGGCGCCCTGATCTGGCAGAGAGGCGTCGAGACGTTCATCGGGGCGGTGGTCGCCGTCGGCGTCGCCGTCGTGCTCGAGCTCTTCATCGACCGGAAACAGTCGAACGGCGGCCGGGCCGATAGCATCCGTTCATGACAACGACCCCCACCGCGCCTGCGTCGACGCTGATCGAAGCGGGCGGCATCGAAGCGATCCCGGTGGATCGCCGACACGGCTCGCCGTGGCAGCTCTTCGCGACCTGGACGTCGCCCAACCTCGAGTTCGCCACGGTCTTCGTCGGCATGATCGCCGTCGCCTACTTCCAGCTGAGTCTGCCCGCCGCGATCCTCGCGATCGTCATAGGGAACGCGCTCGGCTCGATCACCCAGGGAATCCTGTCGACGTGGGGTCCGCGCGAAGGGCTCGCACAGCTCGTCCTGAGCCGCACCGCGTTCGGCCTGCGCGGCAACATCCTGCCGTCGGCGATCAACACCGTGATGGCGGGCCTCGGCTGGTTCGCGACCAACTCGGTGAGCGGCACCCTCGCGCTCTCCGCGCTGACCCACATGCCGCTGTGGCTGTCGCTCATCATCGTCGTGATCGTCCAGGTGGGGCTGGCGTTCGTGGGCCACGACCTCGTGCAGCACTTCGAGCGCTACACCGCGATCGTGCTCGGCATCATCTTCCTGATCGCCGTCATCGTGATCTTCACCCACGCGGGCGATGCCGCGGCGCCGAAGGGCCTCGGCTGGTCGTTCGCCGGCTTCACGCTCACCGCGTCGGCGGCGTTCGGCTACGCGGCGGGCTGGAACCCGTACGCCTCCGACTACACCCGGTACCAGGAAAAGGACGTCTCGAAGCTGCAGCTCGGCCTCGCCGCCGGCCTCGGTGACTTCGTGAGCTGCACGGTGCTGATGATCGCCGGCGCGGCATCTGTCTACATCGCCTTCAACGGCGACAACCCGACCGACAGTTTCGTGCAGCCCCTGCCCACCTGGCTGCGCGACCTGACCCTGCTCGCCATCTGCATCGGCGCGATCGCCGCCAACGCGCTGAACATCTACTCGGGCGCGATGTCGTTCCTCGCCGCGGGCATCAAGATCCCCTTCGGCCTGCGCCGCGCGATCATCGCGCTCGGTTTCGGCATCATCGGATTCTTCATCGCGCTCGCCGCCGTGCTGAACGGCCACTTCGAGGCGCAGTACGAGAACTTCCTGCTCGTCATCGCCTACTGGATCGCTCCGTGGCTCGGCATCGTGCTCACCGACCGTCTGCTGCGCCGCGGCACGTCGATCGCCGAGCTCGTGCCCGACAGCGCGAAGTATCGCAACTGGGCGGGGCCGATCGCGCTGGTCGTCGCCGGCGCGATCTCGATCTGGCTGTTCTCGAACCAGACGTTCTATGTCGGCCTGCTGGCGAAGGACACCGGCATCGGAGACATCACCCCGCTCGTCGGCTTCGTGCTCGCCGCGGTCATCTACTGGGCGCTGTTCCGCGCGTTCAAGGTGCGCCTCGGCGGCCCCCTCGCCGATGAGCCCGAGCTGATCGTGGGCATCGACGCGGCAGATCGCGCGGCGTAGACGATGACCGACGCGCTGTACGAGACAGATGCCGCGAAGCTCGCGGTCGCCGTCGAAGAGGCGCGTGCGGGCCTCGCGGAGGGCGGCATCCCCATCGGCGCCGCCCTCTTCACCCGCGACGGCCGCCTGCTCGGCCGCGGCCACAACCGGCGCGTGCAGCAGGACGACCCCTCGATCCACGGCGAGACGGATGCCTTCCGCAACGCCGGCCGTCAGACGAGCTACCGTGACACGGTCATGGTGACGACCCTGTCGCCGTGCTGGTACTGCTCGGGGCTGGTGCGGCAGTTCGGCATCGGCCGCGTCGTCGTCGGCGACGACCAGTCGTTCCTCGGCGGGCAGGACTGGCTCGCCGAGAACGGCGTCGAGGTCACCGTCGTGAACGACCCGGAGCTGATCGAGCTCATGGGCTCGTGGATCGAGGAGCACCCGCACCTCTGGAACGAGGACATCGGGGAGGAGTAGCCGCCGGGCTCACCTCACCGGCGAGCTGAGCAGCACCGTCCCCGTCTTCACGTCGCGGATCTGCAGCGTGCGCAGCTCGGCCTTCGGCGTGGCGACGGCCGCCGAGGTGCGGATCGTCGACCCCGGCCACGCCGACCAGGACGAGACGCGGGTGGCTTGGCCCGAGGCATCCGTCACATACAGCGCGTAGTCGCGCGTCGCCGTCGAATAGCTCGTCTGCGCGTAGCTGCAGCTCATCGTGAGCTCGGTGCCCCAGCGCTTCGCCGCGACCGCGACCGTCGCCGTCACGGGGCTCGGCGTCGTCTGCTCGAGGGCGATCTGCGTGCCGGCCGGCGGCGCGCTGAGCGCGGTCGGAAGCACCACGGCGGCCGCGATCGCGGCCGCGGCGAGAACGGATGCCCCGGCGAGCACCCAGCGGCGGGTGATGCGCCGGCGGCGCACGCGGTGGGCGAGGGAAGCGAGCGTCTCCGATCCTTGAGGAGCACGCGAAGCGCGCGTCTCGAAAGGATCGCCGCCAGGATCCTTTCGAGACGCAGCCTCTGGCTGCTCCTCAACGGTCGGGAACTCTGGCGCGGGCACCTTCGCCAGCAGCGCGGGCATCACCGCGAGCTCGGCGACCGAGGCGCGGCACTCCGGGCAGGTCTCGAGGTGCTCCTCGAACAGCCGCCGGTCGTCGGGCGAGAGCGCCCCGAGAACGTAGGCAGCGTCCCACTCATGAACCGAGTCGACACCGTCGCTCATCGCGTCACTCCCTTCTCCTGCAGGGCGAGGCGCAGCGCCCGCAGCCCGTAGTGCAGTCGGCTCTTCACGGTGCCCTCAGGCACGCCGACAACGGCGGCGACCTCGGCGACCGACTTTCCGCCGTAGTACGCCTCGACGATCACCTGCCGGTGCTCGGCGGTGAGCGCGGCGAGGGCGTCGCCGATGAGCCATGCGTCGAGCATCCGCTCGGTCTCGTCGGCCGCGACCGGCTCGGGCATCGTCTCGGCAGCGGTCACCGTCTCGTGCCGGCGTCGCGCGCTGCGCGACTCGTCGATCACCAGGTTCCGGGCGACGGTGAACAGCCAGGCACGGGCGGACGCCTCCCGCTGGTCGAGCACCGCGGGCCTCTTCCACGCCCGCAGCAGCGTCTCCTGCACGATGTCCTCCGATTGCGCGGCGTCGCCGGTGAGCGACATGACGTACCGCCACAGCGGGCGCGCATGCTGATCGTGCAGCGCACGCAGCAGTGCGTCGTCGTCGTTCGGCATGAGCACCTCCTCATCGGGACACGATGCGCACCGGCATCCGGTTCATCACTGTCGTCATTCTCAGAATGAACCTCAGCGCCGCCGATATGGTGCGGTCATCGTGAACCTCGACACCTTCGCGGGGCTGCCCCTGCACATCCTGCTCGTGCACGTTGTGGTCGTGCTCGGGCCGCTCGCCGCTCTCGCGGTCATCCTGCACGCGTTCTGGCCGGCCGCGCGCCGACGTCTCGGGGTGGTGACACCGCTCGCCGGGCTCGTCATCCTCGTGCTCACACCGATCACGGTCTCGGCAGGGGAGTACCTGCAGTCCGTGGTCGGAACGACCCCCGCTCTCGCGACGCACGTCGAGCGCGGCGAGGGCCTGCTGCCCTGGTCGATCGCGCTGTTCGCGGTCGGGCTCGCCGAGTGGGGGTGGTGGCGTTTCGCGCTGAACCCGGTTTTCGGCGCGCGCCTCACCTCGACGGTGCGCTGGGGCGGCACCGCCGTGCTCTGGGCGGCCGCGGCCGTCGTCGGCGTCGGATTCATCGTCGAGATCGTGCTGATCGGCGACTCGGGAGCCCGCGCGGTCTGGGGCGGCGTCCTGGGATAGCCGCTGGAACGATCCCGTAAGAGGGGTGTTTCGGACGGGTTAACATTTGTGAGCGTCCCTCACCGGGGGGACACTGCTGGCCTATCCTCGGGGCATGCCCGTCGACCTCCTCAAGCTGGTCCAGACTGCGCGCGACGCAGCGTTCAGCCTGCTCGCGGCACGGGGCTTCGCGCGGTTCGGCACGGGCAGCCGCATCCTGTTGCCGTTCCGGTGGGGCAACCGCGACAAGATCGCGATCGGCGAGAAGTGCCTGATCGCGGCCGGCTCGTGGCTGCTGGTTCCCGACCGCGCCGCGGCAGGTCCCGTGATCGTGATCGGCAACCGGGTGCGGATGCATCAGACGTCGATCACCGGCGTGATGAGCGTGGTCGTGGAGGACGGCGTCGAGCTCGCCCGCGGCGTGTACATCTCCGACCATATGCACGGCTTCGACGACCCTGAGGCCTACATCCGCGATCAGCCGCTCGAGCGCGTCGCGCCCGTGCGGATCTGCCAGGGAGCCTGGCTGGGGCAGAACGTCGTGGTTCTGCCCGGTGTGACCATCGGCGCCGGCGCCGTGGTCGGTGCGAACAGCGTCGTGCGCGAAGACGTGCCCGCCCGCAGCGTCGCGGTCGGTGCTCCGGCGCGCGTCGTCCGCCAGCTCGTGGTCTAGGGGAGGAGCCGGTGTCGGTCGACGCGGTCTTCACGTTCTCGTACGAGACCTACGCCGATGCGCGGGCGCGTGAGATGATGCGGCCGCCCGACCGCATCCTCGAGACGCTGATGGCAGAGCAGGATGCCGGCGCCGTCGGCCGCCTGCTCGTGTCCAACCCCTTCCGGTCGCTCGCGACCGTCGCCGCCCACCGGGTGCTGCACGACCAGCCCGCGTTCCCCGCCACCGGGAACAGGCAGCTCTTCGAGCCGGTGCGTCTCGCCCGTGGCGACTCCGCGGATCCCGCGGTCGTGGCACGGCAGTACGCCGCGTACGACCGGGCGCTGCGCAAGGCATCCAGCCGCTTCGGCATCGAGCGCCCCGCCGTGATCACGACCAACCCGGTGATCGCGGGGTTCGCTCCGCTCGAATGGGCGGGCTCCGTCGCCTATTTCGGCCGCGACGACTGGCTCACGACCCCGGCGAAGCAGCGCTGGTGGCCCGTCTACGCCGAGGCGTACGCGCGCATCGCCCGCAGCGGCATCGCCGTCACCGCGGTCAGCCGGCAGATCATCGACCGCATCTCGGCTGCCGACCCTGGCGGCCTGCGCGGCGAGGCCGCTGTCGTGCCGAACGGCGTCGACCCGCGCGAGTGGCTCGGCCCCGCCGTCGCCCCGCCCGCCTGGTTCGCGGCGCTGCCCGGGCCGCGCGCCGTCCACGTCGGCACGCTCGACACCCGCATCGACGTCGAGGGCATCGCGGCGCTCGCCGCTGCGCGCCCTGAGCTGTCGATCGTCTTGCTCGGGTCCGTGCCGGACGAGCGCGACGTCGCCCCGCTGCGCGCCGTGCCCAACATCACGATCGCGCCGCACGTCGGCCGCGGCGAGCTGGTCGCCGTGCTGCGCGCGACCGAGATCGCGCTGCTCGCGCACCGGCGCACGCCGCTCACCGAGGCGATGAGCCCGCTCAAGCTCTACGAGTACCTCGCCGCGGGCGCGCCCGTGCTTGCGGTCGACCTGCCGCCCGTGCGCGGCCTCGGCCCGCGGGTGCTGCTCACGGCCGACGTCGCGGGCTTCGCGGGCGCGGCGGATGCCGCACTGGCGCTCGGCCGCAGCCCTGAGGCCGACCGCGAACGGTTCGTGAACGACAACTCATGGCGCTCCCGGCACCGCGCGCTGCTTGAGTTGGCGATGCCGGCGGCCGCCCAGGTTTCCACTCGATGACACGTGACAAACGCTCACGTAAAAAGGTGACGATCGCTCTATTTGCCCCGTTCGGGTGCGCCTAGCCTGGGGGGCAACAAGCCCCTGACAGCTCTCGATGCGTGGAGGACGTCGTGTCCGAATCCGCAATGCCTGTCCACACCGCTGTGGTCTTCCAGCCCCTCCATCTCGCGTGGCAGCGGCGCGTCCAGTACGCGCTGATCGCGACGGATGCCGCGGCCATCGCCATCGCGGTCACGGTCGCCCAGCTCGGTCGCTTCGGCACCGTCGGCCTGAGCGGCACCGACCCGCGCTCGATCGAGTTCCGCGGGCTGGCGCTCATCGTCGCGCTCGCCTGGCTGCTCGGGCTGTGGGCGACGCGTTCGCGCGACCGCCGCATCCTCGGGGTCGGGCTCGTCGAGTACGGCCGGGTCGCGAACGCGACCTTCATCACCTTCGGGCTGCTCGCGATGCTCGCGTACCTGGCGCAGCTCACCATCGCCCGCGGCTATCTCGCCATCGCGCTGCCGCTCGGCCTCGCGCTGCTCCTGGCCGGCCGGCTCTTCTGGCGCGGCCGCGTGCACGCGATGCGCCGCGTCGGCCGCTGCCTCACCGGAGCGGTCGTCGTGGGCGGCACGGCCGAGGTCGAGCGGGCCGTCGGCGAGCTCGGCGGCAAGCTGCGCGCGGGCTACAAGGCGATCGCCGTGGTGCTCACCGATGATGGGGAGCCGACGGGGCAGGCATCCGCTCTGCCCCGTGTCGGTCTCGACGAGCTCGTCGAGACCGTGCACCGCACCCGCACCCGCGCCGTGATGATCGCGGGTGGCCTGCCGGGCGGGAACGAGCAGATCCGCGAGATCGGCTGGGCTTTCGAGGACTCTGGCGTCGAGCTGATCCTCGTCTCGCGGCTCATCGAGGTCGCCGGCCCGCGCATGCACTGGCGGCCGGTCGAGGGACTGCCGATGGTGCACGTCGACCTGCCGCGGTTCTCCGGCTTCAACTACAGCGTGAAGCGCGCGTTCGACATCGTCGTCGGCACCGTCGCGCTGCTCGTCGCCGCCCCCGTCATGATCGTCGTCGCGCTCGCAGTGAAGACCGACGGCGGGCCCGTGCTCTTCCGCCAGCAGCGCGTGGGCATGCGCGGCGGCCGTTTCGCGATGCTCAAGTTCCGGTCGATGGTGGTCGACGCCGAGGCGCGGCTCGCCGAGCTGGTGAGTCGCAATGAGGGCGCGGGGCTTCTGTTCAAGTTGAAGGAGGACCCGCGGGTGACGCGCGTCGGCCGTGTCATCCGCCGGCTGTCGCTCGACGAGCTGCCACAGCTGTTCAACGTGCTGCGCGGCGAGATGAGCCTCGTCGGCCCCCGCCCGCCGCTGCCTGCCGAGGTGATGAGGTACGAGGGGCGTGTGAACCGCCGCCTGCTGATCAAGCCGGGCGTCACGGGGCTGTGGCAGGTGTCCGGTCGCAGCGGGCTGAGCTGGGAGGAGAGCGTGAAGCTCGACCTCTGGTACGTCGAGAACTGGTCGCTCACCAACGACCTGATGATCCTGCTGCGCACGGCGCGCACGGTGTTCGCACACGAGGGAGCGTATTGATGTCGAAAGAGCGAGTGCTGCTCGTCTGCTCGGGCGGCGGCCATCTGAAGCAACTGTTCGCACTGGCCGAGCGCATCGGCATCGCTGCGGAGGAGCAGCTCTGGCTCACCTTCCGCAACGGCCTCAGCGAGTCGCTGCTCGCCGAGCGCGAGGTGATCTTCACGCCGTTCGCCGCGCCGCGCGACGCCACCAACATTCTGCGGCTGCGGGCGTTCGCCGAGCTGCTGCTCGCGACGAACCGGTTCTCGATGGCGGTCTCGACCGGTTCGAGCCCTGCGGTCGCGGTGCTGCCGGTGGCGTACAAGCACGGCATCCCGGTGCACTACATCGAGTCGGCCGCACGTGCGGAGGGGCCGTCGCTGTCTGGCAGGCTGATCGCCCGCAACGCGCACATCCCGACGTACACGCAGTACCCGGTGTGGCAGAGCGACCGGTGGAAGTACCGCGGGTCGATCTTCGACTCGTTCAAGCCGGCGGATGCCACGGGTCGGCGCCGCATCGGCCGGGTGGTCGTCTCGGTCGGCACGCAGGAGGGCTACCCGTTCCGCCGGCTGTACCACGCGCTCGCCCCGCTGCTCGACGGCTGCGACGTGCTGTGGCAGACCGGAACAGAGGATGTCTCGCAGTACGGCATCTCGGGGCGCGCCATGGTGCCGCACGCCGAGCTCGCGCAAGCGATCGCCGAGGCCGACGTCGTGATCGCGCACGCCGGCACCGGCACCGCGATCACGGCGCTCGAGAACGGCAAGGTGCCGGTGCTCGTGCCGCGGCTCGCGAAGTACCACGAGCACGTCGACGACCACCAGGTGCAGATCGGGCGCGAGCTCGAGAGCAGGGGCCTCGCGCTCATGCGGCACGCGGAGGACCTCACCATGGAGGACCTGCTGCACGCCGCGTCGCTCGGCGCGGCCGCCGCGGCGCCGCCGCGCTTCCAGCTCGTCGCGTAGCCACCGGTCGCAACGTCAGGGGGCGGCGGCGCCCGCCACGTCGGCCGGCATCGGGTGGCCGTCGATGTCCGTCGCGACCGGGCCGAGCGTGCCCTGCGGTGAGATGCGGACGGTGGAGGCATCCGCCGGCCTGAGGTCGCCCGCGTCCTGATCCTGGAACGCGACCTTGACGGCCCTGTTGCCGTCGCGTGAGACGACGGCGGGCGTGCCGCACATCTTCGTGTTCCAGAACTCGATGATCGAGTTCGTCATCGGGGCGTCGCAGCTCGAGATGTAGCCGACGATGTTGCGGTCGAACACGAGGCCCGGCGTCTGGACCAGCCGGACCGAGCCGTTCGCGAAGGTGTTGCCGCGCACCACGAGGTCGGTGGCGCTCTTCTCCTGCAGGGCGGCCGACGAGCCGCCGCCGCAGCGCGGGCCGACGACGATGCAGCCCTGGATGAAATTCGACTCGACCGTCAGCGTGTGGATGCCCTTGCCGGCGCCCACCGAGATGATGAGCCCCGTGTTGTAGCAGTTCTTGAGGCGGTTGCCTCTGATCGTCACGTTCGACGAGTCGAACACCTGGATGCAGTCCGCATGGATGTTGTCGTTCTTGTCCTGGTTGTAGTCGTGCACCGAGTTGCCCTCGATCAGCACGTTGTTCGACAGGCCGACCTGGATGCCGTCGATCGACGAGCCGTTCATGAACTCCGAGTCCTTCACCGTGATGTCGGAGGAGCGCACGAACAGGCCGCCGCCGTCGACTTTCACGTCGTCGACGACGTTGCCGACGGCGCCGCCGTTCAGGTACCACTGCACGGTCACGGTGATGCCGGTCCAGGTGAGGTGCGGCGCCTCGGTCGTGAGTGCGCCGAAGACGGGCGTTGCGCCGGGCTCGGGCTCGACCGTCGCGTTGCGATCGGCGCCGTCGAGGCGCGGGGCGCCGTCTGCGGCGAGCCGGGTGGTCGGGTAGGTGCCGCCCGCGAGGCGGATCGTCGAGCCGGGCGCCGCGCGCGCGACCGCGGTCGCGAGGTCGCACGGCTTCGTGAGCGTGCAGGCGTTCCCCGAGCCGTCTGGCGCGACGTGGCCGGTCGTGAGGGCCCGGCCCTTGCCCGCCGCCTCCGCGTGGGACTTCACGTCGTGTCCCGCCTGATGCAGCGAGTCGATCAGGTCGGCCGAGCAGCCGCTCACGCCGAGCGCCACGGCGATCGAGAGGGCGGCCGCCGCGACCGCGGTGCGCGCGAGGCGCCCGCGCCCCGTCATCCGCCCGCCTTCGTCAGGGCCGCCCACGCGAGCTTCGCGATCGCCGCCTGCCCCGTGGCCGACGGGTGGAAGAAGTCGACGCGCGAGACCTCGTCGCTGGTGAAGCCGTGGTCGTGCAGCGCATCGCCGTCGAAGATGCAGTTCGGGTGCTGCGCGCACACCGACTCGATCGTCTCGTCGTAGTCGTCGACGCGCTTTCCGACCGCAGTCCGCCGCTCGACGTCGGCCGACGCCGTCGACGCGGCGTTGCCGAGCAGCGAGCGGCAGTTCGGCGCTCTGTTCCATGCGGCGGCGACGGGGGCGACGCCGTGGCCGAGCTGCCACAGCCGGTTCAGATCGGGAACGGAGAGCGCGAGGATGTGCGCGTCGGGCAGCGCCGTCGCGACCTGATCGATCAGCTCGGCGTAGTCGGTCTGGAACTGCGCGGCCGTCGTCATCTGGTCGAAGCTCGGCTTGCAGGCGTCGTTCGCGCCGATCAGCACGGTGACGAGCTGGGGCTTCGCGGCGATCACCTGGGGCGCCGTGGTCAGCATGGTCGCGACCGAGCCGCCGTTGACGGCGCCGTTCACGATCTTGGGCGCATGACCGGTCGCCGAGCCGATGCGGTCGGCGACCGAGTCGACGTCGCCGTCCGTGCCCATCACCCACGACGCCCGTGTGCACACCCCACTGTGCCCGCACGCGTTCACACCGAGGCTCATCGAGTCGCCGAGCACGCCCACCGTGGCGACGTCGCCGAGGAACCCCGCCGAGGCGGTCGGCGGCGGCTCGGCCGCATGCGAGGCCGCCGCGCACCCCGACAGGGCGACGCCGGCGAGCACCGCGAGCGCGGCGGCGGACGCCGCACCGCGCGCGGCCGGCCGCGCGAACCTCACACGCGGCTCGACTCGTCGCGGTTCCACATGATCGGCAGCCCCGCCTGCACGCGGCGCCGGGCACGCAGCCGCGGCATCGCCTTGCCGTAGCAGTACACCACGAGCGCCGGCCACAGTCCGGGGTGCGGCGCGACCCGGCGCAGCAGCGCCCGTGCGCCGTCCCCCGTGGCGGGCGCGACCTGCACGAGGCCGGAGCGCACGAGCTCCTCGTTGCCCGCGACGATGCGCGTCGCCCGCGCGATCTCGGCGTCAAGCGTCGCCGGCGCGGAGATCGAGAAGGTGTGGTCCGGCAGGGTGCGCCGCTCGTCGGAGGCGAACAGCTGCTGCACGTAGCGGTCGTCGGCGATGACCGACGGGAACGCGCCGAAGCGCGCCCGCCCGGCCTCCGACAGCACGTACACCCCGGACCCGATGTGGGCCTCCCGGCGATAGTCGCTGCGCGCCCAGATGCGGTAATGCAGGCGCACCGCGGCGCTCGCGCGGGTCAGGTCGATCGACAGCGTCGGCGACGCGGCGAGCACGCCGGGCTCGCGCGCCATCAGCTCGGCGACGGCGAGCAGGGAGCGCGCCTCGACGCGGACGTCCGCGTCGACGTACGCGCGCGGGAACGCGCTCGCCGCGGCGTCGCCCGCGTTCAGCGCAGCGGGCTTCGACGCCGTGGGGATCTCGACGATCCGCACGCGGGGGTCGACGGAGCCCGCGACCTCGGCCGTGGCATCCGTGCAGCCGTTGGCGACGACGATCAGCTCGAGCCGTCCATCGGGGTCGCCGTCGATGAGGCGGCCGAGCAGGCGGCCGATGACGGCCGCTTCGTCGTGCGCCGGGATGATGACGCTCATCGCGCCGCGAGCGGGGGCAGGGTTCGAGGTCATGCGGGCACCTCCTCGGGGGTGCGGTCGGGGGCAGGGGTCGGGGGCACTGCGGGTGAGTCGTCTGGCACGCCGGCTGGGGAGCCGTCGCGAGGGCCGTCGAGGGCGAGGTGCGCCGGGGCGTCCTCGAGCACGCCGCCGAGCCGCGGCGACTCGCTGAGCAGCCATGCGCCGATGGCCCACACCCAGCACAGGACGAAGAAGGTCTGCAGGAAGCCGAACGCGTCGTAGAAGAACAGCGCGGCGATGTAGCCGGCGCACGACACCGCGCATGCGAACGCGAGCTGCGCGTAGCGCGGCGGCACGTCCTTCCGCAGCGCGAACCCGATCAGCCGCAGTGGCGGCGTGAGCATGAGGATCGCGAGGCCGAGCACGCCGACCGCGCCGGCCTCGAGCAGGGTGCCGAGCACCTGGTCGTCGAGGATGAACGCGTTGGCGTTCGCACCGACGAGCACGCGCGACCCGAAGCCCGTGCCGAAGAACGGGTTCTGCACGACCTTCGCCATCGCCGGCCCGAGGTCGGCGAGGCGCCCGGCGCCGCCCCATCCCGCCGAGGTGTACTGCGACGCGAGCAGCTGGGCCGGGTCGAGGAACGAGCCGATCATGGTCCCGATCAGCTTCGGCAGGGCCACCGCGCCGATGAGCAGCGCGGGGATCGTGGCCCCGATCAGGATCGCGGCGAGCCGCGGTCGCAGGGCGAGCGTGAGCAGCACCATGACCGCGATGACGATCACGGCCGTGCGGCTCACCGCGGTGGTCATTCCGAGCAGGATGACGGCGATCAGGCATCCGTAGACGATCGTGCGGCTAATCCGGTTCGCCGGCCGCGAGCCGTACTTCGTGAGCCACACGGCGAACGGCAGCACCATGCACAGCATCACGGACAGGGCGATCGGATGCTGTGAGGAGGCGTACGATCGGTCGCCGCCGGCGCGGAACGACTGCGTCTGGTCGCTGATCAGCTTGAGCGGCAGCACCTTGCCGAGGTCGAGGAACACGTTGACGTTCGTCACCTTCTCGACCACGGCGAAGAAGGCGACGATCGCGGCCGACCACACCAGGAACTGGATCAGCAGCAGCACCCGCCCCTCGCCGCGCAGCAGCTGCCGCACGATGAAGAACACGCTGATCAGCAGCCCGAAGTTGATCAGGTTGCCGAGCACGGCGCCGCCGAGGCCGTTCTCGGAGATGTACGCGACATTGGTCGCGATCGAGAGCACCATGGCGAGGAAGAAGGCGCCGATCGAGACGCCGAACTTCACCGGCTTCCAGGTGAAGCGCGGGTCGATCAGGAGCGCCACGACCATCGCGATGACGATCAGCACGATCACGACGCGGTACGGCTCGAGCTGGAACGGCAGCGGGATCGGGATCGCGTAGCGCCGCACGGGGATGAACATGACGACGCTCGCGAGGATGATGAGCGCCGACGCCCACGTGAACAGTGCCTTGCGCGCCAGGTAGAGCACGGAGACCCCGATGAGGATGCCGCCGCCGATGATCGGCGGCACCCACAGGGCTGCGGCCAGCGCGACCGCCGCGAGCAGTGCTGCGGAGACGATCGCCCGGGTCTTCATGACGAGAGGGCTGGCTTCGGCTGCTCGGCGACCAGCTCGGGCGCGGCCGCGCGGCTGGCTCGGGCACGGCGCACCCTCGCGCGTTCGCGTGAGAGGGCGATGTTGTAGAGCACGAATGCGAGGGCGACGAAGACGAGCAGCACGCCGACGCCGGTGATCACGATCGGGATCGCCGGGTTGGAGCCCTCGGCCGCGACCGCGGCGCCGTCACTGATCGTCGTGAGCTGGATGCGGTCGGCGGTCGCGACCTTCGACTCGTTCTGCTGGCGCACCACGTAGGTCTGGAACTGCTCCGCCGCCGTCTGCGAGATCTTCTCGGCGCGGCCTGCGTTGTCGCTCTCGCCGACGATGTTGATCATCGGCAGCGTGTACTTGCCGGGGAACTGCTCGCTGCCCGCCGGCTGGGTGGTGCGGCTGACCGCGGTGAGCATGTCGTCGGGCCCGAAGGCGCCGAGCTTCGCCTCGACCTGCTGCCGGATCGTGTCGCCGGAGATCAGGTAGGCGTAGACGACCGCCGTCTGTGCGAGGTTCGTCTGCTGCACCGTCTGACCGGGCGCTTGCGTCGGGCCGACCTGCTGGTCGGTGAAGATCGACTGATCGGCCGAGCCGAGCATGATCGTGGTCGCCGCCGAGTACTGCTGCGTCGTGCGCGAGACGAGCTTGCCGTCGACGAGGCTGAAGCCCGCGATCATGGCGGCCATCGCGGCGATGACGATGCCGACGAGCAGCAGCCACTTGTAGCGCCAGAGCACCCGGAGGTACTGGGGAACGTCCATTTGCGTCGCCTTCTCTTGTGAGGGGGTCGGTGAAAGCGGTGCGCCGGTGCACCCGAACTGGGGACAGCTTCAGCGTGCACCCGGCACCTTGACAGTGATGTTTCCTCACGTTGCCGGGATGTAAAAGGTTCACGACGGATCCTCAAATCCACTTCCGGCCGCTCGGCGACTGCCCCACCGTTAGACCCATGACCCGGCCGCTGACCGTCTTCTATGCGTTCCCCCACGCGCTGGGCGAGGCGGGAATCGGGTGGACGGCGTGGAATCAGGCGGCGGAGCTCGCCGCTGCGGGCCACCGCGTGCACGTGTTCGCGGCGTCCGTCAGCAGGCCGGTTCCGCAGGCGGCGAGCGTGCAGACCACACTGCAGCGGGGGCGGGTGCGGATGCCTCACCGGGCGATCGGCCGCGAGAGGGCCTTCGAGCTGCATGACCTTCTCGCCGCCCGCGCACTGCGTCGCGTCGCGGCCGGCGAGCACGTCGACGTCGTGCACGGCTGGCCGTTGAACGGCCGGCGCACCTTCGCGGCCGCAGCATCCCTCGGCATCGCCTCGGTGCGCGAGGTGCCCAACACGCACACCGAGCACGCCTACCAGGTGGTCGCCGCCGAGTACCGGAAGCTCGGGCTCGAGCAGCCGCGCGGCAAGTCCCACACCCGCTCGGAGTCGCGGCTCGCCCGCGAGCAGGCGGAGTATGAGACGGCCACCGCGCTGCTCACCCCGTCGGGCGCCGTGCGGCAGACCTTCGTCGATCGCGGCTTCGCGCCCGCGCGGCTCCTGCGCCACCGCTACGGCGTGCGCCCGGAGGCGGTGCGCCCGCACACGCCGCGCGCCCCCGGCACCGGCCTGCACGCGGTGTTCCTCGGTCGCTGCGACCCGCGCAAGGGGCTGCACTACGCGCTGCGCGCGTGGCTCGACTCTGCGGCGGCGGGCCGCGGCCGCTTCACGATCTACGGCGACTTCCTGCCCGCGTACCGCGCGGCGCTCGCCCCGCTCCTCGACCGCACGGGCGTCGAGGTGGCGGGCTTCACGGGCGACGCGGGGGCGGTGCTCGCCGACGCCGACGTGCTGCTGCTGCCGACCGTCGAAGAGGGCAGTGCGCTCGTGACGTACGAGGCCCAGGCGTCGGGGTGCGTGCCGCTCGTCTCCACGGCGGCCGGTGCCGACCTGGTCGAGGGCGCCACGGGCCTCACGCACCGCGTGGGCGACATCGTGACCCTGACGGCGCAGCTCGACCGTCTCGAGCGCGACCGGGGCGAGCTCGAGCGGATGTCGCGAGCGGCCTCGGCTCGTGCGACCGAGCTCGGCTGGGCGGCCGCAGCCGAGCGGCTGGCGGGCGCGTACCGCGAGGCCGTGTGGCTGCAGGCCGGCGCGCCGGGCGCTGCCGGCGCGGGGGAGGGTCCGCGTGTACGGGCCGGGTGACCTCACCGTCATCGTGTGCAGCAGGGATAGGGCGCCCATGCTGCGGGAGGCGCTGCGCTCGATTGCGGCGGCGACGCCTGCGGGCGTCGAGGTGCTCGTCGTCGACTCGGGGTCGCGCACCGACGAGACGAGGCGCGTCGCGCGGGAGGCATCCGTCGCCTATGTCCGCTCCGACGTGCCCGGCCTGTCGATCGCGCGCAACCTGGGGCTCGCCCACGCCGAGCGGCCGCTCGTGCTGTTCACCGACGACGACTGCGTCGCCGTGCCCGGGTGGGTCGACGGGGTGCTCGCGCACTTCGCAGACGAGCGCGTGGGCGCCGTGACCGGGCGGATGCTCGACCACACCCTCGTCGCCGACGCGGCGCCCGGCCGCGTCGAGCGTCTGACGGGCGTGCTGCGCGGCATCGACGCGGGACACGGGGCGTTCATGACGTTCCGCCGCGAGCTGATGCTCGGCCTCGGCGGCTTCGACGAGGTGCTCGGCGCGGGGCGGCGGTTCGCCGGAGCGGAAGACCTTGACGCGTTCTGCCGCGTGCTCGCCGCCGGCTACGCCATCGTGTCCGACACCACCGCGACGGTGCACCACAACTTCACCAGGCAGGACGACGATCACATCGCGCTCTACCGCGGCTACGGCCTCGGGGCGGGGGCGATGGCGGACAAGTGGATCAGGAGCCGTCCGCTCACCGGCCTCGCGATGGCGGGGCTGCTCATCGGCCGGGCGGCCCTCGGCGCCGTGCGCTGGCCGGACCCCCGCGAGCGCTCGGCGCGGCTCGCGCTGCTGAAGGCGATTCCGCAGGGCATCGGGGCGGCGGCGCGCGTGCCGCGCCGCGGCGCGCTCTTCGTCGACGCGGACCGACCGGCGCCGATCGCCCCGGCCGGCGCCGACGACGCGGTGCCCGAGGACGAACGGCCCCGGCTCACGCGGACGGAGCGGTCGTGACCCCGCGCACCCAGGTCGAGCTGATGCGCACGCTCGACGAGAAGTTCATCCGCACCCGGGTCGAGTTCGAGGCGATGTGGCCGACGGCGACGATCATCGTCGACTCCGCGCCGTTCCGCCGCGCAGACGGCACCGTCGACCGCGAGCGGGTCGCCGACGCGCTGCTCGTCGTCGGCGAGCGGTTCACCGAGACCCGGCTGAAGCTGGTGGATTCGCCGCTCGGCGTGACGACGCCGCTGTGGGTGCCCGCGGGGCCGCTCGATCGCGACTACCACCTGGGCTGGTTCCCGCGGGTTCCCACGGTCGGCGAGGAGCCTGCGCTGTTCGCCGGAGGAGCGAACGTGCCGCGGCGCCGCGACCGCCCGCTGTGGCGCTGCACGGTCATCGAGCGCGCCGACGGCGACCTCGCGGTCGTCGGCAGCGTGCAGCACGCGCTCGGCGACGCGCTGTTCGCGCTGCGGTTCGTCGACGCGCTGATGGGCGTCGGCGCAGATGACGCTCCGCCCGCGCTCGGGCCGGCCCCGCGTACCCGCGTTGGCGGCCTGGGCGTGGTGTGGGGGCGCTGGCTGCGCGCGCGCTCCGGCCCTCGGGACGCCTGGCACGAGTACTGGCGCAAGCCGTTCCGCAAGCGGCTGACACGCTGGGGCGGGCGGATGCTGCGCCCTGCGCGCAACCGCGCGATCGCGCAGCGCGGCCTGCGCGAGGTGTACGCGCCGGCGATGGCCGCCGGCTACTGGTCGACCCCGCTCGCGCAGGCATCAGAGCTCGCCGGCCGCCTGGGCGGCAGCATCAGCGACCTCGTCGTCGCGCTCGCGCTGCGGGTGGCGGTGCGCCTCGAGGGGGCGGCGGGTGAGGCATCCGTCGCAGTGCCCGTCTCGCGGCGCAGGCGCGAGGGCGCGAGCGTGCGCAACAGCATCGTGATGTTGCGCGTGTCTGTGTCGGAAACTGCCCCGCTCGCCGCGGCGGTCGCCGCCGTGCACGCGCAGGTCACACACTTCGGGCGCACCGGCGGCGGCGATCTCACGCCGGCAGAGTCGGGCGGCTACGCCTCGTACCTGCCGTACCGGCGCGGCCAGGCAGCGATCGCCGGCGCCGCCGTGCGCCAGGTGGTGCTGTGGCCGGTGCCGACGCCGGGGTCGCGCTTCGGGCTGTTCGCGACGTCGTACGCGGGCGAGTTGAGCTTCGCCGCCCTGTGCGCGCCGGGGCTGGACCCGGCGGCCGTGCGCAGCGTGATCGAGAACGAGTCGGCGGATGCCTGGGCAGTGCTCGCCGCGGAACAGGAGGTCGCCTCATGAGCACCGGGAAAGACGCGCTGCGCACGCTGCTCGACCCGCGCACGTACCTGCAGGCGCTGAAGCTCGCGAACTTCGCGGCCTACTCG
Organism: Gryllotalpicola protaetiae; assembly: GCF_003627055.1. NCBI lineage: Bacteria > Bacillati > Actinomycetota > Actinomycetes > Micrococcales > Microbacteriaceae > Gryllotalpicola > Gryllotalpicola protaetiae. The sequence continues at coordinate 1,890,387 of NZ_CP032624.1, forward strand.
TACGTCGATCAGGTGGCGCGCCTCAACCGCGGCGCCGAGGTGCGCATCTCTCCCAACGTGTCGTTCCGCAACGCGGAGCGCGTCTGGGTCGGCGACGGCAGCCATATCGGCGAGCACTGCATCATCTGGGCGGGCAATTCCACCGGCCGCATCGTGTTCGGGCCGAAGTGCCTGCTCGGGCCGCACGTGACGCTGACGGCGTCGAACTACGGCATCGAGCAAGGAGTCCCAGTGATGGACCAGCCGAAGGTCGAGCGGGACATCGTGGTCGGCGCCGATGTGTGGCTGGGGGCGAACGCGGTCGTGGTCGCCGGCGTCACGATCGGCGACGGCGCCGTGATCGGCGCGGGCGCGGTCGTCACGAAGGACGTGCCGGCGAACGCCATCGTCGGCGGGGTGCCCGCGCGCGTGCTCGGCTACCGGCCCGCCAGCGTGAAGGTGCCAGCATGACCACCCTCACCGTCGTCATCGTCAGCTACAACACCCGCGAGCAGACGCTCGCCTGCCTCGACTCTCTCGTCGCAGAGGCGGCGCGAGCGCCCGGGCTCGAGGTGTCGGCCGTCGTCGTCGACAACGGCTCGTCCGACGGGTCGGCCGAGGCCGTTCGGGCGAGGCATCCGGCCGTCCTCGTCATCGACGCAGGCGAAAACCTGGGCTTCGCCGCAGGCGTCAACCGCGGTGCCGCCCAGGCGACCGGGGAATACGTGCTGCTGCTGAACCCCGACACGACCGTGCTGCCCGGCGCGCTCGTGGCGCTCGTCGACTTCGCGCAGGCGCACCCCGAGCACGGGCTCTACGGCGGGCGCACGCTCGCGGCCGACGGGTCCCTCGAGCCGTCGTCGTGCTGGGGCGCGCCGAGCCTGTGGTCGCTGCTGTGCTTCGCGACGGGGCTGTCGACCGCGTTCGCGCGCTCGCGTCTGTTCGACCCGGAGTCGCTCGGGCGCTGGCAGCGCGACACCGTGCGCGAGGTGCCCGTGATCACCGGATGCCTGCTGCTCATCGCCCGCTTCGACTGGAACCGCCTCGGCGGAATGGACGAGCGGTTCTTCCTCTACGGCGAGGACGCGGACTTCTCGCTGCGGGCCGCTGCCGCAGGGATGCGCCCGGTGATCGTGCCCGCGGCGACGATCGTGCACACGGTCGGCGGCTCGACTTCTGAGGCCGGCCGGCCGGGTGATCGGCGTCTGGGCAACGGCCGCAAGATGAGCATGGTCATGGCCGGGAAGGCCACGCTGCTGAAGGCGCGCTGGTCGCCCGCGCGCGCGGTCGTCGGCATCGCGCTGCTCAGGGCGGGAGCACTCACCCGCGGCCTGCTCGAGCGGGCGGTCGGTCGCGCCGGCGGCACCTGGGGCGAGGTGTGGCGCCGGCGCGGCGAGTGGTCGCCCGGGTACCCGGCGGCCCGCGCGGCCCTCTTCGGCACAGCTCCCGTCGCCTCCGCCCGGGCGGCCGGGCGACCGCTCGTGATCGAGGCCGAGCCCGCGTTCCGCACCGAGCACGCCAACCCCTACACCGCGCGTCTCTACCGCAGCATGAGCGAGCTCGGCATGACGGTGCGCGATCTCAGCTACTGGCGACTCGCGACGGCGCACGTCGACGTCGTGCACCTGCACTGGCCCGAGCTCACCTTCCTCTCCGGCGACAGGTCCTGGCGCGTCGTCACCCGCCTGGTGCTGTTCTTCGGCGCGCTGCGCGTCGCCCGCCGTCGCGGCACCCGCGTCGTATGGACCGTCCACAACGTCGTCGACCACGAGCAGCGCTCGACTCCCGCGCTGCGGGCGCGGCTGCGCCGGCTGCTCACCGCGAACGTCGACGGCATCCTGTCGCTGTCCGCGAGCGGCGTCGAGGCCGCCCGGCGCGGCTACCCCGAGCTCGAGCACACGCCCGCGTTCGTCACGCCGCACGGGCACTACCGCGCCGACTACGACTTCTCTGCGTCGCGGACGGAGGCCCGGGCGCGGCTCGATCTCGACCGAGACGGCCTGGTCGCGGCATCCATCGGCCAATTGCGGCCGTACAAGAACGTGCCGCACCTGCTCGAGGTGTTCCGCGGCCTCGACCCCGACGCGCGGCTCGCGATCGCGGGTCGCCCGTCGAGCGATGAAGAGCGCGATGCGATCACGGATGCCGCGGCCGGCGACCCCCGCATCGTGCTCGAGCTCGCGTTCCAGCCCGCGCAGCGCGTCGCGGACTGGCTGCGCGCGAGCGACCTCGTCGTGCTGCCCTACCGGGCGATCGAGAACTCGGGCTCGGCGATCCTCGCGCTGTCGGCGAACCGGCCGGTGCTCGTGCCGCGCATCGGCGCGATGGGCGAGCTGGCCGAGCTGGTCGGGCCCGCGTGGGTGCGCACCTACGACGGCGAGTTCGACGCCGCCGCGCTCGCCGGTGCCCTCGCCTGGGCGCGCGACGAGCCGCGGCCGGAGGTCGCCGACCTGTCCGAACTCGAGTGGGGCGCGATCGCCGCAGCCACCCTGGACGCGTACCGCGCGGTGCTGCAGCCGCACACCGCAGAGACGAAGGAGCGCAGATGGGTGCCCGTCGTGGAGTGAGCCGCGGAGTGAACCGCCGCAGCCTGGTCGCAACCGGCGCCGTCGCCCTGCTCGTCGTGGCGGCCGTGCTGACCGGCGAGCTGCCGGCGTGGGGCGTGCAGACGGTGCCGCCCGCGGTGAAGACGGTGCAGGCGAATCTCCCGCCGGTGAAGGCGGGCAGCGGCGCCAACGTGCCGTGGTCCGGGCCGGCTGTCGCGATCCTCGACTCGGGGTCGGAGGCGCGCACCGACTACAACCTGAAGGCCCAGGTGAACTGCTTCGGCTCTGGGGATGCCGGTGACGCGAACGGCCACGGCACCGCCGTCGCGGGGGTCATCGGCGCGTACGACGACAACGCGGGCATCGTCGGCGTCGCACCGGGCGTGCCCCTCTACTCCGTGCGCATCCTCGACAGCAAGAACGCCGGCACGCCCACCACGATGATGTGCGGTCTGAACTGGGTGATCGCCAACGCGAAGGCCGACAACATCAGGGTCGTGAACCTGAGCCTCGGCACGGCGGGCACCGACGACGGCAATTGCGGCAAGACCAACGGCGACCCGATCCACCAGGCGATCTGCACGATCACCGGCATGGGCATCGTCGTGGTCGCCGCCGCGACGAACAACAACGTCGACATCGCGAAGGTGGTCCCGGCGTCCTACAACGAGGTGCTCGCGGTGAGCAACATGGCCGACTTCGATGGGCAGCCGGGCGGGAAGGCGACGGCGCCGGCGGCCTGCACCGCACAGTTCAGCATGCCGTGGGGCGACGACACCGCGGCGACGAACAGCGGCTACGCCGTGAGCGCGGCCGATCAGGCGCACATCATCGCGGCGCCGGGCGCGTGCCCGTACTCGACGCTGAAGGGCAACCGAACGGGCTATCTGCAGTCGGGCACGAGCATGTCGACCGCTGTCGCGAGCGGCGTGGTCGCCGACTGCCTCGCCGCAGGCGGCAGCTGTGCGGCCATGACCTCGTCGCAGGCCGTCATGCAGACGGTGATCGCCCAGGCGAAGGCGCAGGCGTCGCTCGGCCACGGCTTCCAGGGCGACCCGCTGCACCCGGTCGCAGGGAAGTACTACGGCTATCTGGCGAGCACGGTGCCGCTGTCAGGGACCGGGTCGCCGACGCCCACCCCGACACCGACGCTGACCTCAACACCCACGCCCACCCCGACGCCGACGAAGACCCCGACTCCCACTCCGACACCCACCCCGACCGCGACACCGACCCCGCCGAAGGACACCACGCCGCCGACCGTGACGATCACCTCACCGCCGTCGGGCACGGCGTTCTCGACCTCGGGAACGGCGGTCGCCCAGGCCTCCGACAACGTCGCCGTCACGGGCGTGACCTTCTGGGTCGGCACGACGAAGGTCGCGACGGCGGCCAAGCAGTCGTCGGGCCTGTGGTCGGCGACGATCAGCACGGCCGGCTACCCGAACGGCACCTACACCTTTGTGGCCAAGGCGACGGATGCCGCGGGCAACGTCGGCACTTCGCCGGGCGTCTCGGTGAAGGTCGCGCACTGACCCGGCGCGCTCAGAGGTAGACGGTGCGGTGCTCGATCGAGCCGATGACGCGTCCGGCCGCGAAGCCGAGGTCCTTCATGACCCGGTACGAATCGTCGCGCCGGAAGCCGCGCAGCAGCAGCTTGGCGAGGTCGCGGCCGAGGCGCTGTGCGATCGCAGGGTCGAGCGAGCGCGGCATCCCCCGCCCCTGATATGCGGCGAACAGCTTGACGTGGCTCTTGCCGTAGGCGACGTTCTGCCGGTAGACGCCCTTCGCGTCGATGCGCATCAGGTAGTCGATGCGCGCGTCGGGCACGGCGACGAGCTCGTAGCCGGCGAGCTGCGCCCGCCAGAAGAAGTCCGTCTCGTCGCCGCCGCCGCGGTACGACTCGTCGAACGGCCCGCACGCCGCGAACACCTCGGTCGCCACCGCGCAGTTCGCGCCGGGCGCCCACGGCAGGAAGCGCAGCGTGTCCTGCAGCTCGGTCTGCCAGCCGAGCTCCGAGCCGTCCGCGAGCACGCGGTGCAGGGCGCCGCCCTGCAGCTTCGCGCCGCCGAGGTACGCCTGCCAATGGGCCTCGAGCCAGCCAGGGTGCACGAGGTCGTCGGCGTCGCAGAACACGACGAGGGCGCTGCCGGCCGCGCCCTCGACGCCCCGGTTGCGCGCGTGGTTGATGCCGGGAGTGTCGCTCGCATCGACGACGCGCACCTCGGGCAGGCCGAGACGGTCGACGAAGCCGCGCAGGTCGTCGGATGAGCCGTTGTCAGCGAGCACCACCTCGAACCGAGCAGCCGTCGCCTGCTCGCCGATCGCGCGCAGCTGTCGCTCGATCACGCCCGTGACGTCGCGGCAGGGGATCACCACCGTCACGTCGGGCGCGCTCACGCCGCGCCCTCCGCACGCGCCTCCGTCAGCTCGGCGAGTGCGGCGGGCGTGTCGGCCCAGGTCTCGACGAAATGGGCGTGGGGGATGTCGCGGGTCCAGGTGTCCCAGAAGGCGCGGATCTTCCCGTACTTGTCGTTGACGACGAGGTGCTCGACGCCGAGCAGGGTCGCGAGGATATGGCCGTGCAGCCGGTCGGTCACGAGCGTGCGGCCGGTGCTCAGCAGCCCGATCGCGCGCGCGAGGTTGGCCTCGGCGAGGCGCTGCGCGGAGGCGATCTCGGCGGTGCGAAGTCGCGCCGAGCCGGTCTTCGCCGCCGCACGCGAGATGAGTTCGTGCCACTCGAGCCTGCGCCTGCGCGTCTCGGTGAGCGGCGCCTGCAGCCAGTCGAAGCGGAAGTCGCCGAAGTCTGCGCCGCCCGTCGCCTCGCGGTCGGTGCGCACCTGGACGGCGGTGGAGACCGTGGGCGCACGGCGAGTGAGCGTGCCGAGTGCGAAGGCGGCGTCGGGCACGAGCCGCACCTCGCAGTCGAAGTCGGCTGCGGCCAGGTCGAACGAGCGGTGGTCGCGCACGAGCAGCACGAACGCGCCGTGCCGCGACACCGCCCGGCGCAGCTCATCGCGCTCGCGTTCGCCCGGGTACTCGATCGACTGCGGCATCTGCACGATGCGCCGGCCTCGCAGCCTGTCGAGCAGCCGCAGCCGCAGCTGGTGGTGGGTGGGGTAGAGGCCGCCGAAGTTGCCGCCGCCTTGGAGGACGATGGTGCTCGCCGGGGTGAGCGCGTCGATGCGGAACGACCGCCGCGACATCGCGGATCGGATGCGCGCGCCCGACGCGCTCAGAACGACCAGCTCACCGAGCCAGATCGCCGCGTCGCCGCAGTTGAGGTGATCGGGGAAGTCGACGACATCGACGGGGCCGGGGGCGCCGAGCGCGTCGACGAGCTCGGCGCTCGCGCGCTCGTGCAGTTCGGCGACGGTCGATCTCACGCGGCCACCGCGATCATGCCGTCGCGCGCCGCCGCACGATGTGCAGCACGTCGGTGCGGAGTTCGACGAAGGCGCTGCGCTGCACCAGCATCCCGATGCCGAAATAGACGGCGACACCGATGATCGCCTCTGCCGCGAGATAGAGCAGGGCGGGCGAGTGCGGCAGCACGTGGCCGATCGACACCATGGCGACGAGCATCACACCGGCCGACACGGCGATACCGGGGATGTCGCGGTAGATGTTCAGCGGCATGCGGCCGAGCCTCACCAGTGCGACCACACGCAGCGGCGACAGCAGCACGGTGCGCGCGAGCAGCGCGAAGGCCACCGCGAGCAGCCCGTACGGCGCGGCGATGAACACCGCGGCGACGTGCACCGCCGAGATGATCGTGACGAGGGCGAGCTCGACCCCGGGGCGGCCGAGCGACCACCATACGTTCCCGTCGAGCCACTGCAGCGCCGTGATCGATCCGGTGAGCGCGGTGAGCTGGGCGATCTGGCCGCTCGTCGCCCACTGCTGCCCGAACAGGAACGGCACGGCGACGGGCGAGACGGCGGCGATCGCGAACAGACCGGGGACGGCCATGCTCGCGCACACGCGCTCGGCGTGCCGAACCGCGTTCCTGAGCCGCTCCGGGTCGTCTTTGATCTTCGAGAAGGCGGGCAGCGCCACCGCGTTGACCACCGACGCGAACAGCGTGAGCAGCTGCGAGGTGATGCGCGTCGCGACCACCCAGTAGCCGAGCGCTGTCGCGCCGAGCAGCTTGCCGAGCACGAGCTCGACCATGCGGTCGCGTCCCTCGTGCACAAGCTGGGTGGCGAGCGTCGGCAGCCCGAACTTGAGCATGTCGCGCGCCTCGCGGAAAGAGAACTCGAAGCGCGGCCGCCACGACACCGCACCCCACAGGATCGCGATGTCGACCAGGATGTTGCCGCCGCCCTGGAAGATGAGGGCCCACGCACCCGCCCCCATCAGCGCGAGGATGACCGCGCCGACCGCGCCGATGGTCGCGCCGACGCCCGAGCGGATCGCGAGCGGCCGCATCTTGAGCTCGCGCGTGAGCAGGATGGTCGGAATCGAGCACAGCGCGTTGAGGGGCAGGATGAGCGCGGCGACGCGGATCATCAGGGTGAGCTGGGGATGCCCGTAGAACGCCGCGATCGCCGGCGCCGCGAGCGCCAGCAGAGCGCCGAGGACCGTGCCGACCGCGAGCCCCGTCCAGAACGCGGTGTTGATCTGGCGCCTGGAGGGTGCCGTCGCCCTGATCAGCGACGGCGTGAACCCCAGGTCGCCGACGAGCGACAGCAGCCCGATGAACACGGAGACCAGTGAGACGATGCCGAAGGCCTCTGCGCCGACGAGTCGCGAGAGCAGGGCGAGCGTGACGACGCTCAGCAGGCTGCCGTAGACCCGCTGCAGAGCGGTCCAGATGCCGCCGAGCAGACTGCGTGAACGGAGAGAGCCACTGCCTTGGGACATCGGGGGCCGTGCTCCCTTCGTTTGAGGAGGGCGTCGACTTGAAGCATGTACCCGGCAGGTTGACGGTGATGTTTCCTCACGTTGCCAGGATGTAAAAGCTTGTCGGCGCACACCGCACCCCCTTTCGGTGGGCAGGCGATCGTCGCAAGGTTGGTCGCATGACTTCGGGGTGGGGAATCAACCACGGGCGCGCGCGTCGGCGCTCGTTCGCCGCACTGACGGCGGTCGTCGGGCTCGTCGTGGCCGGGGTCATCGCCCTCGCCGCGCCGGCCGCCGCCGCCACGACGCTCTACGCGTCGCCCACCGGCACCGGGTCGACCTGTTCGAGTGCCGCGCCCTGCTCGCTGCCGACGGCGGTCGCGGCCGCCCCTGCGGGCGCGACCATTCAGCTCACGGCGGGCACCTACCCGGCCGTGACGGTGAAGGGCGGGCACGGCACGGCGGCGGCGCCCGTCACGATCACCCCGGCATCCGGTGCCGCCGCGACCCTGACGACGGTCACCGACCAGGCGAACTATCTCACCTGGAAGGGTGTGCTCGTCACCGCGGCGTTCTATCTCACCGGCACGGGCGACACGGTCTCCGGCGCCCACATCGACGGGGGCGGCCTGTTCGTGCGCGGCACGGACGCGACGGTCACGGGCTCGCTGTTCGAGAACGGCTCGTCGATCGACGGCATCCAGGTCGGCAACGCCTACGGCGTCACGATCGCCGGCAACACGGTGCGCAACTACAACCAGTCGACGAACAACGGGATGCACGCCGACTGCATTCAGATCTTCGACTCGGCGAACGTGGTGGTCGAGCGCAACAATCTCTCGAACTGCTACAACTCGGGGCTCATCCTCTCCGTCGGCGCCGGGCACGGCATCTACGGCGTGACGATCGAGGACAACTTCATCAGCGGATGCATCACGGTGACGACCCTGTGCGGCGGCGGCTCCGCGGTGGATCTGCGCGAGGCCAGCACCGTGGGGTTGGTGCTGCGCAACAACACGCTCGGGGCGGGCGCGGCGCGCCTCGGAACGCAGGCCGGCACCGTCGCGGACCGCAACGTCATCGCCTACCTGTCGGACTGCTCCGTGCCGCTGACGAACTCGGTGGTCGCGTCGTGGAACACGAAACTGTGCGGTGCGACGCTGCCGCTGCTGCAGACGGGCGGCAACAAGGCGGGCTCGGTGCGGTTCGCGAACGCCGCGGCCAACGACCTGCATCTGACCGCGCCAGCCGACGCGACCGTGAAGGCGGTGGCCACCACCGTGCCCCGTGCACCGACCGACGTCGACGGCGACGCCACCTCGGCGACCATCGCGGGTGCGGACACCCCGAAGGGCACCGGCGCCGCGACCGCGGCCGACACGACCGCGCCGAAGACGGCGATCACCGCGCCGAAGTCGGGCTCGACGGTGACGGGAACCGTGACTCTGATCGCGAGCGCCTCAGACAACGTCGGCCTCACCGACGTGATCTTCCGCGCGGGCGGCGCGACGCTCGGCCCGGCCACGAAGGCGTCGGACGGCAGCTACCGCCTCACCGCGTCGACGGCGTCGTTCCCCAAGGGCACGTATTCGGTTACGTCGGTGGCGCGCGACGCGGCCGGCAACGTCACGACGAGCGCGGCGGCGACCCTCACGCTCAAGTGAGCGTGAGCAGCCGCGCGCAGTGCCCAAAGGGGCGCGCTCATCCGCGCGAAGCGAACATCCCCGCGCGTTCCGCCCGCGCGCAGCGCGCGGCAGTGACCGTATGACGCGGTTGTGCCACGTCTCAGCTGCGCAGCACCACGTTCTCGGGTTCCTCGCCCGCGAGCAGGTGCCCGATCTGGCGGCGCAGCAGGCGGGCCATGCGCGGCTCCATCGCCGACGCCGCCCCACCTACGTGCGGGCTGATGAGCACGCCGGGCGCTGACCACAGGGGGTGGTCAGCCGGCAGCGGCTCAGGGTCTGTGACGTCGAGCGCGAAGCGCAGGCGCCCCGCCTCGGCGAGCGCCGCGTCGGTGTCCAGCACGGGGCCGCGCGCGACGTTGACGACGAGCGCGCCGTCAGGCAGCAGGGCGAGCTCTGCGGCGCCGACGAGGCCGCGCGTGGCATCCGTCAGCGGAGTGCCGATCACCACGATCTCGGCGTGCGGCAGCAGCTCAGGCAGTTCAGCGATGCCGTGCACCTCGCCCGTGGCATCCGATCTCGCGCGTGATGCCACGCGCACGACCTCGGCAACCTCGAACGGCGCGAGCCGCGCCTCGACCGCCTTGCCGACCCCGCCGTAGCCGAGGATCAGCACCGTGCGGTCGGCGAGCGACGGCCGCCGGCCGCCCTTCCACAGTCCGTGCTCCGCGTTGCGCGCGAACTCGTCGAGACCGCGCTGCGACGCGAGTATCAGCGCGAGCGCGAGCTCTGCCGTCGCCGTCTCGTGCACGCTCGACGCATTGGCGTAGGCGAGGCCGGCCGGCAGCGCGGCGGCGACGCCGTCGTAGCCGATCGACTGCGACTGCACGAGGCCGATCTCGCCCTCGGCAAGCCACCTGAGGCGCGACGAGTGGGCCGACATGTAGGGCAGCACCGCGAGGTCGACGCGCGGCACGGGCGGCGGCCCGTCGATCGACCAGGTGACGAAGTCGACCGCGCCCGCGGGAACCGGGTCGGCGAGCCCGTCGAGATAGGGGCGGAGCAGATCATCGGGAAGGCTGACGACGAGGCGCTCTGGCATGCCGCCAGCCTACGGTTCGGGACGCGCGGCGTCGCGGCGCTCCTCGCCGAACGCGGATAGTGTCCCCCCCCATGACGGGCGACACAAATCGAACCCCTGCCGGAAACGCAGCCGCAACACTCCGTTCCTAGATTCTCGGTCATGGGTGATCTGTTCGCGGGGTACGGCGCAGCGTTGCCGCCAGGGCGACCGGGTGTCGCCTTCGACGAGATGTTCGCCGGCCCCGCCGAAGACGGCGCGACGAAGGCGCGCGAGCCGTACCGCGAGCTGCACGCGGCGCTGGGGCGGATGACGCAGGACGAGCTGCGCGGCCGCGCAGACGCCCTCGCCAACTCCTACCTCGCACAGGGCGTCACCTTCGACTTCGCCGGCGAGGAGCGGCCGTTCCCGCTCGACGCCGTGCCGCGCATCATCCCCGAGGACGAGTGGGTCGACGTCGAAGCGGGCGTCAAGCAGCGGGTGCGGGCGCTCGAGGCGTTCCTCGGCGACGCCTACGGCCGGCAGCAGGCGGTCGCCGACGGGGTCATCCCCGCGTCCCTCATCGCCACCTCGGCCAACTTCTTCCGTCAGGCCGCGGGCATCGAGAGCGCCAACGGCGTGCGGGTGCACGTCGCGGGCATCGACCTGATCCGCGACGAGAGGGGCGCGTGGCGGGTCCTCGAAGACAACGTGCGCGTCCCGTCCGGCGTCTCGTACATCGTCTCGAACCGCCGCGTCATGGCGCAGACGCTGCCCGAGCTGTTCGTGTCCATGTCGGTGCGGCCTGTCGGCGAATACCCGTACCGGCTGCTGCAGGCGTTGCGCGCCTCTGCGCCGGCCGGCGTCGACGACCCGGTGGTCGTCGTGCTCACTCCGGGTGTCTACAACTCGGCGTACTTCGAGCACACCCTGCTCGCCCGCCTGATGGGCGTGGAGCTCGTCGAGGGCCGCGACCTCTACGTCTCGGGCGGCTGCGTGTGGATGCGCACGACCGGCGGCCCCACCCGCGTCGACGTGATCTACCGCCGCATCGACGACGAGTTCCTCGACCCGCTGCAGTTCCGTGCCGACTCGGTGCTCGGCACGCCTGGCTTGCTCGCGGCCGCGCGCCTCGGCAACGTGACGATCGCAAACGCGATCGGCAACGGCGTCGCCGACGACAAGCTGACCTACACCTACGTGCCGGACTTGATCAGGTACTTCCTCAACGAAGAGCCGATCATCCCGAACGTCGACACCTGGCGCCTCGAAGACCCGGGCGCGCTCGAAGAGGTGCTCGACCGCCTCGACGAGCTCGTCGTGAAGCCCGTCGACGGCTCGGGCGGCAAGGGCCTCGTCATCGGCCCGTCCGCCTCGCGCAAGGAACTCGAGTCGCTGCGCACGAAGCTCATCGACGACCCCCGCGGCTGGATCGCCCAGCCCGTCGTGCAGCTCTCGACGATCCCGACGCTGACCGATGACGGCATGCAGCCGCGGCACACCGACCTGCGCCCCTTCGCCGTCAACTCGGGCGACGACATCTGGGTGCTGCCGGGCGGCCTCACCCGGGTCGCGCTGCCCGCCGGTCAGCTGGTCGTGAACTCGTCGCAGGGCGGCGGCTCGAAGGACACCTGGGTGCTCGGCCGCGGGACCGCACCGGTCTCCGGGCCGATTCCGGTTCCCGTCGCGCACCCGGCCACGAGCGCGATCGACGTCTCGGCGCTCACCGCCGAGCAGGCCGCGCCGATCGAGCTGGCGGCGGCCGGCTCGCCGCCGCTCGCGGCCGTCGCGCCCAAGGGCAGGACCGACCCGCAGTTCGCGCCCGAGGACCAGCTCGGGGCGACCCAGCAGCAGCAACAACAGCAGCAGCAGGCCCACAAGGCCGTCACGCAGCACAACGGGGGAGGAATCCGTGCTCTCTAGAATTGCCGAATCCCTGTTCTGGATCGGTCGCTATCTCGAGCGGGCCGACGGCACCGCCCGCATCCTCGACGTGCAGCTCCAGCTGCTGCTCGAGGACCCCTGGGTCGACGAGGACACCGCGTGCCGCGCGCTGCTGGGTGTGATGGGGTCGGAGGTTCCGCCCGACACCCGCCTCGACCGCGAGGGTGTGCTCAGCCTGCTGGCCGTGAACCGCCAGAATCCGGCATCCATCGCCTATTCGCTGAACGCCGCGCGTGAGAACGCCAGACGTGCGCGCGAGATCGTGTCGAGCGAGCTGTGGGAGTGCCTCAACACGACCACCACGCGCATGCCGCGCAAGGTGGCGAGCGAGCGGGTGCACGACTTCTTCCATTGGGTGCGCGAGCGCACGGCGCTGGCCGTCGGCACGAACGAGACGGTGATGAGCCGCGACGACGCCTACCATTTCTTCTCGCTCGGCCTCGCGCTCGAGCGGGCCGACATGACGGCTCGCCTGCTCGCGACGCGCGCGCTCACCGAGGTGTCCGGCCCGAGCTGGACCACGATCCTGCGCTCGTGCGGCGCCTACGAGCCGTACCTGCGCACCTATCGCGGCGTCTCGTCGATGCGCAACGCGGCCGAGTTCCTGCTCGTCGACCGCATCTTCCCGCGCTCGGTGCTGTTCTCGATGAACCGCGCGATCGACAGCCTGAACGCGCTCGAGCCGCGCACCGAGCGCATCGGCGCCGTCGACCAGGCGCTGCGGGTGCTCGGGCAGGCGGTGTCGAGCCTCGAATACCGCCCGATCTCCGAGATCCTCGTGGATCTGCCGCACGCCATGGAGGGGGTGCAGCGCGCGACGAGCGCAGCGAGCGAGGCCGTCAAGCAGCGGTATTTCCCGACGCAGGTGATGCCGACATGGGCAGGGGAGCGGGTATGAAGAGATTGCGGGTCACCCACACGACCGGGTTCCGTTACGAGGGCGAGGCGTCCGCTTCCTACAACGAGGCGCGGATGCTTCCCGCGTCGCGTGAGGGCCAGTGGGTGCTCTCCGCGCACATCGACACGAAGCCGAACGCGCCGCAGCACACCTACACCGACTACTGGGGCACCCGGGTCACCTCGTTCGAGGTGCTCTCACCCCATCGTGAGCTCGTGCTCTCGGCGAGCAGCCTGATCGAGGTCGACGACCGCCCCCACGAGGACTGCTCGATCGGCTGGGACGAGCTGCGCGAGGCGAGCAGGCTCACCGTCGAGTCCGTCGAGCAGCTGCGCCAGAGCCGCCGCACCGAGCCGCCTGCCGAGGTCGCGGCTGAGGCGGCGGACATCGCCGCGGCAGCCGCGACGCCGTGCGAGGCCGCCGAGGCGATCTGCCGTGCGATCGGCGGCGAGATGGAGTACGTGCAGGGCGTCACCCGCGTCGACGCCACCGGCGCGGAGGCGTGGGCAGCGCGCCGCGGCGTCTGCCAGGACATCGTGCACGTCACCCTCGGCGCGCTGCGCTCCGTGGGCATTCCGGCCCGCTACGTGTCGGGCTATCTGCACCCGAGGCCCGACGCGGAGCTGCACGAGAAGGTCGCCGGCGAGTCGCACGCGTGGGTCGAGTGGTACTGCGGGGCCGCCGAGGGCGACGGCCACGGCATCTGGCGGGGCTGGGACCCGACCAATCTCACCGAGGCCGGCGACCGGCACGTCTACGTCGGCCACGGCCGCGACTACGACGACATCGCGCCGATCCGCGGCGTCTACGCCGGTGCGGGCGCGGCCGACATCTTCGTGAAGGTCGAGATCACCCGGGAGGCTTAGGCGGCAGCGGCCTCGGGCCGCGCGACCTCCGGCTCCTCGAGGACGAATGCCGGCCGCCCGCCGCGCACGCGCAGCCTCAGGCCGCGCCAGCGCACGAGGTAGTACACGCCGACGGCCCCCGCGACGATGCCCGACGCGGCGCCGACGCCCAGCCCCCACCGCGGGCCGAGCGTGTCGGCGACCCAGCCGACGATCGGGGCCCCGATGGGTGTGCCGCCCATGAAGATCGCCATGTAGATCGCCATCACCCGCCCGCGCACCGCGGGGTCGGTGGCGAGCTGGACGGTGCCGTTCGCCGTGGTCATCAGCGTCTGCGAGAACAGCCCGATGAGCGCGAGGGCCGCCCCGAAGAGCCAGAACGTCGGCATGACGGCCGCGATCAGGCATCCGACGCCGAACATCAGCGCGCCGACGAAGAGCAGCGAGACGCGCGGCTTCTCGCGCCGCGCAGACAGCAGCGCGCCCGCCACCGAGCCGACGGCCATGATCGACGAGAGGATGCCGAATTCGCCCGCCCCCTTGCCGAAGACGGTCGACGCCATGGTCGAGGTGTAGATCGGGAAGTTGAGGCCGAAGGTGCCGATCAGGAACACCATCACGAGGATCACCATGATGTCGGGGCGCCGCCGCACGTAGCGGAAGCCGTCGACCAGGCCGCCCCGGCGCGACGGGCGCGCGTTCCGGCCCAGCTGGTCCGTGCGCATCAGCCGCAGCGAGATCAGCACGGCGCCGAAGGTCACGGCGTTGATGAGGAACACCCACCCTGCGCCGACGGCCGCCGTCATCAGGCCGGCGACGGCGGGCCCGATCGTGCGCGCCGCGTTGAAGGACGCCGAGTTGAGCGCGACGGCGTTCGACAGGTTGCGGCCGTCGACGAGGTCGCCGACGAAGGTCTGCCGAGCCGGTGCGTCGAAGGCGGCGACGATGCCGAGCAGCAGCGCGAACACGTACACGTGCCACAGCTGCACAACGCCCGTCACGGTCATGATGCCGAGACCCGCGCCGAGCAGCCCCATCGCGGCCTGCGTGCACATGAGCAGGCGGCGGCGATCGAATCGGTCGGCGGCCCAGCCCGTGACCGGCAGCAGCACGAGCTGCGGGCCGAACTGCAGGGCCATCGTGACGCCGACGGCGGTGGCGTTGTTGCGGGTGAGCTCGGTGAGGACGATCCAGTCCTGCGCGGTGCGCTGCATCCAGGTGCCGACGTTCGAGACGATCGCGCCGACGAACCAGATGCGGTAGTTGACGCCCGCGAGGGACCGGAAGAGGTTGTTCAAATCGGTGCCGGCCTATCCGTCGGCCATCTCGCGCATGATGGCGGATGCCGCAAGCAGCGTCTCCCGCTGGGCATCCGTCAGCTCGCTCGTGCGCTTGCCGAGCCACTGCTCGCGGCGGCGGCGCGTCTCGGTGACGAACGCGGAGCCCTCCGGCGTGACGCGCACGACGACCTTGCGGCCGTCGTCGGGGGAGCCCTCGCGGGTGACGTAGCCGCCTGCTTCGAGCGAGTTGACGCGCCGGTTCATCGACGGCGGGGTGACGCGCTCGGCCTCGGCGAGCTGGCCGACCGTGTGCGGCCCCTCCCGGAACAGCTGCGCGAGCACGCTGAACTGCCCGTCGGAGATGTCGTCGCTCGCCTTCTCGGCACGGATGCGGCGGTTGAGGCGGCCCACGGCGATGCGCAGCTGCGCGTCGAGATCGAGTTCTTCGCTCACGCACAACAGCGTACTCCGTTAGCCGTGCTAATTAGCTGACCGCAATTACTTGTCTCGGGCATGATGTGCGCATGCCTACGTTCGCCGACGACCAGGGCGTGGTCGTCACCTACTACGAGTACCCCGTCGACGATCCGAAGGGCGTGGTCCAGCTGGCGCACGGTCTCGGCGAGCACGCCGGCCGCTACGCCCACGTGGCGCGGGCGCTGAACGACGCCGGCTACGCGGTGTACGCCGACGACCACCGCGGTCACGGGCAGACGGGGCTCGCGCAGTGGGGCGGCGACGTCACACAGCTGGGGAAGCTCGGCCCTGGCGGGCTGCGCGCGACGATCGCCGACCTGCGGCAGCTGGGCAGGATCATCCGCGCGAGGCATCCCTCGGTCCCTGTCATCCTGCTCGGCCACAGCTGGGGCTCGCTCATGGCGCAGATGCTGATCAACCGGCACGCGGCTGACTACGACGCCGTCGTGCTGACCGGCACGGCGTATCGGATGCTGGGCTCGATGCGCTCCGGCGATCTGAACGCGCTGCACAAGAACCTCGGCACGACCGGCCACGAGTGGCTGTCGCGCGACACCGCCGTGCAGACCGCGTTCGATGAGGACCCGCTCAACTTCTCGGCGGAGACGATCGCGAAGTTCGGCATCGTCGACGCCATGCGCATGCTCGGCCGGCCCGCGCGCAACCTGGAGCGCGATGTGCCGCTGCTCATCCAGATCGGGTCTGACGACTCCCTCGGCGGCGAGAAGTCGGTGGTCAAGCTCGCGAACGCGTACCGCACGCGCAGCGGGCTGAGCGATGTGACCGTGCACATCTACACGGATGCCCGCCACGAGGTCTTCAACGAGCTCAACAAGGAGGAGGTGCTCGCCGACCTCGTGGCCTGGCTGGACTCACGCATCTTGACTTAACCAGTTAAGGGCGGGAATCTCGGTTCTGCCCCACATTCGGGGGCCTCGAACGGACGTCTCAATGAGGAGAACCATGTCCAGATCGATCTGGCGTTCCGCCGCGCTCGTCAGCGCCGGCCTCGCCGCCGCGGCGCTCGTCGCCGCAGCATCCGCCCCGGCTATGGCGGCCGCGCCGCACGCGCCGGTCGCCCCGCAGAAATCGAGCCACGCGCTCGGCTCGCCGCAGCTGTTCGTCAAGGCGCCGGACGTCGACGGGCTGAAGCAGGTACTGCAGCTCGCGAAGAGCCGAGACACGAAGGACGCGCTCGCGCTCACCAAGATGCTCGCCACGCCGCAGGCCGTGTGGCTCACGAGCGGCACCCCGGCCCAGGTGCGCAAGACCGTGCAGCAGGCGATCGTGGCGGCGACCGTCGAGCACGCTGTCCCGGTGTTCGTTGCCTACAACATCCCCGGCCGCGACTGCGGCTCGTACTCCGCGGGCGGCGCGCAGACGACGGCCGCCTATGAGGCATGGATCGACGGCATCGCCGCAGGCGTCGGCAACGCCAAGGCGGCGATCCTGGTCGAGCCGGACGGGCTCGGCCTGCTGCCCGGCAGCAACTGCGGGGTGACCCCGCAGGATGCCGCTGACGCGACCCGTTTCGCGCAGCTGCACTATGCCGTCGACGCGCTCGAGGCGAAGCCGAACACGAGCGTCTACCTCGACGCCACGCATCCCGCGTGGCTGAACATCGGCGACATCACGACCCGGCTGATCTCGGCGGGCGTGAACGACGCGCAGGGCTTCTTCACCAACGTGTCGAACTTCCAGTACACGGTCAACGACGTCGACTACGGCACCTGGATCTCCGACTGCATCGCCCTCGTGAACGCGGGCGCGACCACCGCCGCGAACTGCTACAACCAGTACTGGAACGGCGGCCCGAACACCGGCTGGAATGGCGTCGCGCTCGACCCGTACAGCCAGTGGCAGAACACCGACCCGTCGCAGCTGTCGAGCTACGCGGGCGACGTGACCGGCAAGTACAACACCGACCTCGCGAACGCCGGCGTGACCCCGACGGCGCACTTCGTCGTCGACACGAGCCGCAACGGCACCGGGCCGAACAACATGGCGGAATACGGTGCAGCGCCCTACAGCCAGAGCGCCGCGACCGTCTCGACGCTCGCCGCCGGCAACTGGTGCAACCCGCCGGGAGCGGGCCTCGGTCTGCGCCCGACCACGAAGACCGGCACTCCGCTGGTCGACGCGTATGTCTGGGCGAAGACCCCGGGCGAGTCGGACGGCCAGTGCGATTCGGCGGGCGGCGCGCGCGCCTGGGACTTCGGCGCGTACACGCAGCCCGGGTGGCCGACGGCTGCCACGGCGCAGGCCCAGTTCGACCCGCTCTGGGGTCTCAACGACCCGGCGGCCGGCTCCTGGTTCCCCGCTCAGACCCTTGATCTGATCAGGCACGCCACCCCCGCGCCCTAGGGCGGTCTCGCTGTGCACATACCTGCCTAAGGTTGGTATATGCACGGCGAGTACAAGGTGCCTGGGGGAAAGCTGGTCGTCGTCGACCTGGATTCTGTGGACGGGCGCATCGCGAACTTCCATCTGGCCGGCGACTTCTTCCTCGAGCCCGACGAGGCGCTCTCGGCGATCGACGCGGCCATCAACGGCTTGCCCGTCGAGTCGGACACGCGCGTCATTGCGGATGCCGTGCGCCACGCGCTTCCCGACGGCGCCGTGCTCCTCGGCTTCACCCCTGAGTCCGTCGGCGTCGCGATCCGCCGCTCGCTCGCCAGTGCGACCAGCTGGGGCGACTACCAGTGGGAGATCGTGCACGCCCCCGCGGTGAGCCCCGCGACGCATCTCGCACTCGACGAGGTGCTCACGGCATCCGTCGCCACCGGCGCGCGCAAGCCGACCCTGCGCTTCTGGGAGTGGGAGGAGAACGCCGTGGTCATCGGTTCCTTCCAGTCGGTGAAGAACGAGGTCGACCCGGAGGGGGCTGCGAAGTACGGCTTCGACGTGGTGCGCCGCATCACGGGCGGCGGCGCGATGATGATGGAGAAGGGCTCGGTCGTCACCTACTCGCTGTACGTGCCGATCGACCTCGTGCAGGGCATGACCTTCGCCGACAGCTACGCGTACCTCGACGAGTGGGCGATCCTCGCGCTCAAGGGAATGGGCATCGATGCGTCGTACATGCCGCTCAACGACATCACGAGCCCCAAAGGCAAGATCGGCGGCGCCGCGCAGAAGCGGCTCGGCTCGGGTGCTGTGCTGCACCACGTCACGATGAGCTACGACATGGACGGCCAGAAGCTGACCGAGGTGCTGCGCATCGGCCGCGAGAAGATCAGCGACAAGGGCATTGCGAGCGCCGCGAAGCGCGTCGACCCGCTGCGGTCGCAGACGGGCCTGCCGCGCGAGGAGATCATCGACCGCATGAAGCAGCAGTTCGCGTCGATGTACGGCGCGACCCCCGGCGACATCACGCCGGCCGAGTACGCGGCCGCCGAGCGCCTCGTCACCGAGAAGTTCTCGACCCCCGAGTGGCTCTACCGCGTCCCGTGACGCGTGCGCGGGTGAAAACGCGCTTTCGCGGGTGAGACGACTCCGGCGGAAGCGTCGTTTCACCCGCGCACAGGGCCACTAGGCGCGCCGGGTCTTCAGGGGCTCTTGCTACCCTGGCGCCCGTGAACCCCCTGATCGTCGGCGCCGCCATCGTCGGCGTGTGCCTGCTGCTGTGGGTGCTCAACAGGACCGGGGTCGTCGACTTCAGCGACAAGACGCAGAAGCGCGGCTCGGGATCGGTGGGCAGCGGCATGCTCGGCGCCGCGTTCGACGAGGTGTTCCACCCCGTGCGCTACGAGACGCAGCTCGAGCTCGAGCGCCAGAGCAGCCTTCCGGCGCCGTCGCCCGAGGCCGACGGCGACCCGCTCGGCATCGGCATCGGCGCGGGCGGCGGCAAGCCGGGCCATGTCACGATCGAGCTCGACCAGTGGGGCAACACCACGGCCAGGAGCGAGAGCCGCCGATAGGCTCATCGCGTGATTCAGCGGTGGGGCATCCGGATTCTTCTCGCTCTGCTCTTCGGCGCGCTGGCGAGCGGTGGTCTCGTCGCGGCGGCGCCGGCGCAGGCATCCGTTCGCAGTGGCCGCGTCGTCTCGGCGGGCACCGCCGAGTTCACCTTCGACAGCCTGCACACCGACTACCGGCTGACCCGCACCGCCGACCACCGCGCGAACCTCGCGGTCACCGAGACGTTCGTCGCGCGGTTTCCCGATTTCGACCAGAACCACGGCATCGAGCGCGCGATCCCGACGACGGCCGACGGCCGCTCGCTGCACGTTCAGATCAGGGGCGTGACGGATGCCGCCGGAGCCGCCGTCCCGTACCAGATCCAGACCGACAACTCGCCCGCGGGGTTCAGGGTGCTGCGCATCGGCGACCCGTACGCCTACGCGCACGGCGTGCAGACCTACGTCATCGCGTACACGATGCGCGACGTGATCCATGAGGCGAGCGGCGGCGGGCAGCAGTTCCTGTTCGACGTGAACGGCACCGGCTGGGGGCAGCCGTTCGGCACGGTGAGCGCGACCTTGCACGTGCCCGCGGGGCTCACCGGTGCGCTCACCGGGGACAATCACTGCTACGCCGGCGCGCGGGGCGCGACCGGCGGCGACTGCGACATCAGCGCGAGTGGCGGCACGGTCGCCGCGAGTGCATCGAACCTCGCCGCGGGCCACAACCTGACCATGAGCGTCGGCTTCAAGCCCGGCACCTTCGAGGTGCCGGTCTCGGTCGCGCGCGTGCTCGTGTGGGTGCTGCTCGGCATCGCGATCGTCGTCTTCGCCCTCGCGCTCGTGGTGCGCATCGTGAGCCTCGGCAACCCGAAGGGAACGGGCATCATCGTCGCGCAGTACCAGGCGTTCCCCGGCATCGGGGTGATGGAGGCGGCCGAGCTGCTCGACGAGCGCGACCGCGCGTTCCCGGCCCTGATGACCCAGCTCGTCGTGAGCCGGGCGGCGACGATGATCCGCGACGACCGCGGCACGAAGAAGACCAGCGACGACCTGTATTCGTTGACGCTGCACGATGCGACCGTTCTCGACGATGAAGATGCGGATGCCGTGCACACCCTGTTCGGCTCCATCAAGCCCGACGCCGCGGTCACCCTGGACCCGAAGGAGCCGAAGATCGGCGACCGCATCGCGAAGCTGCTGCGCGAGGCCCGCGACTCGGTGCGGAAGCAGGGTCTGATCGGGCGGGTGCACACGCCGCTCAGCGTGCTGCTGCTCGTGATCGCGTTCTTCGCGCTGTTCGCGGCGGTCGCCGGGGCCGTGCTCCTCAACGCGCTGGCGTTCGGGACCTGGCTGCACACCCTCGCGCTGGTGCTGGCGGCCGTGCTCGCCATCGCGGCGCTCGCGCTCGTCTGGCCGCGCGAGCGGCGCACTGCGGCGGCGGTGCCGGCGTACGAGCACCTGCTCGGCATCCGCGACTATCTGCGGCTGGCCGAGGCCGACCGCATCCGGATGCTGCAGAGCCCGAGCGGCGCCGAGACGGCGACGCCGCAGGGCGCGCCGGACAACACCGTGGTCGTCAAGCTCTACGAGAAGCTGCTGCCCTACGCAATCCTGTTCAACATCGAGAAGGAGTGGCGCGAGGTGCTCGGCCGCTACTGGGCCACCACCCCGACCGAGGTCTCGCCCACCCTGCTGCCCCTGCAGGCCCTGCTGTTCGCGAACGCCTTCGCGTCGCACAACTACGCGACGACGGCGAGCACGCAGAGCGGCTCGCACTCGTGGTCGGGCTCGGGCGGCGGCGGATTCTCCGGGGGATTCTCCGGCGGCGGCTTCGGCGGCGGCGGTGGCGGCGGCTGGTAGGTCTGCCTAGTCGGCGACCACCCGCAGCGTCTCGACCGCAGGGTCGACCGCGCCGCGCACGAACCCCGTCGGCGCGGCGGCGACGTGCTGCAGGAACTCGACGGTCTCCGCGGTGATCGCCTCGCCCGGCATGACGTTGGGGATGCCGGGAGGGTAGGCGGCGAGCGAGTCGGCTGACACGCGCCCGACGGCCTCGACTGCGGGCACGACGACGGATGCCGCGAAGGCGGCGTCCCGCACCAGCATCCGCCTCTCACCGGGCTCCGGCAGCGGCACGCGCACGAAGCCGGCAGCCGCGACCTCCGGGTCGTCGGCCGACAGGCCGTGCAGCGCGTCGACGATGCGGGCGATGTCGGGGTGCGAGCCCGGCCCGACGATGGCGAGCACGCAGGCATCCGTCGACAGCTCGAACTGGATGTCGTGGTCGCGCAGCATCACCGACCGCACCGCGTGACCGAGCAGGCCGCCTGCCCCGACGTCGATCGAGACGCGCGAGGCGTCCACGGCCGTCACGTCTGTGTTTGCCGTGTCGCGGGCCTCGCCCGCGACGTTCGCAGCGGCGGGCAAGCCCGCGCTGATGAACGAGTCGCTCGCGATCCGGAACCGACCGCGTTCGCGGATCGCCGTGCGCAGCTGCTCGGCGGCTTCGAGCGACGCGCCGATGCGCTCGGCGCCCGTCTGCAGCTGATGGCGGGCGAGATCGAGGGAGGCGAGCAGCAGCGCGCTCTCCGACGTCGACTGCTCCAGCACGAACGCCCGGTCGACGTACGGCTCGAGCGCGGCGGCGAACTCGCCGTGCCCGAGGTGCAGCATCGCGCTCTGCGTGAGCGACCCGCCGAGCTTGTGGGTGCTCATGACGACGAGGTCGGCGCCGTGGCCATTGGCGCCCGTCGCCACGGGCGACGGTGGCAGTTCGGGGTGGAACCCGTAGTGCGCGCCCCACGCGGCGTCGACGATGAGCGGCACGCCGTGCGTGTGTGCGATCTCGGCGAGCGCGGGCACGTCGACGGTCGCCCCGAAGTACGAGGGGCTCACGAGGTACGCGGCCTTCGCGTCGGGGGTGCGGTCGAGTGCTTCGGCGAGCCGCGCGGTCGACACCCCGTGCGCGATGCCGAGCGAATGGTCGATCGTCGGCTGCACGAACACCGCGTCGAGCCCGGCGATGATCATGCCGTCGACGAAGCTCGAATGCGTGCTGCGCTGTGCCACCACGGGCTGCGAGCGCGAGCCGAAGAATCCCAGCGCGAGCGCGGCGATGCGGTTCGCCTGCGACGAGCCGTTGGTGAGGAACCAGCTGCGCTTCGCGCCCCACGCCTGCGCGGCGAGCTCGAGGGCCCGCTCGTACGGCGTGTACAGCCCGAGGTCGATGCCCGAGACGAGCGGCGCGACGTCGAGCCGCAGCAGCTGCGCGCCGAAGAACTCGGCGAGCTCGGGCGAGGCGCTCGGGTCGCCGGAGTGCCCTGGCACGATCATCCGCACCGTGTCGCGCGCCGCAAAGCGGCGCAGCGCCTCGGCGTACGGCGTGGGGGAGTCCATCGGGTCGGTGCTCGCCTCGTGGGCTGGAATGATCGACACCATGCCACTGTGGACCGCCGAGAACCCCGACACGGTGATCCACGCCGACAACCTTGCGGTGCTGCCCGACCTGCCCGACGGCGCGTTCACGGTCGTCTATCTCGACCCGCCGTTCAACACGGGCCGAACGCAGCGCCGCCAGACGACGACCGCGGTGCGGGTGGCGGATGCCGAGGCATCCGCTCGGTCTGTCACAGCCATCACCGGATTCGCCGGCCAGAGCTACGAGCGCATCAAGGGCGACCTGCTCGGCTATGACGACGTGTTCGACGACTACTGGGCGTTCCTCGAGCCGCGCCTCGCCGAGGCGTGGCGTCTGCTCGCCCCGGACGGCACGCTCTATCTGCACCTCGACTACCGCGAGGCGCACTATGCGAAGGTGCTGCTCGACGCGCTGTTCGGCCGCGCGTGCTTCATCAACGAGCTGATCTGGGCCTACGACTACGGCGGCAAGTCGAAGCGCCGCTGGCCGACGAAGCACGACACGATCCTGATGTACGTGAAAGACCCCGCGCGCTACTTCTTCGACTCGGAGGCCGTCGACCGCGAGCCCTACATGGCGCCCGGTCTCGTCACGCCGGAGAAGGTCGCGCGCGGCAAGCTGCCGACCGACGTGTGGTGGCACACGATCGTCTCGCCCACAGGCCGCGAGAAGACCGGCTACCCGACGCAGAAACCGGCAGGGCTGATCAGACGGATGCTTCAGGCCTCATCTCGCCCCGGCGACTGGGTGCTCGACTTCTTCGCGGGCTCGGGGACGACCGGAGCGGTTGCGGCGCAACTCGGCCGCCGCTTCCTCTTGATCGACGAGAACCCCGAGGCGATCCGCGTGATGCGGGACCGCCTCGGGGTGGAGGGCGTCGACTTCCGGGACGCTACTTCTTCTCGGTCGTGAGGTCGAGCGAGCCGGTGCTCGGTGCGACCAGCGCGCCCGCGGTGTTGGCGGCGGCGACCGCCTCGACCTCGAGCTCGTCCGACGCGGAGATCTCGGACGGCTTCTCCGCGGCACCCGCGGCGGCCTCGGCGTCGGCCTGCTGCTGCAGGGCAGAGACCTTGCGCAGCGGGGGCACCTTGAAGAACAGGCTGATCACGAACGCCACCAGGATGACGATCAGGCCGACCCAGTAGATCTCGATCGTCGAGGCGTTGAAGCCCTTCAGGAACGGGCGCTTGAGCGCGTCATCCGCGTTGTTCAGGAACGACGTGTTGCTCGTGTCGATGTTGCCGGAGCTCTTCGAGGTGGTGCCGGCGTTGGTCTTCTCGATGATCTGCGGCACGGCCTTGTCGACGAAGGCCTCGCGCTGCTGCGTGTTGGAGAAGTCGATGCCCTGCGGCGCCTCCTCCTTCAGCGGCGTGACGATCGGCGTCCAGAACTGCTTCATGATGCCGGCGTTGTGCGGCGCGCTGGCGACGGTCGGGTTCAGCGCCGCGTCGAGTGCGTTCGTCAGGTCGGCCTTGTTCGTGGTCGCGGTCTGGATGTTGCCGGGCAGCACCGAGAACAGCACCGAGAGCAGCACCGCGGTGCCGAGCGTTCCACCGATCTGGCGGAAGAACGTCGAGGCGGCGGTCGCCACCCCCATGTCCTTCGGCTCGACCGAGTTCTGGCTGGCGAGGGTCAGCGTCTGCATCAGCTGGCCGAGTCCGAGGCCGATCGCGAACATCGCGATGAGCATGAACCACAGCGGGCGGTCGACCGTCATGTAGGTCAGCAGGTAGAAGCCGATCGCGGTGACGAAGGTGCCGGTGACGGGGAAGATGCGGTACTTGCCGGTGCGCGAGATGATCTGGCCGGAGACGATCGAGGCGATCATCAGGCCGAGCACCATCGGCAGCGTCGCGAAGCCGGAGGCCGTGGGGCTCAGGCCGGTGACGATCTGCAGGTAGAGCGGGATCGTCAGCATCGCGCCGAACATGCCGAAGCCGACGAGGACACCGAGGATGGTGGCCGTCGAGAACACGCGCGAGCGGAAAAGCTTCAGCGGGATGATCGCGTCTTCCTTCATCAGCGTCTCGATGATGAGGAAGGCCACAAGGCCGATCGCGGAGATCACGTAGCAGGCGATGGCGCTCGCCGAGCCCCAGCCCCAGGTGCGGCCCTGCTCGGCGACGAGCAGCAGCGGGACGAGCGTCGCGATGACGGCGGTGGCGCCCCACCAGTCGATTCGCGGTGCGGTGCTGCGGTTGAACTTCGGCAGGTGCAGGAACGCGATGACCATCAGCAGCGCGGCGATGCCGATCGGCACATTGACGAGGAACACCCAGCGCCAGCCGGAGATCCACAGGATCTGGTGTGCGCCGGAGAACACGCCGCCGACGAGCGGGCCGATGACGGAAGAGATGCCGAAGACTGCGAGGAAGTAGCCCTGGTACTTCGCGCGCTCACGCGGCGAGAGCATGTCGCCCATGATCGCGAGCGGCAGCGACATCAGGCCGCCGGCGCCGAGACCCTGGAAGGCGCGGAACGCGGCGAGCATGATCATCGACGTCGAGAACGACGAGGCCGCCGAGCCGAGGATGAACACGACGATGGCGAAGATGAAGAGCGGGCGGCGGCCGAAGATGTCGGAGAGCTTGCCGTAGATCGGCGTGGCGATCGTCGAGGTGATGAGGTACGCGGTCGTCACCCACGCCTGCTGGTTCAGGCCGTGCAGGTCGTCGCCGATGGTGCGGATCGCGGTGCCGACGACGGTCTGGTCGAGCGCGCCGAGGAACATGCCGGCCATGAGGCCGTAGATGACCAGCAGGATCTGCTGGTGCGACATCACGGCCTTGGAGCCACCGTGAGCGCTCGCAGGAGCGACAGCGTCTGACATTGAAGTCCTTTGATTTAAGAGCTGAACCAGGGATTCAGGTTCGAGAAAGAGTCATCCGAGAGCTCGGTGAAAATTTGCGGTGACTGCAAATTTACACCCTGCGAAGCGACAATGCGAATCCCGCAGCGCTCATCGGTCAATCGGTTTGTCAGGTGGTGGATACCCGGTCGAGCGCCTGCTCGATCATCGCGACGATCTCAGGGTCGTCCGGCCGGGTCTGCGGCCGGAACCTGGTCACGGTGTCGTCCGGCGTGATGAGGAACTTCTCGAAGTTCCATTGCACGTCTCCGGCGACGTGTTCGCCGTCGGGCGTGCCCGTGAGCTCCCGGTAGAGCGGATGGGCGTCGGCACCGTTGACGTCGATCTTCTCCATCAGGGGGAACGTCACGCCGTAGGTGGCCGAGCAGAACTCGACGATCTCCTCCGCGCTGCCCGGCTCTTGGCCGCCGAACTGGTTGCACGGGAATCCGATCACCGTGAACCCGCGCGATCCGTAGGCCTTCTGCAGCTGCTCGAGCTGCTCGTACTGCGGAGTCAGACCGCACTTCGACGCGACGTTCACGACCATAACGACCTTGTCGGAGTAGTCGGCGAGCGAGGTGCTGCCGCCGTCGATGGTGGTCACCGGAATCTCGCGGATACGGGCGGATGCCATGGACAGAGCGTACCGCCCCCGTCAGGGGACCGATCCGTGTCTCGGCGGTGAACAGCTTCTGAACTGCCCGAGGGTGGCCCGGGCCGCGCCCTAGCCTCGTTTGAGGCACGCCCTGCGCCGCTGCTCAGCGCGCCAGAATCCCCACCCGCTTCCCCGAACAGGCCCCGCACACGATGTCCAAGCGATCGCAGTACGCCCTCTTCTGGGTCGTGGTCGCTGTGATCGTCGCCATCGGGGTTGTCGCGACGGTGACGCGCGCCCCGGCCCACGCCGGAAACGCCGGCGCGGTGGCCGCGCAGTCGGCGCAGGCGCACTCGTACGACCTCACCGCGAACCGGAGCACATGCGGCGTCGGCTGGGGCGCGTCGGTGCCCGGGGGCGAGCAGGACTTCTCCATTGCCAATGGCAACGACGCGCCGATGGACATCCAGCTGCAGGAGCGCGACAGCAAGAAGGTCTTCCTCGAGCTCGACGGCGTCGGAGCAGGATCGAAGGTCGGCGCCCAGGTCGTGCTCGCGAAGGGCAGGTACCGCTTCGCGTGCTACCCGGAGGACGAGCCGCCCGCCATCGGGGCGACCGTGCATGTCGGCGCCGCCCCGCCGAACGCCGTGCTGAGCGCCGGGGTGCAGCCGCTCACGCGCAACCAGCTCAACCTCGTCGCCATCGCGTACGGCAAGTGGGTCGACGGTCGGCTTCCGACGCTGCAGCAGCAGGTCGGGCGGCTCGACGACGACGCTGAGGAGGGCGACTTAGCGGCCGCCAAGGCCGACTGGCTCACCGCCCACCTGACATACGAGACGCTCGGCGCCGCCTATGACGCCTTCGGCGACCACGACGCCGAGATCAACGGCACTCCCGCCTCCGGCC
This sequence comes from Gryllotalpicola protaetiae, assembly GCF_003627055.1. Lineage (NCBI taxonomy): Bacteria > Bacillati > Actinomycetota > Actinomycetes > Micrococcales > Microbacteriaceae > Gryllotalpicola > Gryllotalpicola protaetiae. Next base: position 1,917,558 of record NZ_CP032624.1, read on the forward strand.
AGACGGCGCTCGGCGACCCCGACCTCACCGGGTTCCACAAGATCGAGGCGCTGCTCTGGTCAGGCGCGCCGGCGTCGGCGGTCGCCGCGCAGACGCAGGGCCTCGTGCAGGCGGTCGCGTCGCTCGTCGCCGACCCGGGCACCTCGCAGATCGACCCGCTGCTGATCGGCCTGCGCTCGCACGAGATCGTCGAGAACGCGATCCAGTTCGAGCTGACAGGGGCGACGGATGCCGGCAGCCACACGAACCTCGCCACGATCGACGCCAACCTGACCGGCGCGACGGCGGCGCTCAGCTTCCTGAAGAGCGACCTCGCGTCGCGCTACTCGGCCCTGCCCGACGTCGAGGCGGCGCTTGCGTCCACGCAGAAGCTCGTCGAGTCCTACCGCGCGGACGACGGGACGTGGCTGCCCCTGCAGTCGCTCACCCAGCCCCAGCGGCAGCAGCTGAACGCGTCGCTGGGCGGGCTCGTCGAGCTGCTCGCCCCCATCGCCGAGATCGCAGAGCCGAGGTTCACCGCAGATGAGTGAGAAGTCCAGCCGCCGCAGGTTCCTGCTGGGCGTCGCCGGCGCCGCAGCCGGCGCCGCCGCGACGGCGGCGAGCGCCACGATCGACGGGAGCGCGGCGGATGCCGCGGATGCCGCGACGAAGCAGCCCGCCGCGTTCTCCTTCCATGGGACTCATCAGGCCGGGGTGCTCGCGCCGGTGCGCCGCTCGACGGCGCTGCTCGCCCTCGACGTGACGGCCCAGGGCGTGGACGGGCTGAAGGCCCTGCTGCAGACGATCACCGAGCGGCTGCGCTTCCTCACCGCGGGCGGAACCCCGCAGGAGCTCGGCATCACGGCGGCGCCGAGCGACTCCGGCGTGCTCGGCCCAGAGGTCGTGGCGGGCGGTCTCACCGCGACGCTCGCCGTGGGGGCGTCGCTGTTCGACGAGCGCTTCGGTCTGGCATCCGTCAAGCCCGCAAAGCTGCGCACCATGGAGGATTTCCCCAACGACGACCTCGACCGCTCGATCTGCGACGGCGACCTGCTGCTGCAGTTCGAGGCGGACGACAACGACGTCGTGGTGCACGCCGTGCGCGAGGTGCTGCGCGCGACCAGGGCGGGCATGCAGCTGCGCTGGCGACAGGACGGCTTCGCATCGCCGCCGCGGCCGAGCGGAACGCCGCGCAACCTGATGGGCTTCAAGGACGGCACGGCGAACCCCGACCGCACCGACGCCAAGCTGATGGACCAGCTGGTCTGGGTGCACGGCGGTGCGCGCGGCGAGCCGGCCTGGGCTGCGGGCGGCAGCTATCTCGCTGTGCGCAAGATCCGCATGCTCGTCGAGTTCTGGGACCGCGTCGGCATCGAAGAGCAGCAGCAGATGTTCGGCCGCTACAAGGGCAACGGCGCGCCGCTGACCGGCAGCGCCGAGCACGACGACCCGCACTACGAGCGCGACCCCAACGGCGACTCCATCCCGCTGAGCGCGCACATCCGGGTCGCGAACCCCCGCACGCCGGGCACCGAGGACCAGCGGATGCTTCGCCGGGCCTTCAACTACGACGGCGGCGTCGACGCGAACGGGAACCTCGACCAGGGCCTCGTGTTCACTGCGTTCAACCAGGACCTCGAGCGCCAGTTCGTCACCGTGCAGAAGCGGCTCATCGATGAGCCGCTCGTCGACTACATCTCCCCGGTCGGTGGCGGCTACTTCTTCGCGGTACCCGGCGCGAAGAACTCGTCCGACTGGCTCGGGAAGGGACTGTTCGCATGAGGGGCGGAGCCTCAGGCATCCGTCGCCTGCGAACTCACAGGCTCGGCGCAAGAGGGCGTCGGGAACCATAAGAGGAAGAAGAGTCAACCGTGTTCCAGAAAGCACGTTTGAAGCGTCTCGGCATCGCCGGTGGTGCTCTGGCCGTCGCGGCCGGCTTCGCTGTGGCGACCGCGTTCGCGGCGGCGCCTGCCGATGCCCGTGAGACGCCGAACAACTCTGCGCACACCACAACGCCCATCAAGCACCTGGTCGTGATCTTCGACGAGAACGTCTCGTTCGATCACTACTTCGGCACCTACCCGAACGCGACCAACGCCGACGGCACCAAGTTCGTCGCAGCCAAGGGCACGCCCGCGGTGAACAACCTCGTCACGTCGAGGACGCTGACGAACAACCCCAACCAGTACCAGCCGACGCGGCTCACGCCCGCCCAGGCTGACACCTGCGACCAGAACCACAGCTACCTTCCCGAGCAGAAGGCGGTCAACGCCGGGAAGATGGACCAGTTCGTGCAGAGCACGTCGGTCGACAAGTGCGCCGCGCCGCTGTACTCGGCGCCGGGGCTCGCGATGGACTACTACGACGGCAACACCGTCACGGCCCTGTGGAACTACGCGCAGAACTACGCGATGAGCGACAACAGCTGGGATGCGACCTTCGGCCCCTCGACGCCCGGTGCGCTGAACCTGGTCTCCGGGCAGACGCACGGCGTCACCTCGTACGACCCCTCGACGGGCGCGACGAATCCGAAGCCGACCGCCACGCCCGACTCGTACACGGTCGTCGACCCCAACTCGAAGGGCGTCGGCACGGTCACGAACGACCCCGACCCCGTCTACGACGACTGCGCCGACAGCAACCACACCTCGACCAACGCCCTCGGCGGCATGTCGGGCAAGAACGTCGGCGACCTGCTGAACACGCAGGGCGTCACGTGGGGCTGGTTCCAGGGCGGCTTCACGCCGACCACGACGGCGAAGGCCAGCTCGACCGGCTATGCGGTCTGCGGCACAACCCACACCAACGTCGCCGGCACCTCGGTCGTCGACTACTCGCCCCACCACAACCCGTTCGAGTACTACAAGTCCACCTCGAACCCGCACCACCTGCCGCCGTCGTCGGAGAAGGCCATCGGCTACACCGACCAGGCGAACCACCAGTACGACCTGAGCAGCTTCTACGACACGGTCGCGGCCGGCAACATTCCGGCCGTGTCGTTCCTGAAGGCTCCCGAGTACCAGGACGGTCACGCCAGCTACTCCGACCCGACCGACGAGCAGACGTTCCTCGTGAACACGATCAACAAGCTCGAGCAGTCGCCGGAGTGGTCGAGCACCGCGGTCGTCATCTCATACGACGACTCCGACGGCTGGTACGACCACGTCGCGCCGAAGATCATCAACGGCTCGGCCGACGCCACCAACAACACCACGGTCTGCACCTCGGTGCCGAAGAACCCGGTTCTCGGTGGCTATGAGGACCGCTGCGGTCCGAGCCAGCGCCTGCCGCTGCTCGTCATCTCGCCCTACACCAACGCGAACTCGGTCGACCACACGGCGACCTCGCAGCCCTCGATCCTCAAGTTCATCGAGGACAACTGGTCGACGGGCAAGGTCGGCGACGGATCGTTCGACCGCACCGCCGGCTCGCTGAACGGCCTGTTCGACTTCCAGCACCCGCAGAACCGCAGCGTCCTGCTGGACCCGAAGAGCGGCGCCGTCACGAAGGTCGTGCCGATCAACAACCACCCGGGCCCCGGTCAGGGGAACGGGAACGGCAATGGGAACGGCTGGGGTGACGGCAATGGTCACGGCAACGGCAACGGCTACGGCCACGGCAACGGCCACGGCCAGCCCGGGAAGCCCGGCAAGCACAAGTAGACAGTCGAGCAGCGTGAGCTGATCCGGCTCAGGGGCCCCGGCGATCCCGGGGCCCCTTTCGCACCCTCGGGCGCGGTTCTAGCCTGGCGGCATGTCCGAGTCATCCGTTCGCATCGAAGCCGTGCCGATCGAGAAGCCGGAGGATGTGAACGTCATCGTCGGCCAGTCGCACTTCATCAAGACGGTCGAGGATCTGCACGAGGTGCTCGCGGGTGCCGGCGGCCCGCTGCGGTTCGGGGTGGGGTTCTGCGAGGCATCCGGCCCGCGTCTCATCCGCCGCACGGGCAACGATGCCGAGTTGGTCGCGCTGGCAGTCGACGCGGCGGACGCGGTCGCGGCTGGGCATGTGTTCGTGATCATGCTGCGTGACGGATTCCCGGTCAGCGTCCTCAACCAGGTGAAGGCCGTGCCGGAGGTCTGCTCGATCTACTGCGCGACCGCGAACCCGCTCGAGGTGCTGGTCGCCGTCACTCCTGCGGGCCGCGGCGTCACGGGGGTCATCGACGGCGCACCCCCGCTCGGCGTCGAGACGGATGCCGACGCCGCCGACCGCCACAACCTGCTGCGCGCGATCGGCTACAAGCTCTAGCGCTGCCACTACTGCTCCGCTGCTCTGCTGCTGTCACCACCCCTGCTCTGCCGACGCCGTTACTGCTGCGCTGCGGCTCTGCCGCTACCGGGGCCGGCGCCCGCCGATCGGGCGCCCTACCCGTCACGCGATCGCGCGGTCGACGATCTCCTTCGCCTCGGCCTGCACCTGCGCGAGGTGCTCCCGCCCCTTGAACGACTCCGCGTAGATCTTGTAGACGTCTTCTGTGCCCGAGGGCCGTGCGGCGAACCATGCGTTCTCGGTGACGACCTTCACGCCCCCGACGGCTGCGCCGTTCCCTGGGGCCTCCGAGAGCTTCGCCACGATCGGCTCGCCCGCGAGTTCGGTCGCGGTGATCGCCTCACCTGAGAGCTTCGAGAGCTTCGCCTTCTGCTCCTTCGTCGCTGCGGCGTCGATGCGCTCGTAGACGGGGTCGCCGAACTTCTCGGTCAGCTCGCGGTACAGCTGCGACGGCGACTTTCCGGTGACGGCGATGATCTCGCTGGCGAGCAGTGCGAGCAGGATGCCGTCCTTGTCGGTCGTCCAGGCGGTGCCGTCGGTGCGCAGGAACGAGGCGCCGGCCGACTCCTCGCCGCCGAACCCGACCGAGCCGTCGACGAGTCCGGGGACGAACCACTTGAACCCGACCGGGACCTCCCAGAGCTTCCTGCCCAACTCGGCGGCGACCCGGTCGATGATCGACGACGACACCAGGGTCTTCCCGATCGCGGCATCCGCCCGCCACTCGGGTCGGTGCGTGTAGAGGTACTGGATCGCCACGGCCAGATAGTGGTTCGGGTTCAGCAGGCCGCCGTCGGGCGTCACGATGCCGTGCCGGTCGGCGTCGGCGTCGTTGCCCGTGACGACCTGGAACTCGTCCTTGTGCTCGAGAACGCTCGCCATGACGTTCTTGCTCGACGGGTCCATGCGGATCTTCTCGTCCCAGTCGAGCGTCATGAAGGCCCACTTGGGGTCGACGAGCGGGTTCACCACGGTCAGGTCGAGCCCGTACTTCTCGCCGATCAGCTGCCAGTAGGCGACGGACGCCCCGCCGAGCGGGTCGGCCCCGATCTTCACGCCGGCGGACCTGATCGCATCGATGTCGATGATGTTGACGAGGTCGGCCACGTACTCCTCGCGGAAGTCATAGCCCTCGACGGCGCTCGGCTCTGCGCGCTCGACGCCCTTCAGGCCGCCGGCGATCAGCTCGTTGGCGCGGTTCGCGATCCAGCTGGTGGCGTCGGTGTCGGCGGGGCCGCCGTGCGGCGGGTTGTACTTGAAGCCGCCGTCGCGCGGCGGGTTGTGCGACGGCGTTACGACGATGCCGTCGGCGAGCGGCTTGCCCGGGTGTTCCTTGTTGTACTTGATGATCGCGTGGCTCACGGCGGGCGTCGGCACGTAGCCGTCGTGCGCGTCGGTGTACACCTCGATCTGGTTGCCGATGAGCACCTCGAGCGCGGTCGTGAGCGCCGGGCCGGAGAGCACGTGGGTGTCGGCGCCGATGAACAGCGGGCCGGTGATGCCCTGCGTCTCGCGGTATTCGACGATCGCCTGGGTGCAGGCGGCGATGTGGTCTTCGTTGAACGCGGTGTCAAGCGAGCTGCCGCGGTGGCCGGAGGTGCCGAACACGACGCGCTGTGCGGGGTTCGCGGCGTCGGGCTTGAGGTCGTAGTAGGCCCTCACGACCGCTTCGTCATCGATGAGATCGGATTCCTGCGCGTACGTCCCTGCACGTGAACTCATAGCACCCATCCTGGCAGGGGCCGCGGCGGTCGCGACAGTGGTTGAGGTGGTCCCGGATTCTTCCTATGTGCGGTGCGATTCACGCGAGTTCCCCTTCTGCTCGCAGCTGTGCGATGACACCGTGTTTGGGGATGAGCCGAGTGGGGTCTTGGCCGGGCCAAAGCAGCCAATAGGTAGAACCGCGGCGCTCGATGCGGCCGCCGTTGTTGTGCAAGTTGAGGTGATCGAACTTGCACAGGCTGACGCCGTCCTTCGTCTCGGTCTTCTGGTTCCGGGTGCTCTCGGACCACGGGTTGATGTGGTGTGCTTCAGTGGCCTCCGGCGGCATGGTGCAGGCGGGCATCAGGCAGCCGCCGTCGCGCAATGCCATGGCTCGGCGCTGCCGCGTGGAGAAGGTTCTCTCGGCCTTGGTGGCATCTAGGCTTTGCCCGGTGTCGTCGAAGAGGACGCCGGCGGCCGCTCCGTCGCAAATCGCGGTGACGAGCTGCGCGCCGGTGATCGGCTGAGGTTTCCCATCAATCCACCCGACGCCGTCCGCGGGCGGCGGCGGTTCCTGGCCGGCGCGACGGAGCGTGTCGGCGGCGATCGCCTTCTTCAACTCGGTGCGGGTGACGGCGATGTTGACCGTGGGCGCGTACTTGCCGAAGATGCCGGAGGTCGTGACACCGGCGGTGAGAAAGGCAGTGAACGTGTCGGCGAGGAGCTGCTCGTTGGTGCGGGAGTCCTGCTGAAGCTCCTCGGCGCGGGCGCGTTCCTCATCGGTCATGAACCGCGGGCCGCCGAGCCGCGGCGCAAGGCGGCGGAAGATCGGGGTCCAGATCTGCGCGTCGGTCAGGGGGTCCACGAGCAGGTCGTACTTGACCATGCCGTCGGCGCGCACGGTGCGCCTCAGCGACCGCTGCTCGAAGAGGCGGCCGGCGTTCTGCTGTGCCCATTCCCTGTCGAGGCATGCGCGGACGGCTTTGGCTGCCTTCTCGACGGACTCTGGCGTCAGCTCGCCCTCCCAGCAATCAGAGATCAGGCGCAGCGCAGCCGCGCGAAAGACTCCCGCGCTTTCAAGGTCTTGGGGCTTTCCAAGGCCGATCGTGAGCCGGTCGCCATGCTCGGCCGACAGCCAGCCGTTCCTCACCGCGACCGCGATCGGCACCGACCAGTCCCCAGCCAAGTCGGCAAGCACTTTGAGCGAGCGGGGCGCGGGCGTAGCCTCCGCCAGCTCGACGATCGGTGCGACGTCATGCGCGGTTTCGAGCATTCCGCCCAGACGCACGGCCTTCTTCGCATCGCCGAGCGACGAGCCGGTCACCTTCTGCACCAACTCGGCCCCATTCCGCAGGCCGGCTTTCCGTGCAAGGGACTCGGCACCGAGCTCACGCGCGGACTTCCGCTCGATGTCGGAGGCCACCAATGCAATAGACGCGTCGACGCTGCGCCGAAGCGCCGAGAGCTCCTCGAGCAGCGCGAGCTGTTCCGACCCGGCAAGCCCGGAGACGTCACCTGCGCACGGCAGAGCGCCGACCGCTGCTGCGGCCAGGGAGTGCACCCGCTCGACGATTCTCGACATGCCGGAAGACTAGAACGAGCCGCCGACATTCGACGCGGAATATTCAAATATGTGTACGTAACTTCGGATTGTTCGCCTGTGTGCGGAAAGACACCCGCAACTACGCATCACCGGCGCATGCCTCGTCAAGAGCGGCCAGCGCCGCGGCCCAGGGAATGCGCTCTTGCTCCAGCCGTACATTGCCCTCGGATCGCAAGCGATCAAGTGCCTGGCGCTCGCCCGTCGTCAGCGTCGGCATCTCCCCGCGCGCGGGAGTCGGTTCCGGCACCCAGAGGTCGCGATGAGCAATGAGCGTCTTTTCATCCATCAGAGTGCTCGTCACGTTGTGGTGCCCGGCGCGGAGGCGGTGAAGGATTGCGAAACCGTTCGAGTCGAGATCGCCCCAGTAGATGACTCGACTGTTTTGCACCCACGGAACCGCGCGCAAGGCATCAACGGCATATCCGGCTCCATGGATGACGACGGTGCCCGACCGTGCGGGCATTGCGAGCACCGACTCGAGATTCTCGAAAACCAGCACGTTTGCCGGTCTCAGGGCGAGAGTTGCGAGTTCGTTCGGAGGCGCAGCGAAGTCGAGCGGGCCAGACCTGACCAGAGCGGGATCGAGAACACGCACCCGAACCAGCCGGTCGGCCTCCGTGAGCCCGAGCGACTCGGCTCCGGTCAGCGCACGGAAGAACGCCATCACGAAACCCCGATGCGATCCCAGCCATTTGGTGTCGATGCCACGGATGGGGAGCTGCCGTGGCCGATATCCGGACACGGGGTTGTCCCGAAGCCACTCGATGACGTCGAGAGCAGTCTCAAAGGTGTGGTCATCGAGCTCGAGAAGCGGTCCGCCCTGTGCCCGCACGCCCACGGCGACAGCTTCGTCGTGGCCGAAACGCTCGAACACTATCTCGGCACGGCGTTGCAGCCGGAACCAATCCCGTTCTCCCTTGCCGCCGGAGAATCGTGCAATTGCATCTGCGCCGGTGACGGTAAGCGACTCCGGCACCCGTTGAGCGCCGACGCGTGCCCAACTACGCAAGGCCCAGCGCACGACGACGTCGTCGGAGGAGTCGAGGGCACTCCATTCGCGAGCCCACGCCTCTGCCGCAGCCGGGTCGGAGAGCACAGACTTCTCTGAGGGGGGCTTGAGGCCGAACGTGAGCGCGACCTCGGACGCCGGCTGCGGAAGACCCGCAGCCCAGGAGCGCGCCGCGGTGCGCAGCCGGGCCGTCGCTCTCACACGGGCTTCGGCGACAGTGATCACTCGAGTTCCTCGAACACGGCGGTTGAGGCGTGAGATGCCTGACGCGTCGGGTTCGAGACCGCAGTGACGGCACCGACATACGGCTCGATCGTCTGCAAGAGCTTGTTCGGCGTCGCGAGCACGAGATGGAAGCCGAACTCGACGAAGACATCCAGCGCCATGCGGGTGTATTGGGCATCGGCCTTGTCGAATGCCTCGTCGAGCACGACCGTCCCATAGGCGGGGTGCGCATCGTCAGCGTCGGCGAGTTGGTAGCGCAGCGCGGCCGCGAGGCAGAAGACGACGAGCTTTTGCTGCTGGCCGCCGGACATCGCGGCACCTGAGTCGTAACTCGCGTGCCGGAAGCCGTTCTCGTCGACCTCGTGTGCGAGGAACGTCATGTGCCGACGCGTATCAAGGCATTGCTCGCGCCAGACGCGGTCGGCGCCTTCGCTCGATCCGAATCGAGTCATGAGTTCGGCCAGGGTCCCGAATCGTTCCTCTGCAGCCTCGAGTGATTCGTCACCCCATGAGCCGTCGACGATCGTCTTCAGATCATCCATGAATTGCCGAACCATCGGTCCGCGGCGCACTTTGGGCTCGATCTGAAGGAAGCGACCGACGTCGAACGGTGAGCGCAGAAGCGAAGCGTTGACGGGCTCGACGCGTTCGACGACGGCAGCAGGGGCGTCGAGAATTTCGGAGCGCAGATGTCCGATGAGTTCGCGCGACTTGTCTCGCAGCAGCCGCTTGAAATCCTCGACATGCTCGGGGAGGCGGTGGGCGCGAATGTTCTCGAGCACGGCAAGATAACCGCGTCGGTCGTCGACATCTGCTGAGAGATCCGCGGATGCCGCAGGCCAACGTGTCTTGAACTGCGTCGCACCCTCGACGAATTCGCTCCGTGCCAAGCCGGCGTCGGACTTCGCCGCGCGCTCCTGCCCGAACAGCTCGGTCAGTACTTTTTGCCCGACGGTTGCGATGCTTTCGCGGGTGAGGCTGCGCTGAACGCGGCGGTAGCGCTCCGCGAGTTCGGTGCTGTCGCCGTCACTCGGCGCCTGCGAGTCCGCGACCTCGGCCTGGAGCCTCTCGATCTCGGTGCCGAGCACGGCGAGCGTTGTCGCGGCGCTGCGACGCCGCTGCTCGACGTCGGCTGCGTGATCGGCCAGCCGCTTGAACTCGCGTTCGGCATCGCGCACCTGTTCCGTCGCTGCCTTCAACTCTGAGTTGTCGCGAGTCAGCTCGTCGAGCTCGGCGTTCAGTGCCGCAACCGTGCGCGTGGCGGCTGCCCTGTCGAAGTCTGCCCAGTCCTGGCGCAGCAGGGCGCCGAGCACGGCCTGGCGTCGCTGCGTCGCCGTGCGCTGCTTCTCGAACGCGTCCATGCGGCGCGTCCACTCATCGAATTCGGCGGCTACGGCCTGACGGCGCGCGAGCAACCCCTCGAGCTTGGCGTCGTTGTCACCGAGGACCCATTCGGACCGATCATCGACTCGGCTCCGGTCGTCCTTCTCGTAGCGGCGGTCACCGCTCTTGACTTGCCCGTTGATCGTTACGGCCCGACGCTCTCGGGCGAGCTCGTCGGCGGATTCGACACAGGCGTAGTCGAATGACTCGGAAAGGCGATGCGAGACCCACGCGCCGAAGTCGGATTCGGCGACCGTCAGACGATTGACGAGTGAGCGCGAACTGGCCGCCGGGGACGGCGAGGGAGCACGACCAGGCACGGCTTCGAACACGAGCCTGCCGTTGAGGTGAGTCTTCTCGGTGTGGCTGAGCACCGCAGCCAAGTCGTCGTCGCGCACCAGCATCGTCAGAGCGAGCGGACGCACGACGCGCTCGATCGCCCCCGCCCATCCGGCGAACTCCGCCTGCACGTCCATCAGTTCGGCGGCGAAGGGCAGCGCCTTCTCGGGAATGCCGATAGCAGCTGCGATGCGCCCTCGCAGCTGCTGCAGCCCGAGCGGTACGTTGCTCCCTCCGCGGCGGAGATGGTCGATCTGCGCGTCCAACTCCGCAAGGTTCCGCTTGCTCTGGAAGTACGCAGGGTGAAGGTCATCGTCGTGGCCCGTCGTCGGCGACTCGTCGATCTCATGACGGGCGGCCAGGCGTAGCTGCTCGTATTCGTCCGCGGCCTGCGGAGCGCCTTCCACTCCGACCTCGGCGAGCTGCTCGGCGAGCTGCCGCCACCGGCGGTCCACGCCCGAAGCGGACGACTCGGCTTCGTCGATCCGAGCACGCAGCTGGATGACGTCGCCGGCACCAAGACCGCTTTCGCGTTGCTGGGCGGCCCGCAGGATCGAAGCCGCCGCTTCGCTCTCGGCAGCGGCCGCCAGGGCCTGGCCTGCCAGGCGTGCGACGGCTTCTTCTGCAACCGCGTGGTCCAGTCGCGCGAGGCGCAGTGCTTCACGCGATTGCCAGGCGCCCAGCATCGCGGCAAGACGCGCGGCGTCGGTGGCGCGTCGGTCGGCGCGTTCGAAGCGCTCCGCCGCGGCGGCAAGACCGGTGAGGTGCTCGGCCTGTTTGCGCAGTTCGACCACGTGGTCGTGCGCGCGGCGCAACTCGTCGAACTGTTCGACCGCGTTCTTCGCGAGAGCGAACGTCTTCGGTTCGTCGAGCATGAAGTCCCGGAACAGTTGATCGAGGCTGTCGAGGTTCTTCGCCGATTGCGTCTTGTGCAGCAGATGCAGTGCCGCGTCCGATCCGAACTTGAGCAGCGAGCGGAGTCGCGCGTAGAAGGCGGTGTGCTTGCCGTTGCTCGTGACAACGGCATCAGGCCAGGCTGACTGCAGCCTGCGGACGTCGATGCCGTTGCCCACGAACTCGCCGAAGGCCGAGAGATCGACGGCACTCCGCGTGATCACGCACGCATCGCTGAGGTCCGCCCGCGTCGTCCCCGTGCCGCGGGCAAAGAACAGGCGACATGCGCTGACCGCATTGCCGGCGCCATCGCTGTAGCGTAGAAGGATGCCGCTCCAGGTGGGCCGCGGTCGCAAGTAGGTGCTGATGACGCGGTCTTCGAACTCGTCGGTCGTGCGGGTCCAAGCGCCGCGCACGTAACTCACGAGGCTGCGTTGGTCCGCGCGCGAGCCGGCACCCTGGGCGGCGAGGTTGAATCGCAGCCACTTGTCGGGCGTGAGGACGGCCGCGATCCCGTCGAGCAGAGATGACTTCCCGGACCCGGACGGGCCGGTGATCAGTTGTCCCTTGCGGGCCATCGGCATTCGATGCAGACCGTCGAAAGTGCCCCAGTTCGCGAGCTGGACCTCTGCAAGGCGCCACTGACCGACGGCGGACTCCTCATTCCAGTTGTGCTGCGCGGTCATCGCTCGCTCCATTCCAGGTCAAGCTCGATGGCGTCAGGCTCGTCGCTCTGAGCGATGTTTCGGTATTCGGCTTCGAGCGCTCTGACGCGGTCGTCGTCGACGAGCAGCTTGAGCACCGGCGAGATCTCAACGCGTTCGTCGCCGGATCCCGAGGTATGGACGACGCGCAGCTTGTTGAGCATGTTCGACCACGACGAGTTGAGCCGCTTCTCGAACCCCACGGGGTCGACGGCGGTGTCGTAGACCCGAAGCTGATCGAAGATCTCGTCTTTGCCGACGATGACGCGCCGCTCGCCGTGGGCTGCGAGCATCGCCTGCCGGAGCACGAGCAACATAACGGTGTCGAGGAAGGTGAGCGAGACGGTGCGCACCGTTGCGGGTGCCTCGAACTCCGCCGTTGACGCCTTCCGGACGAATGCGAACTCGTCGTCGCGATCGATGATCAGATCCAGGAACAGCTCGTGCAGGCGCGAGCGAATGGCGCGCTCGTCGGCAAGCAGCGCCGCCCACGACCTGGGCCGTTCGACGCCCGAGAGGTACGGCCCCTTCAGGAGGAGCAAGAGTGCTCGCCGCGAGCCGTCGGCAAGCACCCCGGAGTCGCCGGGCCAGAGCGAGGTGCGAGCGGTATCGCCGTCTGCGCCGTCGAGCACGTCCGCGTCGACATTCGTCGTGTCGTCTGACATCAGCTGATCCTCTCTGTGAATCGATGCACGGGAATCTGCGCGGCGCGGTCGATCGCGTCGATGCCGGTCCATTCGACGCGCTCGAGTGAGCTCGGGTCGACGTCGCCATGTCTGACGGCAAGCACGACGAGACCGACTACGCTCGCCACGCCCTGGGTGGCCGGCCATCGCGCGAGTAGTTCACCAATCGTCGCCGGTCCATCCGCCACTGCTGCATTCACGTTCCGCTCCAGCTCGTCGAAGTCGATCTCGGTCTCGCGGGCGAGCAAACGCAAGGCCTCCAGGTCGACAACGGGCGCTTCCGACGTGTCGAGCGTCGCGGGCGCAGCGAAGTCGGCCGGGTCGTGAAGAGAAAGCTCCCCTGCTGTGCTCAGAGGAAGGGCGGTGAGGTCCAGGTCGATCGCGGTCTGCCGATACGGTTTGGTGTGGGCGGAAGCTTGCACCGCGGCCGCCAAGGCGCGCTGAACGCTTCGCCGCAGCACCCGTTCGCGCTGGTAGTCCTGCTGCTGCACATACCGGCGCAGGCTCCGTGCGAACACGGTCAGTGCGCCGTGGATTTCGGTGCTCCGGTCTCGTAGCGTGCGCAGGAAGCTGCGGAGCACGCGGCGCTCTGCCGGGCTGAGGCCGCCCGCGAATTCGCGATCCAAGACTGAGCGGATGTCCGACTCAAGCGTGGCGCTGCGCTCAGGGTCCAGCAGCAGCGAAGTGAACGCCACGAAGGTGCGCCCCTCGTCGGAGCTCTCGATCAGATTGACGCCTCGGAAGATGTCGTCGATCACGGTTGTGTTCGAGTCGTCGCCATCGAGGATGCCCGCCCGCACCTCGCCGTTGAGCTCCTCGAAGCGCGCCCGGACGCGCGCAAAATCTGTGGGAAGGTCGGCGGCCTGTTCCAGAATGTCTGCAACGCGCTCGAGCGCTCGTGAAGGCTCGATCGTGTGTACCTCGCCCCCAGATTCAAGGCGCGCGATCTCCGCGTCGAGCCGCTCGCGCTCGGCGACAAGCGCCCCGAGGCGGCGCGTGGCGTCTGGATCGGATTCGAGGGCGAGTTCATGCAGTTGCGCTGCGAGACTCGCGAGTCGCGACTCGGTCAGAGAGGTCGTCGGCGCTTCAAGGCGATCGACGATACGGATGGCAGCAAGCGCGGCCGGCGACAGTTCCAAGGTCTCACCGCGCGATTCGACCGCGGCTCGCCGAGTCAGCAGACCGGCCTCGCGCCAATCGGCGCAGTATGCCTTGGCGTTCTTCGCTCGCGGCAGATCGAAGTGCTCGCGAAGCTCGATCAGGTCGGCGTCGATCGCCTCGTACAGATCGTCGGCGGCCACTCGTCGGTTCTCCGCACCGAGATGCGTCAGAAGAAGAGCAGCGACGATCGCCACGCCGTCGGACCTGAGCATCCGCATCGCCGCATCGGACTCGACCAGACGCTGATACCGCAGTGCGTCGCTCAGCGCAGTCATCGTCCGCTCCCTTCCCGCCCATTCGGGGTCTTCGCATCGAAGCTAGAGCACCCCACCGACATCGAGCGAGGTCCCTGAGTGCGGGGGTCGTGACACCCCGCCACTACCCTGAGTGCTGTGAGCGAGACCTACAGCTACCTCGGCCCGGCCGGCACCTTCACCGAGCTCGCGCTGAAGCAGGTCGAGGAAGCCCACGGCAAGCCGTGGCGCGCGGTCAACAACGTGGGCGAGGCTCTCGACGACGTCGTCACGGGCCGCTCGAAGGCGGCGGTCATCGCGATCGAGAACTCGATCGACGGCGGGGTCTCCGCCACGCAGGACGCGCTCGCGACCATCCCCGACCTGCGCATCACCGGCGAGTACCTCGTCCCGGTCGGCTTCGTCCTGGTCGCACGCCCTGGCACGACACTGGCCGACGTCAAGACGATCGCCGCCCACCCTGTCGCCTACGCGCAGTGCCGCGGCTGGCTCGACAGGAACCTCCCCGACCACGCGCACCTGCCCGCGGGCAGCAACGTGCAGGCGGCGACCCAGCTGCTGGAGACGGACGCCGAAGGCAACAACAGCTCGGTTGCCGACGCCGCCATCGCCCCGCCCACGATCGTCGATCACCACGCCCTCGACGTCCTCGCAGAGGGCATCATCGACAACGACAACTCGGTCACCCGGTTCGCCCTGGTGAGCCGAACGAAGGCGATCCCCGAGCCGACCGGCGCCGACAAGACCAGCCTCATCGCCGAGCTGCCTGCCGATGCCCCCGGCTCGCTCGTCGAGCTGCTCGAGCAGTTCTCGACCCGCGGCGTCAACATGAGCCTGCTCGAGTCGCGGCCCATCGGCGACGCCCTCGGCAGGCACCGCTTCATCATCGACCTCGAGGGCCACATCACCGAGGAGCGCATCGCCGATGCCCTGCTCGGTCTCTACCGCTTCACACCGCGCGTGATCTTCCTCGGCTCCTACCCGCGCGCCGACCGCCAGCCGGCCGACTTCGATCAGCGCTACGCAGACGAGGTGTTCGTCGAGGCGCGCGACTGGCTCCGCGGGCTGCTGTCAGAAGAGCCAGAGACGGATTCCTGATCGGCAGGGCTCTGAGCCCGAAGCACCTGCTCGAGCCGGTCCTCCACCGCAGCCTCGAAGGCGTTCGCCCACACGTCGTAGCCTCGGTCGTTCGGGTGGAACAGGTCGCCCGCGAACTGCGTGGCGACGCCCAGCATGCCCTCCTGCTTCATCGTCTCGTGCAGGTCGACGACGCGCAGGCCGTGGCGGGCGGCGGCCGCCCGAAGCATCCGATTGGCCTGCACCGCTGTGCGCTCACCCGGCAGGAAGTAGAAACTCGGCAGGTCGGCGACGATCGCGTGGGCCGGAAGGCGCGAGAGCACCTCGTCGATCTGCGACGAGAACCGCGCAGCGTCCCACCCGGCGATGTCGTTCGCCCCGATGCAGACGGTCACGATCGCGTCCGCGACGAGCTCGGGTCTGAGCCTGGCGAACCGGGGCAGCTCCTTCTCGAGCGCGGTGGACAGCGTCGCGCCCGAGATGCCGAGATTGATGACACGGATGCTTCGCCCTGACAGCTTCTCGAGTCGCTTCGCGATCACGCCGACGTAGCTGCGCGCGGGCCGCGAGGCGCCGATGCCCTGCGCTGCCGAATCGCCGATCGCGATGTAGAGGACGTCGCCCGGCAGTTCGCGCCGCGCGCGCCAGTAGGCGCTGTGCACCGGGATGTTGTCGGCCAGAATCCGCTGCCACGTGGCCTGCCGTTTCATCAGCCAGCGGTACCAGGCGTATCCGCCCCCGACGGCCGCAGCGGTGACGCCGACGGCGAGCAGGGCCTTCGAGCTTCGGCGCATGGGCTCTACGGTACGCGCACGATCAGCGACCCCGGGTCGTTCCGGAACACCGCCTTCTGCGCGACGCCGAACTCGTCGCCGTCGAGTTCCGCGGCGACGGGCGAGTCGAGCTTCACGGTGATCACCGGTCCCCGCGCGTACTCGAGCACGTTCGGCGACAGCCGCGACTGGATGCGCAGCAGCTTCCGCCCGAGCTTCGTGTGCCGCAGCACGAGGTTCTCCCACAGGATCGTGCGGCCGATGTACAGCCAGCCGAAGATCGTGCGCGGGTGCATGATCGCGACGTCGAGCACCCCGTCGTCGATCTGCGCGTCGGGGATCAGCTCGGCGCCGCCCGGCAGCCCGCCGACGTTGCCGACGAGCACCGAGTGGGTGTCGAAGGTGTGGGTCGCCTGCGAGCCGTCGGCGTTCTTGATGACGATCTTCGACCGCACGGGCTTCGAGGTGATGACCGAACGCAGGATGCCGTCGATGTACGCGATCCAGCCGAACCGCTCTTTGAGGAAGGGGTTGGTGTTCGCGATCATGGCGGCGTCGACGCCGACGCCCGCGACGACCGTGAACGGATTCTCGGTCGCGACGCCGTCGGGCGACGTGAACTCGGCCAGCCCGACGTCGACGACGCGGTCCTGGCCGCTGAACGCCACCTCGACGGCGGCGTCCGCGTTCCCGATCGGCAGTCCGAGGTTGCGTGCGAGCAGGTTGCCGGTGCCGCTCGGCACGATTCCGAGCGCGACACCGGTGTGGCGCAGCGCGCCGGCGACCGCGCGCACGGTGCCGTCGCCGCCCGAGGCGATCACGAGGCGCGCACCTGCTGCGACGGCGCGCCGCGCGGCATCCGCCCCCTCGTCCTCGATCGTCGTCTCGAACCAGAGCGGTTTGCCCGCACCCGTCGAATAGGCGTGCCGCGAGATCGCCTGCCGTACCCGCATCGGGTCGCCCTTGACCGGGTTCACGACCGCGGCGACCGTGTTCGTGAGCGCGCTGGCGCGCTCGATCTCGGGCGCTGGGTCGCTCATTCGACCAAATTACCCTGACCTCTAGACTTAACGGCGTGATCGACCCTGTTCTGCTGCGCGAGAATCCCGACGTCGTCAGAGCCTCGCAGGCGGCCAGGGGCGAGTCCCCCGACACGGTCGACGCGGCGCTCGCCGCCGACCAACAGCGTCGGGCGGCGATCACCGAGTTCGAGTCGCTGCGCGCCGAGCAGAACGCGCACGGCAAGCTGGTCGCGAAGGCTCCGAAGGAAGAGAAGCAGGCGCTCGTCGCGCAGGCCCAGCAGCTGGCCGCGCGCGTCAAGGCGGCGCAGGCCGCGGTCACCGACGCCGAGGCGGACTTCGAGGCATCCGTTCGCCGCCTCGGCAACGTCATCGTCGCTGGGGTCCCGTCGGGCGGGGAGGACGACTACGTCGTCGTCAAGACGGTCGGCGAGATCCCGACCTTCGACTTCGAGCCGCGCGACCACCTCGAGCTCGGCGAGCTGCTCGGTGCCATCGACATGGTGCGCGGCGCGAAGGTCTCGGGTTCGCGCTTCGACTTCCTGCGCGGCATCGGCGCGCGTCTCGAGCTCGCGATCATGAACCTCGCTCTTGACAAGGCACTCGCGAACGACTTCGTGCCGCTCATCACGCCGACGCTCGTGAAGCCCGAGATCATGCAGGGCACCGGATTCCTGGGCGCGCACGCCGATGAGATCTACCGCCTCGAGGCGGACGACCTGTACCTCACGGGCACGAGCGAGGTTGCGCTCGCCGGGTACCACTCCGATGAGATCCTCGACCTCGAGGCAGGGCCGCTGCGCTACGCCGGCTGGTCGACCTGCTACCGGCGCGAGGCGGGGTCCGCAGGCAAGGACACCCGCGGCATCATCCGCGTGCACCAGTTCAACAAGCTCGAGATGTTCGTCTACGCCAAGCCGGAGGACGCGGAGGCCGAGCACGCCCGCCTGCTCGGCTGGCAGGAGGAGATGATGGCGGCGCTCGGGCTGAGCTACCGCGTCATCGACACCGCCGCGGGCGATCTCGGCTCGAGCGCCGCCCGCAAGTACGACGTCGAGGCGTGGGTGCCCACGCAGGGCACCTACCGCGAGCTCACGTCGACCTCGAACTGCACGACGTTCCAGGCGCGCCGGCTCGGCATCCGCTACCGGCCCGGCGACGAGGTCGGCGCGAAGACCGCCGCGGTCGCGACCCTCAACGGCACGCTCGCGACCACCCGCTGGATCGTCGCACTCCTCGAGACGCACCAGCTGGCCGACGGCTCTGTACGCGTGCCGGAGGCGCTGCGGCCCTACCTCGGCGGCCTCGAGCTCATCACTCCGGTCGCGGCCCGATAGTGGCATCCCCGCGCCGCCTGTTGATCGGCCTCGACGTCGACGGCACCCTGATCCGCCTCGACGAGACGATCTCGCCGGCGGTGCACGAGCAGGTCGACCGGGTGCAGCGCCTCGGCCACGAGGTCACGCTCGCGACCGGCCGCAGCTGGGAGACCGCGCAGCCGATCCTCGCGAAGCTCGGCCTCACGCCCGAGTTCGTCGTGTGCTCCAACGGCGCGCTCATCATGCAGCGCGATGCGGCAGAGCCGAGCGGCTATCGCCGCGAATGGGTCGAGACCTTCGACCCGAGCGAGGTGCTGCGCACCATTCGCGGCCATCTGCCGCGCGGCAGCTACATGGTCGAGGATGCGACGGGCTTCCGCCGGTACACCGAGGGCATGAACGACTGGGAGCTCACGGGCGCTGAGCAGGTCGACTTCGACCAGCTCTCGCACTTCCCCGCGAGCCGCGTCGTCGTGACCGCGCCCGAGCTCGACAACAACGAGTTCCTCGAGCTCGTGCGCGCCATGGGGCTCAACCAGGTGTCCTACTCGATCGGCTGGACGGCCTGGCTCGACATCGCGCCCATGGGCGTCAACAAGGGCACCGCGATGGCGCGGGTACGAGATGAATTGCGGATTCCCGGGTCAGACGTCCTCGTCGCGGGCGACGGGCGCAATGACCTCGAGATGTTCGAGTGGGCCGTCGCGGGCGGCGGCCGCGCGGTCGCCATGGGGCAGGCGCCCGATGAGTTGAAGGCGGTCGCGAGCGAGGTCACCGCGACCGTCGACGAGGACGGCCTGGCGAGGGTTCTCGCGGCGCTCTGAGCGCGCTCTCTGAGTGCATTGCCAGGGCGCGTCTGGCAGGGTGGGTGAGTCTGTGCCCCCGACCCCCGCAGCAAAAGGACGTGATGACCGAGCCCACGAACGCACAGCTGCGCCCCCGGCGCGGCCGTCCTGGCCGCCCGACCTCGATCGCCCGCCACGGGCGACTCACGCGCAGGCATCCGTTCGTCGCACTGGGCAAGATCCTCGCGGGAATCGCCGTCGTCGCCTCGGTGAGCGCGTTCTCGCTCGCAGGAATCGCGGTCGGCGATGTGGTGACGTCGACCAAGCCCGCCGTCGTGCTCGTCAACCCGACCACGCATAAAGAGGTCACGAAGCAGCAGGGCATCGCGGCGCTGCAGGGCTCGTTCAACGTGCTGCTGGCGGGCTCCGACTCCGGCGACGGCAACGCGGCGTACGGCAAGCGCGGCGAGAACCTCAACGACGTCACGATGGTGATGCACGTCTCCGCCGATCATCAGCACATCACCGTCGTCAGCTTCCCGCGCGACATGCTCGTGCCGATCCCGTCGTGCCCGAAGGAGGACGGCAGCGGCAGCTACTCCGCGATGAGCTCGCAGAAGATCAACGTGTCGCTGTCATATGGCGGCCTCGCCTGCACCGTGCTCACGGTCGAGAAGCTCACCGGCCTGTCGATCCCCTACGCCGCGGTCATCCAGTTCGACGGCGTCGTCGACATGTCGAATGCGGTCGGCGGCGTGCCCGTGTGTCTCTCTGGCCCCATCAAGGACCCGTACACCGGCCTCAACCTTCCCGCAGGCACGAGCACCATCCAGGGCCAGCAGGCGCTCGCGTTCCTGCGCACCCGGCACGGTGTCGGCGACGGGTCGGACCTCGGCCGCATCAGCAACCAGCAGGTGTTCCTCTCGTCTCTCGTGCGCACGATCAAGTCGGCCGACACCCTCGGCAACCCGCTCAAGGTGTATTCGCTGGCGAAGGCCGCTGCGTCGAACATGCAGCTGTCGACGTCGCTGTCGAACGTGCAGACGTTGGCCTCGATGGCGGTCGCGCTGAAGGGCGCCGACCTGTCGAACATCGTCTTCGTGCAGTTCCCGACGAACTACGTGCCGGGCGGCGGCGCCGTGGCGCCGGACCCCGCAGGCGAGCGCGCGCTGCTCACCGCACTGCAGAACGACGAGGCGGTGCAGGTCACCGGCAACACCGGCATCGGCTCTGTGCAGGACCCGACACATGCGACGACGGATGCCGGCGCGACACCACCCGCCACAGCGGGCTCGACGCCGACGACGGCACCGAGCGACGGCGCCTCGGCCCCCGCGGGCTCCGGCGGCGCGGTGGCCCTTCCCGACCAGGTGCACGGCCAGTCGGCGAGCGACTACACCTGCTCGAAGCCCTTCAGCGGGTAGGTAGACTCGACGCGGATGCGTGGCAGAGCGGCCTAATGCGGCGGTCTTGAAAACCGCTGACGAGCAATCGTCCGGGGGTTCAAATCCCTCCGCATCCGCCGCTGGGAGCGAGGGCCCGGTGGGCCCTCGCCGCGGCGGATGCCGAGCGAGCTGCGCTCGCGAGGGGCAGCGCCTTTTGGGGTGCCTGCCGAGCGAGCTGCGCTCGCGCGGGGCTTCCCGGTTTACGCGAGTGACGATGTGTTCTGGCCCCAGATCAGGGGAAGCATCCGTTACACCGCTGATATTCGCTACCTAGACGCTTGGGTCATAATGACCACGGGCGCCGATTTCGCGGCGCAGCGATCGTGTGGAGTGCAGATGAGCGAGTCGGGGCGTGGGCCGGTGCTGCGGCACGCACGCGCCGCCGGCAGGCATCCGCTCGCCCTGGCTGCGAAGATCGTGGCCTCCGTCGTCAGTGTCGCGGTCGTCAGCTCGCTCGGGATCGCCGCGATCGCGGTGGCCGACATCAGCCACAACGTGCAGACGAACGCGCAGGTCCACCTCGTCCAGCAGAAGGACGTCGGTCAGACCGCGCCGCCCGTGACGAAGACCATCGAGCCCGAGGCGACGGCGCTCGCCGGGGAGTTCAACGTGCTGCTCGTCGGCACCGACACGCGCACGGGCCAGGGCGGACAGTTCGACAGCAAGGCGGAACTGCGGGCGTCGAGCGGCGCGGGCAACAACGACGTCACGATGCTGCTGCACGTCAACGCCGCTCACACCGCGGCGACGGTCGTCAGCTTCCCGCGCGACCTCGTCATCCCGATTCCCTCGTGCCCGAGCCCCAAGGGCGGCTGGTACAGCGCGATGTCGGCGCAGATGCTGAACACCTCGCTCACCTACGGCGGGCTGACCTGCCCGGTGCTCACGATCGAGAAGCTGATCGGCATCGATGACATCAACTACGCGGCAGAGATCAGCTTCGACGGGGTTGCGGCGATGTCGGATGCCGTGGGCGGCGTTCCCGTCTGCCTCGCGACCCCCATCAACGACCCGTACGTCGGGCTGAACCTGCCAGCTGGAACGAGCACCATCCAGGGCCAGCAGGCGCTGCAGTTCCTGCGTTCGCGACACGGCGTCGAGGACGGCAGCGACCTCGCCCGCATCAGCAATCAGCAGAACTTCCTGTCGTCGCTGCTGCGCACGATCACCTCTGCGGGAACGCTCGGCAACCCGATCAAGCTCTACCAACTGGCCGCCGCCGCGACCCAGAACATGACCCTCTCCGACACGATGGGCGACGCGAAGACGATGGTCGGCATGGCGGTCGCGCTGAAGAGCATCCCGCTGTCGCAGATCACCTTCGTGCAGTACCCGGTGCTGACCGATCCGACCAACCCGAACCGGGTGGTTCCCGACACCTACGGCGCGCCGATTCTGGCGAAGGCGATTCAGAACGATCAGCCCGTCGTTCTCTCGGCGACGACAGGCCGCGGCACCGAGCTGGCGCCGAGTTCGACGCCGTCTGCGCCCGCGGGCGCGGCGACGGCACCGCCCGCCACCGGGACCGCGACGGCGCCCCCCGGCGACGTGACGCTGAGCAAGAACGCGACCGGTCAGACCGCCGATCAGCAGACCTGCACGAAGGGCGTGACCGGCCACCCGGGTGAGTGATGCTGGCTGAGCGGCCAGTCTCTGCCTGATAAGGTGTAACGGATGTCTGTCAGGGTCTCGGCCCGGTCAGCATTGGAGACGTCGCATAGTCCGGTCGAGTGCACCACCCTGCTAAGGTGGAGTCCCCTTCTTGGGGACCAAGGGTTCAAATCCCTTCGTCTCCGCACTTTTCTTGCTGGTCATCGGCGCTTTTCTATTGCGCTGCATCGATCAATTCTTGCGACACATGGGGACCCTCAGGGGTTCCGAGGGTCCCCAGGGGGTCACCATTTCGGCAGCCGGGGACCCCCTGGGGACCCCAGCGCGGCTGATCTGCAACAAAACCCCTGATCAGAGGCGAGAGGGACATCACCTGGTGAGAGTGGTGTGAGCGCGGTGCTGAGAACCGGGGAACTCGCGAATAAGGCTCGGGCCGCCGAGCTGCCGCTCGCCCCCTATAGGGTGAAGGGATGCCCCAGGCGAGCGCCGGCGAGACCACACAAGGCAGCTACGAGGTGCGCTTCGACTGGGGGGTCGAGGGCCTCCGCAGCATCGCGTCAGGCACGAGCGTTGTCATCGTCATCGACACCATCTCCTTCACCACGACTGTCGAGCTCGGCGTCGGGCAGGGTTTGGAGATCGAGCCGTTTCGCACCGTCGATCGCGATGCCGCTGAGCAATACGCCGCGTCGATCGGCGCTCGCGTCGCCGCGCGCCGCAACGAACCAGGGGTGTCCCTCTCGCCGACGAGCATGAACGCGAAGAACGTTGCTGCCTTCGGCGCGCGGCGAGCCGTGATCGTGTCTTTGAACGGGGCGCGCGTCTCGACAGAGGCGGCCTCATTCGGCGTGCCCGTCGTGGCAGCGAACCTGCGCAACTACTCGGCCGTCGCGCGCTGGATCCTCGAGCATCAACGCGTCCTCGGGCACCGTGCGGGCGTCGCCATCGTGGCCGCGGGCGAACGCCATCCCGGCGACCTCCTGCGGCCCGCTGTCGAGGACCAGCTCGCGGCCGGCGCGCTCGTCGGCGCCCTTGCCTTGCTCGGCATCGGCTCCCCGTCGCCCGAAGCGACCGTCGCTGCGGCCTCGTTCGACAGGCTGCGGCATGCGGCAGGCGAGCTGCTTGCGGAATCCGTGAGCGCTCGTCAACTCGCGGCCGCCGGCCAACTCGCGTCTTCCGGCGGCTTCGACGACGTCACCAGCGCCGCTCAGCTGGACGTCTCCGACGTCGTCCCGGTGATGCGTGACGGGGTCTATCGCGCAGAGAAGGCCGTGCGTTCGCAGCTCGTATGACGGCCCCGGTACCGGTACCGGTGCTCGCGATCGCGAGGTCGCCTCGTCGCCGACACGCTCGCACGGCCCGCTCACCGACATGGCGGACGCCAGCTCGGCTGCCGAGCCAACCGGTGGGGACAGGCCCACCATGGTTGGGGTGTAGGCCCATAGCCCGGGCACCTCGCCGTTTCTAGCGTTGTTCTCAGCCGCTTGATGTGAGGAGACAACCATGGCTGAGAACGAGCAGATGACGACCGATGCCCCGACAGTTGAACTGCTGGAGGCGGTGCGGAAGTGCACCTGGATCTACGGAGTGACGAATGCGGTTGTGGTGGCAACGGTGATCGGTTCGGCGGTCCTCGGCGGGTCGCCTAGCGCGTTCATGTGGGTACGAGCCCTGATCCTGCTCGCGGTTGCACCCCTGCTGCTGTGGTTCGTTCGTCGTGCCGCCAGAGGCAACCGCGAGGCACTTGGGCGAATCCGCATCATGGCCACGGTTTTGCCGATCGCCATCATCGTCGTCGACCTCATTCCGGGGGTCTGCCCGGCCTGGTATGCCGCGCTCCAGGGCATCGGGGCGATTGCTCTGGTTCCGGTCGCGGTCATCGCATGGCGTGTGGCATCGCACTCCTCTCGCCCTGCAGGGCAGACTCGGTGACAAGCAGGCCACCGCGCGCGGTGCGCGCCACTGAGGGGGGAGGCGGCTGATGCGAGCACGACTGCGCGCTGCCCCCCTCTCGGCCGGTCGCGGACTCGTGCGGTCTTTCGGGTTCATGCTCTGCGCACTGATCGTCCCGACCGCGGCAGCGCTCCTTCCGGTGCTCGCTTCCTTCGGCCTTCTCGGTGGCCCATGGTCATGGCGGAATCCCTGGTCGTGGGGAGCGCTGTCAGTGCTCATCGCAATCTCTGCGCTTGCGCTTGCGCACCCGGTCACCAAGTTGTTCCGCAGCCTGCTGGTTCGCTGGTGCGGGCTGAGGTTGCCGAACGGCTTCCGGGCACTTCCTGAACCGGTGCAGCTGTCGACCGGCTATTGGTGGAACGGCAGATCGTACGAACGAACGCGCTCCGACGCGGAATCCGACCTGCGACTCAGCCGTGTGCTTGAGCGAGCGTACTGGCGAGAGGTGCGATGGGTTCTCGGACCAGCGCTCGTCGTGGCTATCGTGTCCGGGTTCCCGGCCTACGCGCTGTTCGGCGCTGCCATCTTGATCGCATCGGTGACGGCGCCAGGTATCGCAGCTGGCGTCGCGGTTGCGGCCGCGTCGCTCGCTCTCGCACCATTCGCGTGGCGAGCCACACGCCCGGTCGCCGCGCGCTGGCTCACGCCTGGGCGGTCAGCGGCCGAGTCGCAGGCGCAGCGCGCGGACCTCACAGCCGCGCACGATGCCGAGATTCGCCGGATCGAGCGAGATCTGCACGACGGCGCGCAGGCTCGGCTCGTGGCAGTCGGAATCGACCTCGCGACGGCGGAACGTCTGCTTGAGCGCGAACCGGACCGCGCGAGAGAACTGCTGAAGCTCGCGCGCGCAGGCACTGCGAATTCGCTTGAGGACCTTCGCGGCCTCGTACGCGGGGTGTATCCGCCCGTCCTCGTCGAGCGCGGCTTCGTCGCCGCTGTGCGAGCGGTCGCGCTCGACTCCCCGGTCCCGATCGAGGTGGTGGCGCCTGACGGCTTGCGGTTGCCGTCGCCTGTCGAGGCCACGCTCTATTTCGGCGTCGTTGAGGCCCTTGCCAATATGGCGAAGTATTCGGATGCAGCGCGTGGCAGTGTCATCGTGCGCGAAGAGCCCGGCCATGTCGCTGTGATCGTCCGCGACGACGGCCGCGGCGGAGCGATGATCGTCGCCGGTGGAGGGCTCGACGGTGTTCGTCGGCGAGCCGGGGCCTTCGATGGAACCCTTGACGTGACCAGCCCGTCGGGCGGTCCCACTGAGATCACCGTAAGGATGCCGTGCGCGTTGTTGTAGCCGAGGACCAGTACCTTCTCCGCGACGGTCTTGTCCGTCTGCTCGAGTCTTTCGGCCATGAAGTCGTTGCCACCGCCACCTCGGGGCCAGAGGCAACCCGAGCGCTGCTCATGCACCGTCCGGATGTCGCCGTGATCGACGTGCGGATGCCGCCGAGCAACACGGACGAAGGCCTTGCCGCAGCTCTTGCTGCGAGACGCGAGGTGCCCGGTCTCCCTGTCCTCGTCCTCTCGCAGCACGTCGAGCAGTTGTATGCGCGCGAGTTGATCGCGGATGACACAGGCGGCGTGGGCTATCTGCTCAAGGATCGCGTCTTCGACGCCGAGCAGTTCGTGGACGCGCTCGAACGCGTGGCAGCCGGGGCGACTGTATTGGACCCGGTGGTCGTTTCGAAGCTCTTCGCAACACCGGTGAGCACATCGCGGCTGGCGGTGCTGACTGAGCGTGAGCGGTCGATCCTGGCGCTCATGGCGGAGGGACTCTCGAATCAGTCGATCGCTCGAGCGCTTCATCTCAGCGAGGGAGCAGTGAGCAAGTACACAACAACGACCTTTGAGAAGCTCGGACTCGGCAAAGATGACGGGGCGAACCGACGCGTCCTCGCGGTGCTGGCCTACCTGAGCGGCGCATGAAAGGGCGAGGCCGAGGCGTTCGGTGCGGAGCTCAGCGAGGTCATCGCCCCGACGCGAGGCGCGCTGGAAGCGGCGCGAGGCGATAGTTCGCCCAGACGTAGGCATCCATCTGGTGCTGGTCCGCGCTGAGGTTGACGACTCGGTCGATTCTGTTGTCGCCGTCGAAGTGCCAGACGAGCGCCCAGAGAGTGTCAACACTCCCGATCCCGTCCGTGGTCCAGCCTCGATGGATGTCGACGACGTAGTGGTCGTTGGCTTCTAGGAATAGCGGCTCAGCACGAAATCCTGCTTTGCCGAGTTGGGTGATGAACTCCGCGACCTCGTCGACGCCGTGCTTGGTTCCCGCCAGGGGATGGTGTCCGGGGATAACCCATTCGATGTCGGGCGTCATCACGTCCCGCATCCCGTCGACGTCGTAGGTGGCATATGCGGCGAAGAACCTGTTGATGGCCTCAAGCTTGGGCGCTGCGTCGTTCATGGGATCTGTCTTTCGAATAGTTCTTGCGTGGATTCCAGCGAACGCGGAGGCCGAGCCAGGGGCGTCATGGACGCCACGCTAGTTTGCAATTGGCGCAGATATCCGGCCAATCATCCGCGGATGATTCAGGCCAATCTGACGCCGGTCGCTCTCGACTCGACGGCGGCGGGTCGGCGCAGGGTCGATCAATCCGTGTCCGTGGCGGGGTACAAGACCCCACCGCGGTAGCGCGCCTCTTCCCAGATCTGCTCATCGGACAGGCCGGTCTCGATCAGCTCGATCAGTTGGTGGTTGACGGAGACGATTGCGCAGCGATAGCCGGCGAACGGCTCGTACGGCGGCATCAATATCTCCGTGCCGCGAAGTGCGGTCTCGAGGTCTTCGACGGTGAAGGCAACGTGGCTTTCTGTGCGGATGCGTTCGTGCAGCCCGGATTCTTCGCGGAAGGCGTGCAGCTGAATATGCAGGGAAAGGTCGTTCGGGAGATCCAATGTGTACATGCGATACAGCGGGCTGTAACGCGCACGCGGATCGGATTGAAGCGCGTCCACGGGGACGGGTCTTCCGATGTGATGAAAGATCGGAATGCTGTTCATCTTCGAGGGGTCTCCCAGTGAGTGAGGCTGCTGCACAACGGCCGGTGCCCGCCCGAGACGCGAACGGCGCGTCGTCGGACGGGCACTCGGTCATTGTTTCGGTTATGAGGCCGCGCTGACGGCGAACGAGGCGTCGGTGCGGTATCCCGATCCCGGGTTGTCCGACACGGTGAAGGCCTTGTCCTGCGGCGGGTAGGTGTTGATCGGGTTCGCGGTGAAGACGCCGGTGAACGTCGGGTCGAACTCGGGCAGTTCGCTCATGCTCGCCTGGTACAGGGACACGACGTAGTCGCCGTTCGGCATCGTGTACGCCACCTGCAGCGACTCGCCGAGCACGCCGTCATCGGTGTAGTCGGACACCACCTCGCTGGTGTGCGCCTTCAGGACCTGCTGAGGGCGCTGCTGCCAGTGGTTCTCAGTGCCCTCGCTCGTGTTCTGAGGGTTGAAGGTCCAGTCGACGTCGGTGTTGTTGGTGATCGTCTCCTGGACTGAGAACCAGCCCTTGTCGACGACGGTGGTGTGGATGTCGCCCGCTCCGGCGGCGTGCGCTCCGGCAGCGCCCGCTCCGGTCAACGAGGCGCCTCCGATGGCAGCGGCGACGGCGGCTGCGGCGATGTGAGTGGCGATGGTGGCGATCATGGGGTTCTCCTTCTCGATGAGATCCGAGGCTGAGTTGGCCTCTGACCCCAAGCGTCGCCGTCGGCCGATGTCGGCGACGTCGGCTGGTCGGGGGACGCAGAGGATGATGCGCGCTCCTCCGATCGGGCGACGGGCCCGAGAGCGCCTCAGACCTGTCGACGTCGCGCTCGGGTGCGATGGCGGCGGATGACCGCCCACAGGGTGACCACACCGGCGAGCGACACCACGATCAGCCCGCACACGTAGAGCACGCTCGAGAGAGACTGCACCGCATCCGCGTCGCGCCGCAGCAGGAATCCGTATTGCAGCAGCTGTGCCGTGCTGCCTGTCGCGATCAGCGCGAGCAGCGAGGCGATGCTGCTCATCGAGTCCCAGAGCGCGTGCAGCGCGGCAGCGCCGAGATACGCGACCACGACCCAGATCGACCAGGCATAGCCCGGGTCGTCCGGCCGCTCTCGCCGCTCGGCGATGCCGAACAGCGCGGCGCCGATGATCGCTGTCCAGAGGACGTGCCCGACGGGGGCGAGAAGGGCGCGGATGACCTCGGTCTGCAGCAGCGCCGCGATGTCGATGCCATGCGTGCCGAGGGCGGCGTTGAAGGCGTAGCCGGCCGACTCGAACGCCGCGAACCCGGCACCGACCGTGGCGCCGAGCAGCGCGCCCTGTGTCGCTGACTTCGGCGCGAATCGCCAGCCGAGCACGACGAGTATGCATCCCTTGACGAACTCCTCGATCAGGCCGACGAGGCCGTAGAGCCAGAGGCTCTGGTGCAGATTCGCCTCCAGCAAGGAGGCGCCGAGGACGCCGGCGACCCCGCTGACGAAGAACGCCAGGATGATCTGGAGCGCCGTGACGTTGCCGCGCAGACGCTCGACGGCGAACAGCACCGCGCAGAAGGGGACCAGGAAGCTGCCGAGCAGGATCAACGTCGGCACGAGATTGGGGTTCCGGGTCAGCAGGGTGACGGTGATCGTCGCGAGCCAGAGGACCCAGCCCACGAGCAGCGTCTTCCACCACCAGCCGTGTCGCTCCGGGGCGCCGAGCGCGATCCGCCCCGGCGCCTGCCACGGCGTTCTGTCCTCGCCATCCATGACGCTCATCCGTCTTCTCCTTGTCTTCTCGTTCTGATCGGGGTTGCGCGGGGATCCGTGCGAAATTGACACCGAGGGTGCCGCGCGGGAAGCTGACGCCGTGCGCGCCCTTTCGTGGGCCGCTTCAGGTGTCCGAAGGAGCGCGGGTGGCGGATGACCCGGACGAGCCCGCGCCGTCTCGGCGGGAGTTCCTGAAGCGCGCCGGAATCGGGGCGGCCGGGGCGGCCGTCGGCGGCGTCGCCGCGGGGGTCGGCGTCGGAGTCGCCGCAGCGCACCACACCGCGCAGAGCTACGGCTTCACCCCGCTGCCCCCGCGCCGCGAGCCGGGCTTCGACCACATCGTGGTCCTGATGTTCGAGAACCGCAGCTTCGATCACGTCCTCGGCCGGCTCTACACCGACGGCGAGTTGCGCGCAGGCCAGCAGTTCGAGGGGCTGCAGCACGGGCGGCACGAGAACACCGCGCCGGACGGCACCGTCGTCGCGGCGCACGTGTACGAAGGCTCCACCGACGACGTCATGTCCCGTCCCGACCCTGACCCCGGCGAGTTCTATCCCCACGTCAACACGCAGTGGTTCGGCGTCGTAGACCCCGCGAGCAACGAGGACTTCGTCCACAACGGATTCCGGGAGCCCTGGAACGCCCCGGCCGACACCGCCCACCCCACGATGTCGGGCTTCGTGCACGACTACGTGCTCAACTACCGGGCCGAGCGCGGCGCAGAGCCCACCGTCGAGGAGTACTCCCAGGTGATGGGCGGGTTCTCGCCCGAGATGCTGCCCGTCTTCTCCGCCCTCGCGAGGAGCTTCGCCGTCTACGACCATTGGCACTGCGCGGTGCCGTCGCAGACGTTCTGCAACCGGTCCTTCTTCCATGCCAGCACCTCGCACGGTTTCGTGACGAACGGGTACACCAGCGGCCCGAAGAAGTGGCTCGACGCCCCCGGCGTTCCGACGATCTTCAACCGGCTCGAGGACGCGGGCAAGACCTGGCGCGTCTACTACGACGCCGAGCAGGTGATCTCCCTGACCGGGTTCCTGCACGCGCCGTCCATCGAGCGGTATTGGAAGACGAACTTCCGCAGCATGGAGCAGTTCGCCGAAGACGCGCACACAGGGAACCTGCCTGACTACGCCTTCATCGAGCCGCGGATGGTGTTCGACCACAACGACATGCACCCGCCCGAGAACCGGCCGCGAGTGGTCGACGTGGCGGGGCAGCCGCCCTTCGACAGCGCGATGTCCGACGTGCGCGCTGCGGAGGCGCTGCTGGCCGAGGTGTACGCGGCGGTCCGTTCGGGCGCCTCGCCCGAGGGATCGAACGCGATCAACACGGCCCTGCTCGTGACGTTCGACGAGCACGGCGGGCTCTATGACCATGTCCCGCCGCCGCGCGCGACGCCGCCCGCCGGACGGCCCGAGCCCGGCGAGATGGGTTTCACCTTCGACCGGCTCGGCGGTCGCGTGCCGACCTTCGTCGTCTCCGCATACACCGAGCCCGGCACGATCATCAATGAGCCCATGGACCACGCCTCGCTCGTGCACACCGTGACGCAGCAGCACGGGCTCGCTCCCCTCACGCATCGCGACGCGAACGCGCGGGGCATCCAGAACGCGATCAACCGCACGGATCCGCGGCAGCCTCAGCTGTGGCCCGACGTGCCGCGCCCCTACGTTCCGCGGAATCCGGAGGCGGCGAAGCAGCCCCCCTCCGATGCGGATCGGCGGCGTCCGCTCACCGCGCCGGGCAGGGGCCTGCTCGGTCTGCTCCTCGCGCGCTACGAGCCCGGCGCGCCGGTGCCTGAGACCTTCGGCGACGCCTACGACGCGCTCAGCAAGCATGGCTACGGCCTCTTCGGGGTCCGCGACTGATCACAGCGCGGGTGCGAACGCGAAGACGTCGCTCGGGTCCCATCGGGTCGCGAGACGCGCGAGCTCGACGGCGAGGCCGGGCTCGTAGCATGCCGAGGCGTCCGCGGCGCCGCTCGGCAGGAAGTTGCGCAACGGACCGCCGACGCTCAGTTCCGCGAGTGCGCCGGTGACCCGGCGCTGCGCCGCCGCCGCGCCGCCCCGATCGGTGCCCGGGTAGGCGGAGGTGAAGAGATTCAACTCGGCCGCGCGGTGGCCGACCGCGTTCGGGTGCGCGGGCTGGTCTACCAGCGCGCCGCCCAGGTGGCGCAGCTCGAGCACGAACGGAGCATCCGGGTCGAGCAGGGCGGGCAGCCGATCGAGGGCGCGCTCGCCACGCAGTGCGACGCTGTCGGTGCAGACCGGCATCGGATTCCTGGGGTCGGCGTGCACGCTGGCGAGGTCTGTCACCGGCATGGTCCTGACCGTGTCGAGGAGCGTCGGCAGGGCGCGCAGCCCCGCGATGAGACGGGCGCCGCGCGCAGCCTCGCCGAGGTAGGCGACGCGCACGTGACCGCAGTACCGCCCGCGAAGCGTTTCGGGAACCGTCGGCACCCGGGGGAAGCGGAGGAACGCGATCGACAGGCTCAGCTCGCGGGGTGCGGTGACGATGCACGAACGGAAGGCTTCGATGAGCTCGACGCCGCGCACGCCGTCGAAGAACAGGCCGCCGCCGTAGAGCTCGCTCAACGGGATCAGCTCGACGTCGATCGCGGTGACCGCGGCGAGCTTGCCGCCGCCCCCGCGCAGTCCCCAGAACAGCTCCGGGTGGTGCTCCGAGCTGACGGAGAGCTCTCGCCCGTCCGCCGTCACCACCTGCAGGGCACGGATGCGGTCCGCGGCGTAGCCGTGGGCGCGCCCGAGCATGCCGAGGCCGCCGCCGAGGCTGTACGAGACGTAGCCGACGGTCGCGGCCGAGCCGACCGGAGCGGTCAGCCCGTGCGGCGCGGTCGCGGCGAGGACGTCGGCCGAGGTGGCGCCCGCCGAGATTCGCGCCACGCGGCGCGCCGGGTCGACCGACACCTCCGTGAGCGCCCGCGTCGTGATCAGCAGCCCCCCGTCCATGGCCCGATGCGCACCGTGGCCGGTCGCCTGAAGCTCGACCGTCAGGCCCTGCTCGGCGGCGAACCGGATGCCTGCGGCGACGTCACTCGGCACCTGGGCGGCGAGGACGAGATCGGGGCGATGGTCCAGCGCCAGGTTGAATCCGCTGCGTCCTGCGTCGTAGCCGGCGCGGTCATCGGCGGAGCGATCCCACACGGGCCCGACGGTGCGGGCGGCGAGCAGGGCGGCCGTGGCTCCGCTCACTTGGCGGCCCCGACGCGCACCGGATCCGACGGTGCGCTGGAGGACGCCCAGCCGAGCGCCTCGACCCGCCGCCAGACGATCGTGGCCTGCACCGCGAGCATGAGCGCGAGCATCACCATCACTTCGCCGACGTTGGCCTCGTACGGCACGTGGACGAAGTAGGCGAAGGTGCCGAGGGCGACCTTGAAGGCGATCAGCGCGAGGAACAGCCCGATCGTGGTCCGTGTGCCGCGGGTGAAGACGCGGCCGTCTTCGTCGCGCCACAGCCGCGTGCGCTGTGCGCGGAGCGCTCCGACCCCGGCGCTGGCCGCCAGGCTGATCGCGGTCAAGCCGAGCGCGGCGGGGTCGTGGCTGATGTTGACGCCCAGGCAGACACCGATGATGCCGTAGATCAGCGCCATCTTGTAGCGGCCGCCGCGGGTGAGCCGGCTGGTGCGCGTCTGACGATATAGCGAATATCCGATCAGCGCGACGATGGCGATGGTCGAGATGGCGGTCGTGGTGCTCATGTGACTCGTTCCTCCTGTGAGAAGTCGTTCTTGTGGATCAGCTTGGTGTCGGGCAGGCGCCGGATCCGTCGGCCGCCCGGATGACGGATCGGATGAATCAGGCGTCAGCCGATCGGGGGACATCGGCGACGCACAGTCGCTCGAGGGTGGCCAGGAGCTCGAGGTTCCCGGAGAAGGCGAGGGGCGCGGCCGACGCGTCGGCGCGCGCGGCGATCCCGGCGAGCCGTCCGTCGGCGGAGACCGTCACGGTCAGCACGATGTCCATTGCAGAAGCGTGCGCCGGGTGGCGACAGGATGCCCTAGGGGCGGTCCCTAAACCTTGGGGGGCGCGGCGCCGGGAGCACGCCGGCGGACACCGCCGCGCGGGTCTACGCCGAGTGCGCCAGGGCGCGAAGCTCGCGCCGGGAGTGCAGTCCGAGCTTCGCGTAGACGTTGCCGAGGTGGTATTCGACCGCCTTCTCGGTCACGTACAGCTCCCCGGCGACCTCCCGGTTGGTCATCCCGCGGATGACCAGGGCGGCGACATCCGTCTCGCGCTCCGTAAGGGTCGACAGCGGAGAGGTCGCAGGGACGCCCGGGTCCGCACCGGCGGCCGCGAGCTCGGCGGCGACCCGCGCAAGCTCGGGTCCGGCGCCGAGCTGCGTCAGCCGGCGATGCGCGACACGCAGCTCGTCGAGGCCCTCGCGCCGGGCGCCGCGCGCGATCAACAGCCGGCCGAGCCAGCGGTGCAGCTCGACGTGCGTGAGCACCGCGGTCTCGGTGGTCTCCTGCGCGATCGCCTGCCGGAGGAGGGCGATCGCGTTCTCGGCGTCGGTCAACGTCGCACCGGGCCGCGCGGCCAGCAGCCGTGCGCGCAGCCCGAGCAGCGCGGCGGACAGCTCGATCTGTCGCTCGACGGCGGCTCGCTCGAAGGAGTCGAGCTGGCGGGTGGCCTCGTCGAAATCGCCCACCTCGATCGCCGCGCTCACGACCATCGCCCACCACTCGAGCGAGGTGCCCATCGTCAGCCGGATGCCTGCGCGCGTGGCGGCCTCGCCCAGCAGAGGCTCGAAGGCCCGCAGGATGTCGGCCCAGTCGCCGCGCGCGCGCGCGATGGTCGCGCGCGCGATCATCGGCGTCATGAGCGCCTCCAGCACACGACCGGGCGCGACACCGTCCATCGCCCGGCGCAGCTGCTCGTCCGCCTCGTCCCAGTGGCCGCGCAGCCCCGCGAGCGAGGCGAGCACGCAGTGCGCCTGGACCCGCAGGGAGACCAGCTGCTGGTCCTGAACGATCTCGAGCGCGGTGTGGGCGTGGATGGCCGCCTCATCCCAGTCGCCGGTGAGCACGAGCGACTGCGCGAGCTGGTAGTGGGCGCGGTGCAGCTCGGCGGCAGGGGCGCCGGCGCGGATCAGCGCGATCGCCGCCCTGAGGTCGGCGGCCGCCGCCGCGGGCCGCGCGGCGAAGTAGTCGATCGCACCGCGCGCGACGAGCAGGTCGACCTCCTCGGCGGGAACCTCCGGCGCGGGCTGGGGCAGCCGGGTGGACAGGTGGGCGACGCTGGCCGGCCCGCCGTCGCGCATGAGGACCCCGAGCGAGGACCCCAGCCAGGCGAGGTGCTCCAGCCGGCGCGGCAACCCCGGCACACGCAGCGCGCGTTCTGCCGCGGCGATCGCCTCAGGGCCCCGACCCTGCAGGGCGAGCAGCCGAGCGAGGACCACGTTCGCCTCGGTCGACTCCGCCGCGAATCCCGGATCGGCGGAATCGGCTGCGGCGCGCAGCTCGGCTTCCGCGGCGACGGTGTCGCCCGACTCCCAGTCGAGCGTGCCGAGCACGAGGCTGCGCGCGGGGCTCGGCCGGGTGGCTTCCACCTCGGCGCGCAGCTCGGCCGCGCGCGCCAGCTGGCCGTCGTAGATGAGCAGGCGCGCGGCGTCGGTGAGATGCCGGTCGGCCACTGCCCCGGGGGTGCGCACCCCCGATGCCCAGAGCAGGAGGCGGGCGGCCGATCCAGCCGCGTCGACCGCTCGTTCGCGCTCGGCCTCGGCGACGAGCTCGTCCGCGAGCGCATCGTCCGCTCCGTCGACGGCGGCGACGCGGTGAGCCAGGCCATCGGCCGCCCCGAGCTCCTCCGCCGCCGCCAGGTGCAGGCGCTGGCGGCGCAGCGGCGGCAGATCGTTGTACACCGCCGCCCGCAGCAGCGGGTGGGCAAAGCCGACGACGGAGCCGGTGTCGCCGTGACGCCACGCGAAGAATCCGGTCTCGAGCAGTGACTCGAGCGCTTCGGTGGGATGCTGCACGGCGCCCACCCGCGCCGCGACAGCGAGCCTCACCGGGTGCCCGATGACCGCCAGTGCGACCGCCAGTGACTGCGCCTCCACCGACGCGTCGGCCAGGCGCGCGGCGGTCGTCGCCGCGAGGGAGCGTGGCGCGGGCAGCTCGCCGCTGCTTACGGCCAGCTGGTCTGCGCGCAGCTCGGAGAGCAGCGTGCGCAGATAGAGCGCGTGACCCGCCGTGTGGCGGTGAAGCCGCTCGGCTGCGGCCGTCGAGAGCGCCACGATGGGCGCGGCGAGCTCGACGACGTCCGAGACGGTCAGCGGGCCGAGACCGATCCGCTCGCAGCGTCGCGCGTCGAGTCGCACCCGCTCCCAGCCGCCCACCTCGGCGTCGTCCGCGCGGCTCGTGACGATCGTCAGCACCTGGTCCCGGTCGAGTCGCCGCACCGCGGCGAGGACCGCCTCGCGCGAGGTCGCATCCACCCAGTGCAGGTCTTCGACCACCAGCAGGAGCGGCCCGTGCCGCTGCAGCTCGACGATGCCGTCGAGCAGCTGGAGACCCGCGCCGAGAGCGTCTGACGCATCGATGGGGGCGAGCTGGCGGGCGACGGAGAGGGGGAACTCGGCGGAGAGCTCGTCCGCCTCCGCGCGCACCACGGTGAAGGAATCCGCGAGCTCGCTCACCGCTCGATCGAGCAGAGCGGTCTTGCCGGCACCGGCCGGCCCCTCGATCCACACGACGCGCGCCTGGCCGGACAGCGCGACGGCGGCCGCGGAGCGGATGCGCGCCAGCTCTTCGTCGCGACCGACGAAGCCGACGACATCCGGCTGCTCAGCCATCAGCTCGCTCCTGCCGCCTCGCCCCGCATCATGAGCCGATCCTGACCCAATCCCCGCCACGGCGGGACCATCGCGATCCACTTTCCCCCCTTTCGGGGGGGCAGGCGCCTCTGTCAGCCCACCGCGCTCTCCTCTCCGACGGCCCGCGGCACGAACAGCTCGCCCACCACCGGGATGGACAGGAACCCCTCCGCCCCCGCGTAGAGCAGCCCCACCTGCGGCAGGTCGGCCGGCTCCTGGAACACGAGCACGCGACCGAGCCAGCGCGGCGAGAACTTCTCGTTGAAGTCACGGAGCGACTTGATCTGGAAGAACGGGTTCAGCACGTCGATGGCCCGCTTGGCCAGCCACTGGGTCGGCGAGTACCGGATGTCGTCCGAGTAGAGCCGCCCCCACATGGCGAAGTTCATCGAGAGGCGGTCGATGCCCTCGGCCCTCAACGCCTCCGCGGTGCGCGCGATGAGGAACTCGGTCATCCCGTTGGGGGCGTCCGGCAGGTGCCGCATCAGGTCGAGCGTGTAGCCGAAGTCCTCGCCGTACGCGGGGACCAGGCGCAGGAATCCGCTCGGCCGATCGTCCTCGTCGAGCGCGACGCAGAGCAGGAACTCGGGATTGCGCCCGTTGCCCTCGACGTCCTGGCTCAGCGACATCGTGAATCCACGCTCCGGCGCCTTGCCCCGCCAGCGGGCGCTGATCCCGTTCAGTGCCGCCACGAGCTGCGGCGAGGCCTGCGATTCGCGCAGCAGCTCGAAGCGGTGGGTGCGCCCGACACGGTTCACGGCCGCACGGACCCCCTTCATGCCCGCGCCCTCCAGCGTGAACCGCTGACACTCGACGATCGCCTCGTCGCCGAGATAGAAGCTGTGCAGCCCCCGCGCCGTGTAGCGGGCCGACTCCGATCCGCGGGCGCCGAGGAACGCGACCTTCCACGATCGGTCGTCGCAGAAGGCGAGGAACTCGTCGAGCAGCCGATCGACCGAGGCTCCCGCCCCGATCGGATCACCCGAGACGAGTGCATAGCCGCCCAGGTAGGTGTACGCGAGGAACGCCTCGCCGTCCGAGCCGAAGAAGAAGCTCTTGTCCGGCCGCAGGGTGAAGTACGCCAGGGTGTCCGAGCCGTAGCTGTGAACCAGTCGACGAGCGCGCTCCCAGCTCTGCGGGGAATGCGGCTGGCGCGCCTGGAAGGGCCGGAACAGCAGGAACGCCGCGCCGAGCGCGCCCGCCACGCCGAGCGCGAGCAGCGCCCCTCGGAAGTACGCGTCGAAGAAGGGGTGCGCGTAGTCGTACGGACCCGGCAGCCCGATGAGGCCCCTCGCGATCGTCTCGAGCCCGCCGAGGAAGGTCAGCGGCGCGCCGAGTTGGTGGCGTC
This sequence comes from Gryllotalpicola protaetiae, assembly GCF_003627055.1. Taxonomy (NCBI): domain Bacteria; kingdom Bacillati; phylum Actinomycetota; class Actinomycetes; order Micrococcales; family Microbacteriaceae; genus Gryllotalpicola; species Gryllotalpicola protaetiae. The sequence goes on from NZ_CP032624.1 coordinate 1,954,659, forward strand.
CGAGCGCGAGCGTGACGAAGCCGAACAGCAGCACGGCGGCGACGTACAGCGGCACCAGACGCACCAGCCGCAGCAGGGAGGGCGGATCGGAGCGACCGCGGAAGCGGGAGTCGTACGCCAGCAGTGCGGCGAGCATCACGAGGCAGTACGCGAGCGAGACGGGGTGGGGCCCCTTCAGAGCGTTGACGGCCGCGCCCGCCCCGAAGAGGATCAGGCTCAGCTGCCATGCCCTGCGCTTCCCGCGCGCCACCTGCCCGGCGAGCAGGATCAGCAGGAGGCCGAGCAGCGTGGACACGAGGTGGCCCGTGACCCGGAACCAGAGCGGTCCGATCGGGTCCGCCTGCAGCCGCGAGTGGAGCACGGGGACGAGCGGCAGCAGCTGGATCACTCCGCCGATCAGCGTCAGCCAGGCGAGCGCGAGCACCGGTCGGCGGGAGCGCTGCGCCGGGCGGGTATCGGGCGGAGCATCCGGTCGCATGATCGGCTCGGCCGGCACCGGTCCGGCCTGCGCCGGTCCCGCAGTCGCGACGGGGGGCGCTGCCGGCACCGTGCCGTCCCGGTCTGCGAGGCGACCGAGCCCGAGCGGATGCCCCGCCCCGAGCGACCGCCCCCCGCCGATGGGCCGCAGGGTGGGGAAGAGGACCACCTCGCGGATGTTGCCGGCGCCCGACAGCAGCATGACGAGCCGGTCGATCCCGATGCCGAGCCCGCCCGTCGCGGGCAGCCCGTATTCCAGCGCCTGCACGTAGTCCTCGTCGATGTCGCCCGCTTCGGGATCGCCCTGCGCCTTCGCCCGAGCTTCGGCCTCGAAGGCGGCCAGTTGTGCGACCGGGTCGTTCTGCTCGCTGTAGGCGTTGCAGAGCTCGAAGCCTGCGACCATGAGCTCGAATCGCTCGACATAGCCGGGCCGGCTGCGGTGCAGGCGGGCGAGCGGTGAGACCTCTTCCGGGTAGTCGACGCAGAAGACGGGCTCGATGATCTCGTGCTGGATCCGCTCGTCCACCACCTGCTTCATGAGCTTGCCGGAGCCCCAGCCCGGCTCCCATTCGACGCCGAGCCCGTCGAGGATGGCGCGGGCTTCGTCGACGGGCATGGTCGGGTCCATGCTCACGCCGAGGCGCGTGCGGATGAGTTCGTCGAGCGTGATCCGCGGCCACGGCGGCGCCAGGTCGATGCGGCGATCGCCGACGGTGACGACGAGGTGGTCGCCCAAGGCGGCGCGGGCGGCGGAGACGACGAGGCTCTCCACCAGCTCCATCATGTCGCCGTAGTCGGCGAAGGCCTGATACGCCTCGAGCATCGTGAACTCGGGGTTGTGGCGCACGTCGATGCCCTCGTTGCGGAAGACGCGGGAGAGCTCGAACACGCGCTCCATGCCGCCGACGATGAGCCGCTTGAGGTGCAGCTCAAGGGCGATGCGCAGGTACAGGTCGAGGTCGAGGGCGTTGTGGTGGGTGATGAAGGGCCGTGCCGTCGCGCCGCCCTGGATCGACTGCAGCATCGGACCCTCGACCTCCCAGAATCCGCGGGCCCGCAACCCGTCGCGGATGCTGTCGATGACCGCGCGACGGATGCGGAAGGTCTCCCGCGTGCGCTCGTTGACCATGAGGTCGACGTACCGGCGCCGCGACCGGGCCTCGATGTCGTCGAACGCCTTGTCCTTGTCCGGCGGGCGGCGGGCCGCACGGCCGAGCAGCGTCAGCTCCGTCACCGCGATCGACAGCTCGCCCCGGTCGGTACGCATGACCGGTCCGGTCACGCCCACCCAGTCGCCGCGTCGGAGCGCGCCGAAGCGGGCGTGGAGTTCGTCGCCGACGGCCGCGCGGTCGACGAACAGCTGCATTCGCGCTGTGCGGTCCTGCAGCACCGCGAAAATGAGGCCGCCGTGATGGCGGACGAGCATGAGCCGGCCGGCGCAGCTCACCGGCGCCGTGCCGCGCTCGCCTGGGGCGAGCGTGCCCCATTCGGCCGCGATGTCTGCGGCGTGGCGATCCACGTCGAACCGGTAGGCCGGCAGGTCCTCGGCGCGGCTCGGGTCCATGATTGTCACTTTCCGGGTCTCCAATCGGTCAGGTCGTGCACTACGCGCACATCGCCGGGGCAGTGCTGCTCGGTTCGGCGGTGAGCCGCAGCCGTCCGGCCAGCCACGGCAGCGAGTCGCGGAAGGCCTCCGTCCAGGTGCCGAAGCTGTGCCCCGCGTTCGGGATCACCGCCGTGCAGGTGCTGATGCCGGCGGAACTCGCGAGCGGAGCCAGCTCACGCTGGGCGGCCAGCGGCCCCGGGTCGGCGGCGCCGGTCTCGAACCATCCGCCCATGCCCGGGAAGCTGCCCTCGCGCAGCAGCATCGCCGGCTGATGGGCGTCGTACTCTGCGGTCGAGCCGCCGAAGAGCTGCTGCGTCGTCTGCGCCGGCTCCATCGTGTCGCCCACCGTCGGCCCCTCCAACCCCGAATAGTCGGCGAAGGCCGAGTAGCGATCGGGATGCCGCAGCGCGAGCATGATCGCGCATGCTCCGCCGGCGGACAGGCCGGCGACAGCCCAGGACGCGGCGCCCGCCGCCGCCCCGAACCTCTTCTCCACGAACTCCGGGACGTCCGCGGTGAGATACGTCTCGGCGTTGCCGAGCGCGCTGTTCACGCACTCCGTGTCGACGGTCTCGGCTCCGGTCGCGTCGGGCATGACGAGGATCGGCGCGACGCCGCCGTGGGCGCCGGCGAAGGCCTGCGCGGTCTGGTCGGCCGCCCCGCTCCTGGTCCAGTCCACGGGGCCGCCGGGGACCCCGGCGAGCATCTCGATCACGGGCAGCTTCACGGCCGGGTGGGAGAACCACTCCGGCGGCAGCCAGACGTACGCGTCGCGGGCACGGAACTTCGACGTCGTGCCCGGGATCGCGATCTGCACCGTGTAGCCGAGGCCGGCGTCGCCCGCGCCCGCTCCGCGCAGCTTGTCGAGGGCGCGCTCGGTCGTCTCGTGCTGCGAGTCGACGCCGAACAGCGCCCCGACGGTGGGCAGGTACTGGAACTGCAGATTGAGCTGCAGCCCCGCCGACAGGGTGGTCAACACGACGGCGATGACGGCGACGGCGCGCTGCCCGGCGCCGAGGCGGCGCCAGCCGACGACGCCCAGCGCGAGCGCGAGCAGGATCAGACCGGCTCCGGCGTAGCAGGACGGCGGGATGCCGAGGGATGCCGCACCGAGGCCCGACGCGACGAGAGCGAGTGCCGCGGTCGCTCCCAGGGCGATCGGGACGCCGATCAGCAGCTGTCGGCGCAGCACCGTGCGGCGTCGCCAGGCGAGGGTGCCGAGGACGGCGCCGATCGCCGCGGCGAGCGCCAGCGCCGGAAGGGGGCCGGACACCAGGGGCAGCGACTCGAGCATGGGGCTCGGCTCCTTGACGAGAGTGAGAGGACAGGACGGAACACGGCGGACGGCCGCTTCTCATGTCTACGGGCGCGCGCGGCCTCGGCCACTGGGGGAAACCCCCAGGACTTCTCCGGCTCGGCCCGGCAGGACGGCGAGCGCGCGCTCGGCGAGTGACGCTAGGGAATGTCCCCAGTGGCGACGCTCGCGGGAACGCGTAGACATTAATCGCCGCATCGGCTTGGCTTCCGCCTGCCGAGGCGGTCCCTCCGCCTCCGCATTCGGAAAGGCCTCGCGTGAACGCCATGCCCCTTGCCGCAGAAACCCGGTCGACACCGGCGGGCGGCCCACGCGTCGCCGGCGTGCGCCGCCTCCTGCAGAGCCCCGAGCTGTCGGCGATCCTGATCCAGCACGCGTATCGGGGTCTCCGCGTGCAGTTCGTGCTGCGCATCCTGCTGTTCGCCTTCATGGCGCTCGCGATCGCCGCCGTCCCGCCGGTCCATGGGCGGGCCGGGGCGGCCGTCCTCATCGGCGGGTATGCCTGCTGGATCGCCGCGCTCGCGATCTGGGCGCGCCAGGGCGGCGTCGGGCCGGTGCGCTGGATGTGGCTCGCGCTCGTCGTGGACGTCGCGGTCCTGTCTGCGCTCACGCTCATCGCCGGGGCCTCCGATCAGATCACCTGGACGGCGGACCTGCTGGTGAACGGATTCTTCGTCATCCCTGTTCTTGCGGCAACACAGCTCCGACCGGGCATCTGCGCGGCGGTCGCCGGTGCGGCGACGCTCGCCTACCTGGCGGCCAGCGTCGCGACGAAGGCGCCGAACACCGAGCCGTGGGGGTCCGTCCTGCTGCGCGCCTTCGTGTTCGCCGCGGTCGCCGCCGCCTGCTTCGGGCTGTCCCGCGTGCAGCTGTCGCGGGTGCTCACGATCGGCCAGCTGGCGCAGCAGCGCACGGCTCTGCTCGGCGAGCTCATGGGGCTCGAGGCGCGCGAGCGCACCCTGCTCGCCGAGCAGCTCCACGACGGTGCTCTCCAATACGTGCTGGCGGCGCGGATGGACCTCGAGGACCTTCCCGCCGACGGAGGGTCGGAGACGCGGGCGCGCATCGCTCACGCCCTCGCCGAGTCGGGCGCGCTGCTGCGCGAGACGGTCACCCAGCTGCATCCTGCGGTGCTGGAGCAGGCGGGCCTTGCCAGGGCGCTGCACGAGCTGGGGGACGGCATGTCCGGCCGCGGCGGGCTGCGGGTCACGGTCGAGACGGATGCCTGGCCGGAGGCCGCCACAGGCTGGGACGCCCTGCTCTACGGCAGCGCGCGCGAGCTTCTGGCCAATGTCGCGAAGCACGCCCGGGCGGCCACCGCCGCCGTGTCGCTGAGCTCTCGCGACGGCAACGTGGTGCTGGTCGTCGCAGATGACGGCGTCGGCCTGAGCGAGACGGCACGACAGGCACGGCTCGCCGAGGGGCACATCGGGCTCGCGTCGCTGCAGACGCGGATCGCCGCAGCCTCCGGCGAGCTCGTCATCGAGCCGGGACGTCCACGGGGGACGACCGTGACGATCATGGTGCCGCTCGCATGAGGCGCGCAGCTGCGGCCGCGGCGCGCGGCGGTGCGGGGCTAGTCGAGCAGGCCGCGGCGCATCGCCTCTGCCACTGCGGCCGCCCGGTCGGAGACGCCGAGCTTCTCGTAGAGCCGCTGCGTGTGCGTCTTCACCGTGCTCTGCCCCAGGAACAGCTCCGCGGCCAGCTGCGGTATCGAGAGTCCGCGGGCGAAGCCCCGGAGCACCTGCGTCTCGCGTTCGCTGAGCACCGGTCCCGCCGATTGGGCGCGCAGCCGGATCTGATCGACGAGCCCTGCGGCGAGCTCGGGCGGCACGACCGGAATCCCCTTCGCCGCCTTCAGCACGGCATCCACGATCTCGCCCCGCGATGCCTCCTTCGAGAGGTATCCGCTCGCGCCCTCCTCGAGCGCCCGGTAGACGACGGCGCTGTCGGTCACAGCGGACAGCAGCAGAACCCGCGTCGGGAGCCCGTCGCGCGTCACCGCGTGCACGACCGCCATGCCGTCGAGCTCGGGCATCTGATAGTCGACGAGGGCGACATCGGGGCGCTCGCGCGCGATCAGGTCAAGCCCCTCTCGTCCGTTCCCGGCCTCGCCGACAACCCGGATGTACCCGCTGTTGCTCAAGCCCCGCGTCACGCCGTCGCGGAAGAAGGGGTGGTCGTCGACGACGACCACGGTGATCGGCTGGCTCTTCGTCGACATGCGTCGTCTCTCCTCACCTCGCGAGGTGCCCGGGGGCGCCGGGGCCCATGGTACAGACGGGGCGGCCGTGCCCGGGCCCCGCACGGCCCGGACGGCTCAGGCGCCGCCGCCCATCTGGCTGTTGCCGAAGGTCAGCTGGTGGATGAGGGCGCTGTCGGTCGCCGAATCCATTACCCCGGTCTGGGGCAGACCCGCCACGCGCTGGAGGTCCATGATCGCCTGCCGCGTCTGAGGCCCCATGAGCCCGTCGTCCGGGCCCTCGTAGTAGTTGAGCTGCCCGAGCTCGCGCTGCAGGCTCGCCACGGCGGCGCTGGGCGCGACGGCGGGCACGACGGGGTGCTGAGGAGCGACGGGGTGCTGAGGAGAGACGGAGCCGCCCTGCGAGATCGGCTGCCCCGTGGTCGCGTGGCCCGGAGCGGGGCTCACGTGTGCGGAGGCGTGGTGGCCCGAGACGCTGCCGTCGTCGGCGACCGCGATGCCCGAGGCCGCCATGGCGCCGACGATGCCGAGGCCGGCCGCGACGACCGCGATGACCTTGAGGGGGCGGACCCGGCGGTCCGTGCGGGTGGTGGTGTCGATGCTGGTGGTCATGATGTTCTCCTTCGATCTTCAGACCCGGGTTCTCCCGGGCCGGTGAGACCACTGTCGGCCGGCCGGCGTCACCGACCCGTCGGCCGCTCGGACGATCGGCCGGCTGAACGCGCCGTCAACCGATCGGCCTCCCCCACGCGGCCGGCGGAAGTCGGAGGCTGCTCGTGCTGCTGATCGTCTCGTTGGTCTGCGCCCTCGCCTCCGCGGCCGCGTACGGCGCGTCGAGCGCCGCGCAGCACGCCGCGATGGGCGAGGGCGACGGGCGGACGGCGCGGGCGAGGACGCGCTGGCGTGAGCTGCTCCGCTCCCCGCGCTGGCTGTTCGGGATGGGTGGGGACGCCCTCGGGATGGTGCTGCAGATCGCGGCGCTCGCAGCCGGCCCCGTCGCGCTGGTGCAGCCGGTTCTCGTGCTGGCGCTCCCGATCTCCCTGCCGTTCTCGCGGGCGCTCGGCGGTCCGCGGCCGACGACACGCGACTACCTCGGCTGCGCCTGGATGCTCGCCGGACTGATCGGCTTCTTCCTGCTCATCGGGCGGCCGGGGGATGCCAGACCCGCACAGCCGGCCGCGGTCCTGACCGCGGCAGCCGTCTCGTCGGCCCTCGGCGGGCTGCTGATCGCGCTCGCGGCGCGGGCACGGCCGGCCGTGAAGGCCGCCGTGTTCGGCGGCGTCGCCGGGTGCTGGTTCGGATTGGTCGCCGTGCTGATCGACGCCTGCGCCGCGACATGGGCGCGCGCCGGCATCGCCGGCTTCGCCGGTCCGGGCGGTCTCGTGCCGCTGATCGTTCTCCTCGTGCTCGGCGGCGTCAGCATCGCGCTGACGCAGCTCGCCTTCCGCGCAGGCCCTCTGGCGGCGGCGTTCCCGGCGAACCTCGCCGCCGACCCCGTCATCGCGGTCGCCCTCGGCGCGCTGCTCGTGCACGAGGTCGTCCCGGTGACGGCAGGCCACCTCGTCGGCTACGCGGCGGCGGTCGCGGCGGTCGTCTACGGAGCGGTGCGCCTCGCGAGCGGGCGGAAGGCGTGAACATGCGGACAGCGCAGGCTGCGCACGCACGGCGAGACCGCGATCGGATGCCTGGGGGGTGCGCGCTCGGTCCGGCAGCGCGGCGCGCGCTGACACCCGCCGCCCGACCCCTCGCGGTGCTGCCCGCGGCGCGCACCGTCGCCGCCGTTCTCGCGTGCGCCGTGCTCGGATTCTCCCTCGGCGATCCGGCCGCCCTCGGTGTGATGTACTTCGGCGCGGCCTGCGCCGCCGTGTTCGTCACCCCCGGCGTCTATCGCGCCCGCGCCCTCGCTCTCGCCGCCCAGGCGCTCGGTGCGGCCGCTGGTCTCGGGCTCGGGGCGTTGCCCGTCGGCCTCACGGGCACGGTCGTCGTCGCCGCTGCCGTGGCCTTCGTCTCCGGTGCGGCCGGTGCGATCGGGCCGCTGTTCACGGCCGGCGCCCTGATGGCGGTGATCGGGGTCGCATTCGGGCAGTTCAGCGGCCTGGCGATGCCGTGGTGGCAACAAGCCCTCTGGTACCTGCTGGGCACGGCCGTGGTGGCGGTGCCGGCACTGCTGCCGTGGGCGGTGCGCGCCCGGACGCTCGAGCGCCGGGCCGTCGCAGAGGTGTTCCGCGCCTCCGCGGATCTGCTCGACGCCGTGGGAACCGCGGACGCGCCGGAGCGCCGAGCCGACCTCGCCTCGCGCAGCGCCGCCGCGCAGGCATCCGTGCTCGGCTACCGGCTCACTCCGCCGCGTCGCCGACCGGAGATCCTCGTCGAACTGGCCGCCGCACAGCGCGCGGCGCTCGATGCGGCGACGCACTATGCGAGCGGTGCCGTCGCGGAGCCGGGGACGGCGAACGGATTTCGGGCAGAGGGCCGCCTGGTGCGCGCCGGCCGGCCCTCGGGCGCGCATGAGGGGGCGCCGCCGGTCATGGCTCCGTGGGGTCGGAGCGCGCTCGCGAACCTGAGACGAGTCGGGCCGCGTGCGCTTCTGCTCGCCGGGGCGCGACTGGCGTGGTGCATGGCGCTCGCGACGGCGGCCGCGGGTCTGCTGCATCATGCCGGTCATTCCTACTGGCTTCCGCTGACGGTGGCTGTCGTCGTCCGCACCGAGTACGGCTCGGTGTTCGCCCGCACCGTCAACCGCATCGGCGGCACGGTCGGCGGTGCGTTCGTCGCGGCGGTCGCGCTGTCCTTCCTCGGTTCCGGTTGGCCGCTTGTGCCGGTGGCCGCGTGCGCGATCGGCTTTGCGGTGCTCGTCGCCCCGCGGCTCTATGCGCTGAGCGTCGTCGGTATCACGGCCTCGGCCCTGCTCAGCGCGTGCTTCGCGGGGCCGGACGCCGTGCTTCCCGCGCTGCGCCTCGGCGACACCGCGATCGGCTGCGCGATCGCGCTCGTGTTCGGATACCTGCTGTGGCCGGGGCGGCGCTCGCTGCCGGGCGAGGCTCACTTCGCCGCGACGGCCCACGCCGCCGTCGACTACCTGCGGGAGATCGCGGCGACCGGGAGGAAGCCGGACGATCTGCCCCGCGTGCGCGAAGACGCCTACCGGGCGGCGCACGAGTCCCGGGCTGCGGCGGCAGCCGTCGCCGCAGACCCGACGCCGTCCCGCACGGGCGGAGACGCGGCACTGCCCGTCGCCGTCGCCCTGGAGGACGCGGTCGACGGGGTGAGCGCGCTCGACGCCGCGCTGCGCGCCGGCCGTCGCCCGCTCGGCGAGCATGAGCTCGACGAGCTGGAGCATGCGATCCTGGCGTGCGCGGCCGACGGCGCGGTTCCGGCCCCTTCACCCGCGCAGATCGCGCGAAGGCTGTTGGGGGCTCGTCGATGACCGCCGACGCGCGGGCGCCGGGGACGCGGGGTCCGACGGCTCGCTGCGCCGCCGGTGAGTTCCGCGGCGGCGCGAGCGGCGGCGTGGAGTTCTGGAAGGGCATCCGCTACGCCGAGGCCCCCACGGGAATGCTGCGCTGGCGCGCCCCGCGTGCGGCCTCGCCGGTCTCCGCCGATGCGGTCCGCTTCGGCGCCGCCGCGCCGCAGAGCCCGAACCGCGCGATCCGGCTGGGTGACGGCGTCCGGTTGGATGAGGACTGCCTCTTCCTCAACGTCTGGCGGCCGGCCGGCAGCGAGGGCGAGCCCCTGCCCGTGATGGTCTGGATCCACGGCGGCGCGTACGCGCTGGGATCGGGCAGCCAACCGCTCTACGACGGCGGCCGGTTCGCCGTCTCCCAGGGCGTCGTCGTGGTCACGCTCAACTATCGGCTCGGCGCATTCGGCTTCCTTGAGCTGGGGGCGCTGCTGCGCGACCGCACCGAGTTCGACGGCAATCTGGGTCTGCGAGACGTGCTGCTCGCACTTGAGTGGGTCCGGGACAACATCGAGGCATTCGGCGGCAACGCTGCGCGCGTGACGATCGCCGGCGAGTCCTCCGGCGCAGGCATGGTCGGTGCGCTCCTGACGTGCGAGGCGGCCCGCGGCTTGTTCACGCGGGCGATCATGCAGTCGGCGCCGGCGGCGAGCATGTACGGAATCGAGCGGGCCGAGGCGGTGGCCGCGCGCTTCGTCCGCCGCCTCGGCATCGAGCCGCGCGATACGCGGTCGCTGCGGAACGTCGGGGTGGAGAGGATCCTCGCTGCCGCGTCCGAGCTGTATTCCGAGATCCCTACCGAGACACCGGGCAGACTCGCATTCGCTCCGGTCGTCGATGGCGAGCTGCTACCCGAGGCGCCCATCAGGGCGCTGAGCCGTGGTGAGGGTGCAGCGGTTCCGCTGATCATCGGGACCAATCGGGACGAGGCCTCCGTTTTCCGCCTCATGCGCTCGCCGGTCCTGCCGATCACCACGGCGCAGCTGCGGCGGATGGTCGATGAGCTGCGTGATGAGCAACCGGAGGTGAAGCTTCCGGGCGTCGAGCACATCCTGCGGGCCTACGCGGCGTCCGGGCGGCGCGGCGGCATCGACATCGCCCGTGACCTCGCCTTCCGCCTGCCTGCCACGTGGATCGCCGAGGGGCACGCGACGGCCGCAGGAACCTGGCTGTACCGATTCGACCATGCCGCTCCGCTGCTGCGGATCACAGGACTCGGCGCGACGCATGGCTCCGAGCTGCCCTACGTGTGGGGCAATCTCGGTTCCGCTGCCACATTCGGCGGCCAGCGCCTCGCCCACCGGATCTCGGCGCACGCGCAGGGCAGGTGGGGTGCGTTCGTTCGCGGCGGTCCACCCGATGTCGAGGGGGCGCCGCCATGGCCGCTCTTCGGCACGCGGCGCGCCTCTCTCGTCATCGGGCGCGTTGATCGGGAGACCGAGGACCTCGACGCGTCTCTGCGCGCCGCGTGGGGTGCTCGAGTCTTCGGATTCCAGTAAGACGGTGCGGCGTGCGAGAGCTCGTTGTCCTTTTCACAGACCCTCGCGACGCGCGGGTCTCTGCGCGCTATATCCGCGACGCTGTCGGTGTCGACGACGTGGAGAGCGGCGGCCCGAGCGCGGCTTGTTGCGTGTCGTTCGTGGGGAGTTCATTTCGAGGTGGTCGTATAGTCGCCGGACGCGTGTCGCATCCCGCGAGCACGCACGAGCGAAACGGACTCTCCCGTGAACATCCGCACAGCGGAGTACCCGCGACCGGACCATTTCTTGCTGCACCTCTCCGACACCCACCTGCTCGGACGCCACGAGGGTGTCCCTGGGCGGCTCTACGGCCGGGTCGACAGCGCCGCCAACCTCACTCAGCTGTTCGCCGAGCTCGAGGCGAGCCGCGGCCGCCCTGAGGCGATCGTCTTCACCGGCGACCTGGCCGACAAGGGCGAGGCGGATGCCTACCAGTTGCTGCGCTCGATCGTCGAGCCCGCCGCCCAGCGAATCGGTGCGCAGGTGATCTGGGCGATGGGCAATCACGACGACCGCCGCACCTTCCGCGAGCACCTCCTCGGCGAGGTTCCGACTCCCCGCCCCGTCGACCGCGTCTACGACGTCAACGGCCTGCGCGTCATCACCCTCGACACGAGCGTGCCGGGCGTGCACTGGGGCGCCGTGACTCCGGCGCAGCTCGACTGGCTCGCGGAGGAGCTGTCGACGCCCGCGCCGCACGGCACGGTCCTCGCCATGCACCACCCGCCCGTCCCCGCAGTCCTCGACCTGGCGGTGACCGTCGAGCTGCGCGACCAGGCCAGCCTCGCGGAGGTCGTCGAAGGCTCAGATGTCCGCACGATCCTCGCGGGCCACCTGCACTACTCCTCGAGCGGCGTGTTCGCCGGCATCCCGGTGTCCGTGGCGTCCGCCACCTGCTACACCCAGGACCTCCAGGTCCCCGTCCACGATCAGACCAGGGGTACGCGGCCGCGCGACGGCGCCCGGGCGTTCAACCTCGTGCACGTCTACCCGGACACCGTGCTCCACTCGGTCGTACCGCTCGGCCAATACCAGGCGCTCGACTACGTGAGCCCCGAGGCCGCGGAGGCGCAGCTCGCCGACGCAGGCATCCGTATCGCGGAGCGCGTCAACGCGTGGGTCACACCTGAGGAGCCGATGCGGCTTCCGGAGGAGGAACCGGTGCTCGAGCGCTAGTCGCAGGCCGTTCCCACGGCGCCGGGATCGGGAAGTAGCGCTCCAGGAACTCGGTCACGGCGGCTGTGCGCTCCTCGACGGAGAGCTCGGGGCGGCTGCCGTCGTTGAGGCAGAACATGTCCTGATCGCGACGGCGCAGCAGTCGGTCGAGCTGGTTGAGCGAGCGGCGCAGGGTGGTCTCCACGTACGTGACCCTCGCCTGCCGCTGTTCGACCGCACGCCCGGTGACGAGGGCGTAGTAGTGGTACAGCGAGTTGGTGACCGAGATGTCGGTCGCGCTGCGGAAGCTGCTGCCCGCGGTGCGCCGGAACTCCTCGGGGAATTCCGCCTCGAGCTCGTTCACGACGCTGACGCGCAGCGGAGTGGCGCAGTGCTCGAGATGCCTCGTCGTCGTGCGACCGAATCGCTCGCGCAGCAGGCGGCGATTCACCCGCGCGGCGTTGTCGTGGCCGCTGCGCGCCGGGTCGTTGTCGCCGAGGCCGATGCGGGTCGTCGCCTCGATGAACTTCGACACGCCGCCCGGCGAGAAGAACAGCGACGGCTGCAGCGGACGGCCGAAGAACATGTCGTCGTTGGAGTACAGGAAGTGCTCAGCAAGGCCCGGGATGCGGTGCAGCTGCGCCTCGACGGCATGCGAGTTGTGGGTGGGCAGCATGTCGAGGTCCGCGAAGAACTCCTCACTGCGCACGATCGTCACCTGAGGGTGCTCCGCGAGCCACGCCGGCGCAGGCGAATCGGTCGCGATGAAGATGCGGCGGATCCACGGGGCGAACATGTGCACGCTGCGCAGCGCGTACTTGAGCTCGTCGATCTGGCGGAACCGCGCCTCGGAATCGTCGCCTTCACCGACGACGTAGCTGGCCATCCGCGCGGCGCGCGCCCGCTGGAACTCGGCTGACGAGCCGTCGACCCACGAGAAGACCAGGTCGATCGGAAAGTCGATGTCGCCGACCGCAGGCTCGAACATGCCCTGCAGGGTCGGCCAGCCGTGCCCGAACAATTCGACCTCGTCAGCGACCGCCTCTGCGCGCGTGATGCGGGTGCGGGTCAGCAGATTGGGCAGCGGCGCCTCGATCTCTTCGTCGCCGAAGCGCCACAACTCGAGTTGGAACGCATCGCGATGGCCGTAGCGGAGTCGGCCGATCGGCTCGATGCGCGGGCGGTACAGCCGGAACACCGCGGCCTTGCGCCGCTCGGAGAGCACCCCGTCTGCCAGCAGCAGTGGCCGACTGTCGTCCTTGCGCGCCAGTGTGCCGTCGACGCGCATCGTCTTGGCATAGAACGGCTCGTCTCTGAAGGCCTCAGCGAGCGCTGCGGCGAGCCGCTTCCGGGCGGCGCGATCGACCGCGAGCACGAGCCGCCCCGTCTCGTCGCGCACGAGCAGAAAGGCGATGCCGGATGCCTCGAGCACGGCGCGCACGGCGAGCAGATCGCTCAGCATGGACTCGTGCGGCGTCAGGTCGGCGTTGCGCAGGGCGTAGAGCCCGCCGCGCAGCACGATGTCGCCGCGAGCGGCCAAGGTCGAGCCCTGCGCCGCCGGGGAGTCAGGGTCCCGTGGGATCGCGTGAAGCATGCCCCCACTGTATGGACATCCGGCCGATTAGCCATCACGGGGTGCAGGGGCGGCCGAGGCGACGCGCGCCCCCGGGCGCCGACTCCGCGCGCAACCGATACTGGCCGATTCTCGGCATCATCTGGCCGGATGACGCGAGACGGACAGAGATCGGGATGCCTACCGTGAAGGGATGACCACTGCCACGCATGGTGCCCGCGCCCATCGACCGGCGCTCGCGCTCCTGCGCTCGGCGGTCCTGGCCCGTCGCCGCGACCTGATGGCGGCGTGCGCGCTCTACTGCGGCCACCAGTTCGGCGAGGCGCTCGTCCCGGTGATCGTGGGCGCCACGGTGGGCGGGGCGATCGCGGATGGTGACGCGGTGCACATCGCGGCTTGGCTCGCACTCTTGGCTGCCGACTTCGTCGCACTCTCGCTGTCCTACCGGTTCGGCGCGCGTGCGAGCGCCCGGGCCAAGCAGTTCGCGGGCCACAGTCTGCGCCTCGCCGTCGCGCGGCGGGCGCTCGCACCGGCAGGGGGCGCCGATCGCGCACCCGGCGACCTGCTGACGCGCGCGTCGGCGGATGCGGACAGGGTCGGCGCGTTCGCCGGAGTGATCGCGCAGACGGTCGCCTCCGCGATGGCCGTGCTCGTCGCAGCGGCGCTGTTGTTTCGCATCGCGCTCCTGCTCGGCCTCGCGATCCTCGCCGGGGCGCTGCTCCTGCTGCTGGCGGCAGCGATGGCGTCGCGTCGCAATGTGCCGCTCAGCCACGCCGAGCAGCACACCGCAGGGCAGGCGGCGATCGCCGCTGAGGACCTGCTGCGCGGCATCCGTGTCGTCAAAGGAATCGGAGCCGAGGACGCCTCGCTCGCGAGATATCGCGCGCTCAATCGCGCAGGCGTCGAGGCGTCGCGTCGATTGGCGCAGGCAGAGGCATCCGTCGGCGGCGTGAACGCGCTGCTCGCCGGCTGCTACTTCGCGCTGGTCGCAGGCGTGGGCGGAGTGGTCGCGCTGAGCGGCGCGCTCACGATCGGGCAGCTCGTCTCGGCGCTCGGGCTCTGCCTCTTCGTCGTCGGGCCGATGCAGGCCGTCGCGGGGTTCGCGCCGGCGCTCGCGCGGGCGCGCGCATCGGCCGAGCGCGTGCACGAGATCATCTCGGCTGCGCCCGCGGTGATCGAGGCGACGGATGCCACCGTCGAGCGCCGCTTCCCGGCGGCGCCCACCGTCGAGCTGGTCGACGTCGAGCTCGCACCGGGATCGGTCGCATCGTTCTCATTCGGTCGCGGGCTGACCGGCCTGGTCTGCGCCGACGGCGCGGAATCGGGCCGACTCGTCGAGCTCCTCGCCCGCCTGCTCGACCCTCTGACCGGCCGAATCCTGGTCGACGGCGCCGACCTGCACTCCCTGTCTCTGGATGCGCTGCGCCGCGTCCTGCTCGTCGGCGCCCGTGAGCAGCCGATCTTCGCGGGCACCGTGCTCGAGAACGCCGGGCTCCTGTCGGCGCCCGGCGGGCGGGCGGTCGCGGGCGCCCTGAGCGCAGCGCACGCGGACGAGCTCACCCCCGACGACGCGACGACGCAGCTCGGCGACGCGGGCGCGCGACTGTCGGGCGGCCAGCGGCAGCGGCTCGGCCTGGCCCGACTGCTCGCCGCCGACGCGCCCGTTCTCGTGCTCGAGAACCCGACGAGCGCCGTTGACGCGGTCACCGAGGCGATCATCGCCCGCCGTCTGCGCGAGCTGCGCCGGGAGCGCACGACGCTGATCATCACGACCTCCCCGGCGCTGCTCACTGCGTGTGACCGCGTGCTCCTCCTCGGGGAGATGCCGCTTTCCGGCGTGCACGAGCAGCTGCTCGAGACGGAGGCCTATCGCCGGGCGGTCGCCCGATGACGCCGCTGCCGGTCGCGTCCCCGAGAGTCGTCGTGCGCTACGCCTGGCAGGTCCTCCGACGCCGCCGCGCGCTCACTCTGGGCGTCGCCGCGACCACGGCTGCGGCATCCGTCGCCGGCCTCGGCGGCCCGGTCGCCGTGGGCTGGATCGTCGCGGCCGTGACCACGCACGCCGGCGCCGAGGCGCTGATCGCGCCGCTCGGACTGCTTCTCGGCTGCGCCGTCGTCGGAGCAGCCGGCACCCGTGCGTCAGGCGTTCTGCTGGCCGCGCTGGTGCTGCCGCCGGTGGGCGGCTTGCGGGAGGACGTCATCGACGCCGCGCTGCGGCTTCCGCTCGACCGGCTGGAGGACGCGGGCGCGGGCGACCTGGTCGCGCGCACCACGGGAGACGTCGAGCAGGTGACGGATGCCGCGACGGGGGCCCTCGGCGCCTTCCTGTCCGCCGCCGTGACGATCGCGGTGACGCTGATCGGCCTCGGCAGCCTCGACTGGCGCTTCGCGCTGGCCGGTCTGCTGGCCGTACCGGTCCAGGCCTGGACGCTGCGCTGGTATCTGCGCACGGCGCGGCCGATCTACGCGGCGGCGCGCGCGGCCGAGGGAGTTCGCGCAGCGGCGCTCATCGAGGCGTTCGGCGCCCTGCCCGTGATCCGGGCTCTGCGTCTGGGGGGCCGCGCGCTCGGCCGGATCACGCAGAGCTCGACCGCGGCCGTCGATGTCGAGCTTGCAGCCACGCGGGCGGCGACGCGGTTCTACGGGAGGCTGAACGTCGCGGAGTTCGTCGGGCTCGGCTCGATCCTGTTCGTCGGCTACGTCCTCGTGCGCGACCACGTCGTCGGCCTCGGCGCCGCGACCACCGCCGCACTGTTCTTCGCCGGGCTGTTCGGCCCGATCAACACGGTGCTCGCCGTCGTCGACCAGCTGCAGCAGGCGGCGGCCGGGCTCGCGCGGCTCCTCGGCGTCGTGGCGGCCCCCGAGCCCGAACCCGACGATGGGGCGACGGATGAGGGCGCCGGCGCCGGTGTCGTGCTCGCTGCGGAGCAGGTCTCGTTCTGCTACCCCGGCGGGTCTGCGGCGCTGCACGGAGTGACCGTTCGGATTCCGGCCGGTCGCCGGGTCGCCGTGGTCGGAGCGACCGGGTCCGGCAAGTCGACACTGGCCACCGTGGTCGCCGGGCTGCGGGCGCCGGACGAAGGCAGCGCCCGCATCGGCGCGCTTCCTACCGTTCGGCTCGGCCGCGCCCGACGCGGGCGCACCGTCGCCGTCGTCAGCCAGGAGGTGCACGTCTTCACCGGCACCGTCGCCGACAATCTTCGGCTAGCCGACCCCGGCGCGAGGCGCGAGGCGCTGCGCGCGAGTCTGCGAGCGACCGGGGCGGATGCCTGGGTCGATCGCCTTCCGCGCGGGCTGGAGACCGTCATCGGTGCCGGAGGCCACGTGTTGTCGCGACAGGAGGCGCAGCATCTCGCCCTCGCCCGCGTGTTTCTGCTCGATCCGCAGTTCGTGGTGCTCGACGAGGCCACGGCCGAGACGGGCAGCGACGACGCCCGTGCCCTCGACGCGGCGGCCGCTGCCGTGGTGCGCGGCCGTGGGGCGCTGATCGTTGCGCACCGGCTCGACCAGGCGCGGGCCGCCGACGAGATCGTCGTGATGGCGTCCGGCCGCGTGGTCGAGAAGGGCGACCATGCACAGCTGCTCGCTGCCGATGGTGCGTATCGGCGCTTGTGGTCGGCCTGGGCCGATGCCCCCGCGCCAGGTAAGGTGACCCTTACCGAACCATGACTGACGACCCTACGGCGATCGTGCTCGCGCGGTTCCCGCTGGACGCGGGCCAGGGCTTCGACGAGCACGTCCACGACCGTCACCAGCTGGCATGGGTGCGCGACGGCGTGCTCATGGTGACGGTCGGCGACCGCAACTGGGTGCTGCCGCCGAGCTTGGCCCTCTGGGTGCCGGCCGGCGTCCGGCACAGCTCGTCCGCGGCGCGCGCGGCTGCGACGATGCAGGGCATCTACCTGCCCCGCGAGATGCGCGCGGACTGGACGGCGCCGACCGTCGTGGCCGTCAGCCCGCTGCTGCGCGAGCTGATCGACTTCCTCGTTGACGCGGGCGCGTCGAGCTC
Organism: Gryllotalpicola protaetiae; assembly: GCF_003627055.1. Classification (NCBI taxonomy): domain Bacteria; kingdom Bacillati; phylum Actinomycetota; class Actinomycetes; order Micrococcales; family Microbacteriaceae; genus Gryllotalpicola; species Gryllotalpicola protaetiae. Next base: position 1,971,977 of record NZ_CP032624.1, read on the forward strand.
GGCGCGCGCCAAGGCCGAGGCCCTGATCCCGGAGCTGCTGACGCCGGCGCGCACCTTCACGGTCAGCGTGCCGATGCCGACGGACGCGAGGGCCGTACGCATCGCCGAGGAGCTGCTGCTGGACCCCGGCGACGGGCGCGACCTCGGCGAATGGGGGCGCCACGTCGGTGCGAGCACGCGCACCCTTTCGCGGATCTTCGCGGCGGAGACCGGGCTCGGATTCGCCCAGTGGCGGTCGCGGCTGCGGCTGCGGGCATCTCTCGCCTACCTGGCCGAGGGCGAGAGCGTGGGTGCGACCGCGATGCTCGTCGGCTTCGGATCGACGAGCGCGTTCATCGCGGCGTTCAGTGAGCTGATGGGCGTCACGCCCGGTGCCTACTTCGCGCGGGTCGTGCAGCTGGCCGATCAGCGGCACGAGTTGGCCGTCTAGCGACAGACGAGGGCTCGGACTCCTGCCTACTCTGAGTGCGGCACCACTTTGGTAAGCCTTACCTAACCCGCACTCGCGAGGAGCACTGATCCCCATGCGCCCGATTCGTCCGCGTCGAATCCTGTCCGCCACCGCCCTTGCAGCGTCCGCCGTATTCGCCCTGGCTGCGTGCACAGGGAGCGGCGCCGCCGCCGATGCGCCGAAGACGACGGCGTCCTCAAACACCGTGAGCACGCTGTACGGCGACGTCTCCGTTCCGGCCGGCGCCAAGCGCATCGTCGCGTTCGACTTCCCCGAGGCGACGGCGCTCGCCGATCTCGGCATCAAGCCCGTCGGCATCGGCGGTTACACGCCGGCGCTGCCTGCCTACACGAGCTTCTTCAAGGGCCTTCCCGTCATCACCGACGCATCCGGCCTTCCCGATCTCGAGAAGATCGCCGCGCTCAAGCCGGACCTCATCGTCGGCGACGAGTTCGAGACCGACGTCGAGAAGAACCGCGGGCTGTACCAGAAGCTCTCCGCCATCGCCCCGACCGTGATCCTCAAGTGGACGCAGGCCGCGGGCAACTGGCCCGCCGATGCCGCCGGCACGGCGCAGGCCGTCGGGAAGACCGCCCAGCTCGACAAGCTCAAGTCGGCGTACGAGGCGAAGGCCGCCGACATCAAGAAGACGTACGCCGACGAGCTCTCCACGCACAGCGTCGACCTGATCAGCGGCACGGCGAGCACCTGGTTCCTCTACGGCCCGGAGTCCTCGCACGGAAAGGTGCTCGCAGCGGCCGGCGCGCGCTTCGCCGCAGCCGCCGACCAGAAGGACGGCTTCGTGCAGTACTCGCCCGAGAAATACAGCGACCTGTCGAAGTCAGACATCCTCATCATCTCCGCCGCCGATGCCGCCGCGGCGAAGCCGGTGACCGACAACCCGGTCTTCGCAGCGCTGCCCGCCGCCAAGGACGGGAACGTCTACACGACGTCGTACTTCTTCCCGAGCAGCTACCGCATCGCCGACGCACTGCTCGACGACTTCGCCGACGTCCTCAAGAAGGCCCGGTGACCCACGGCGCGACCGCGGCGGTCGAGTCGCTCGACGTGCCGGCGCCGGCCGCGGCGCGGCCCGCTCCGCGCACCCGCCCGGTGAGCGTCCGGGCAACCGGTCTGGTGGCCGCGGTCGTCCTTCTTGTGCTCCTGGTGCTGGCCAGCATCGCCTTCGGCGCGAAGGTCATCCCGTTGCATGACGTGGCGAGCGCACTCTTGCACGGCGGCCGCAGCGACGACGACCTCGTCGTCACGGGGCTGCGCGTGCCGCGCACGCTGCTCGGCATCCTCGTCGGCGCCGCCCTCGGCGGTGCCGGCGCGATCATCCAGGCGTTCACGCGCAATCCGCTGGCGGACCCGGGAATCCTCGGAGTGAACGCGGGCTCGGCCTTCGCCGTGACGCTGGGTGTCGGATTCCTCGGGCTGACGAGCATCGGACAGTATCTGTGGCTCGCGCTGGCCGGCGCCGCCGCCGCGACGCTGGCGGTGTACATCATCGGCGCCGCAAGCCGCACCGGCGCGAGCCCCGTGCGCATGACCTTGGCCGGTGTCGGGCTCGCCGCCGTGCTCGGCGGCATCACCACCGGCATCACGCTGAGCAACCCGACGACCTTCCAAAGCATGCTGTCATGGTCGGCCGGCTCGCTCACCGGGCCTCCGCTCGGCACCGTGGCGATCATCGCCCCGTTCGTCGGCGCGGGCCTCATCATCGGCGCGGCCATCACCCGCCCCCTGAACGCGCTCGCGCTCGGCGACGACCTCGCCGCCGCGCTCGGCAGCCGCGCCCGCGTCACACGCACGGCGGCGGTGATCGCCGTGACTCTGCTGAGCGGCGCTGCGACCGCGGCCGCCGGCCCGATCGGATTCGTCGGACTGATGATCCCGCACCTCGCCCGGTGGATCACCGGCCCCGATCAGCGCTGGATCTTCGCATACACCGTCGTGCTCGGGCCGTGCCTGCTGCTCGCCTCCGACGTGCTGGGGCGCATCGCGATGCGCCCGGCGGAGCTGCCCGTCGGCATCGTGACCGCCTTCGTCGGCGCTCCGGTGCTGATCATCCTCGTCCGCCGCACGAAGGCGAGCGCGCTGTGACGCGGCCGCTCGTCGCGAACCCGCTCGACTTCGGCCGCCGGCAACTGGTCGTGCGTCGGCGCCGCCTCTCGCTGCGCCTCTCGCGTCGCGCCGCAGCCGTCGTCGCCGCGGTGGCGATCATCACCGTGGCCGTCGCCGTGATCTCGCTCGCCACGGGCTCGTACTCGCTCACGCTCGGCCAGGTCATCGCCGGGCTGACCGGCCGCGAGACCGGTATCGTCTCGACGATCGTGCTGGACTGGCGGCTGCCGCGTGTGCTCATCGCGATCCTCTTCGGGCTCGCACTCGGCCTCTCCGGCGCGGTCTTCCAGTCGCTCACCCGGAACCCCCTCGGCAGCCCCGACATCATCGGTTTCGACACCGGCGCCTACACCGGCGCGCTGCTCGTTATGCTCGTGCTGCGCCTCAGCGGCACATACTCGGTCACGATCGCCGCGATCGCGGGCGGTCTGCTGACAGCAGCGATCGTCTATCTGTTCGCGTGGCGGCGCGGCGTGCAGGGCTTCCGGCTCATCATCGCCGGCATCGGCGTCACCGCCATGCTGACCTCGTTCAACACCTGGCTACTGCTGCGCGCGCAGACCCAGGACGCGATCAGCGCCTCGTTCTGGGGCGCCGGCTCGCTCGAGAACGCCGGCTACTCGCAGCTCGTGCCCGCGGCGATCGCGTTCGCCGTGCTGTTCCCGGCTGCCGCCGTGCTGTCGCGGGGCATGCACGTGCTCGAGCTCGGCGACGACGCCGCGCGGCAACTCGGTGTGAACGCCGAGCGCACCCGCCTGCTGCTCGTCATCACCGGCGTCGCCCTCTCGGCCACCTCGACGGCGCTCGCCGGCCCGATCGCATTCATCGCGCTCGCCGCACCGCAGATCGCACGGCGGCTCACCCGTTCCGCCGGGATCGGGCTGACCTCGTCGGCGGCCGTCGGCGCACTCCTGCTGCTCGCCTCCGACTGGGTGGCGCAGCACGCCCTGCCCGTGACGATCCCGACCGGACTCGTCACCGTGACGCTCGGCGGCGGGTACTTCATCTGGCTCCTGATCGCGGAAGGACGTCGCCGATGACCCTCACCCCTCAGAGTGCGCCGCTGCAGGCATCCGATCTCACCCTCGGCTATGACGGCCGCGTGATCACCGAGCACCTCGACGCGGTGATCGAGGATGGATCGTTCACCGTGATCGTCGGCCCGAACGCGTGCGGCAAGTCGACCCTGCTGCGTGCGCTCGCCCGCCTGCTCAAGCCGCAGTCCGGGCAGGTGCTGCTCGATGGGCGCGACATCCACGAATGCCGCACGAAGGACGTCGCGCGGCGGCTCGGGCTGCTGCCCCAGTCGTCCATCGCGCCCGACGGCATCACCGTCGCCGACCTGGTCGCCCGTGGCCGGCATCCGCATCAGTCCGCGTTCCAGCAGTGGTCCCGCGCGGACGAGAACGCCGTGCAGACGGCGCTGGATGCCACCGGCATCACGGCGCTGTCCGGGCGCCGCGTCGACGAGCTCTCCGGCGGCCAGCGCCAGCGGGTCTGGGTCGCGATGGCGCTCGCGCAGGAGACCGGCGTCCTGCTGCTCGACGAGCCCACGACCTTCCTCGACATCGCCCATCAGTACGAGCTGCTCGAGCTGTTCCGCGAGCTGCACGGCCAGGGCCGCACGCTCGTCGCGGTGCTGCACGACCTCAACCAGGCGAGCCGCTACGCCACCGACGTCATCGCGATGTCGGAGGGCCGCATCGTCGCCCACGGCGCCCCGGCGGCCGTCGTGACCGCTGAGCTGGTCGATCGTGTCTTCGGCCTGCCCGCGCACGTGCTTCCCGACCCCGTCACCGGCAGCCCGCTGGTCGTGCCGCTCGGCGCGCCCGGCCAGGTCTTCGCACCTGCCGGAAGGCCGGCGCGGGCATCCGTCGGCATCGCCTGAATCCGTCACGCCCTCAGAAAGGAACCACCCGACGTGACCCACGCATACCTCCACTCCCGCCGCCTGCGCGGGCTTCTCGCCGCCGCGCTCGCGGCCGGACTCGCGCTGACCGTCGCCGCGTGCAGCAGCGACAGCGCGCCTGTCGCCGAGAAGACCAGCACCACCGCGAGCACGCGCACGGTGAGCACGCCGGAAGGGAAGGTCACCGTGCCGTCGCACCCGCTGCGCGTCGTCTCGGTGCACTCCTGGACCACCGAGTCGCTGCTCGACCTGGGAGTCACGCCGCTCGGCGTCGAGGACAGCGGCGCCGAGTACGTCCCGCAGCGCTACCTGGCGCGCTGGACCAAGATCGACAAAGTCGCCCAGGGGGCCACCGTCGACTTCGAGAAGATCGCGGCGCTCAAGCCCGACCTCATCGTCGGCGTCGACGTGCCCTATCTGAAGAAGGACTACGCGAAGCTGTCGGCGATCGCGCCGACCGTGCTCGCGCCCTTCGGCGACGACCAGACCTGGCAGGACTACCCGACCTACACCGCGGACTACGTCGGCGCGAACGCGAAGCTCGCTGCACTCAAGAAGAAGTACGACAGCGCGGTCGCCGCAGCCAAGACCGAGTACGCGCCCCAGCTCGCCTCGATCAAGTGGGATGTCGTGCAGGGCGGGTTCGACGCCGGTAACTACTGGATCTACAGCACCACGTCGCCCGTCGGCTCGGTGCTGACCCAGCTCGGCGCCCAGTTCGCGAGCGCGACCGCCGCGGTGAAGCCGGGCGGCCAGAACTCCGTCTCGTACGAGAAGACCGATCTGCTCGCCGACGCGGACGAGATCATCTACTACACGAACAACGACGGCACCCCCGCAAACGACATCGACAAGCTGTTCGCGCTGCAGGGCTACCAGAACCTGCCCGCGGTGAAAGCCGGCCACACGGTCGGCACCCCCGACTTCCTGCCCGGCTCCTACTCCGACGCGCTCGGGCTGCTCGGCTCGATCACGGACGCCCTGAAGAAGGATGCCGCGCAGTGACGGCGGCGCGATGACCATCGCCGATCGGCGGGAGCGCGAGGCGTCGCTCCCGCCAATGCGATGGCACGACACCCAGGTCACCGGCATCCGCGAGATCACCGGCCGGATGGTGCGTGACACTGGCGACCACCTGCCGGGTCACCGTCGCGACCGCCTCGAGCTCGTCGGCTACTGGCGTGCCGGCGGCCCGATCGACGCGGACTGAACTCGCGCGGAGCCTTTCGCCTGCTCGGCGGCTCCGCGGTGGGGCTCAGCGCGCGTCGAGGGTGCCGATCCGCGTGCCGTCGGCGTCCTTGACGGTGAGCGTCGTGCCGGAGATCGTGGCCGTCGAAGCCCGCGACAGCCAGGTGTCGACATCGGGGCAGGCCATCAGCGTGGTGGCGAAGTGGCCGAAGTGGAACGTCTGACCCGAGATCGTCCCTTTGCCGATGAGCGAGTTGCACCCGTCCGTGCCGTTGAACGAACCATCAGGGGCGATGGTCAGCGAGGGCATTCCCGGGCCGGCCGTGCCCCACGACGCGGCGAAGCCGTGCGCTCCCGCCGATGCGGCGGTGTTCGCGTTCTGATTCGAGCAGGCAGAGAGCGTGAGCGTGAGCGCGGCCGCCGCTGCGGCGGCCAGACCGAGCGTGCGGGCGACGTGAGCCATGGCGCTGCTCCTCTGCTCGATGGGCGATGGGCGATGGGCGATGGGCGATGCCTAGAAGTCGATCGGGTCGCGTGAGATCGGGCAGGTCATGCAGTGCCCGCCGCCGCGGCCGCGGCCGAGCTCCGCGCCGACGATCTCGATGACCTCGACGCCCTCGTTGCGCAGCAGCTCATTGGTATGGGTGTTCCGGTCGTAGGCGAACACGACGCCGGGCTCGACGGCGACGACGTTGTTGCCGCTGTCCCATTGCTGCCGTTCGCCGGCGTACCAGCCGCCGCCGGGCTCGACGCGTCGCAGTGGCGTGCCGAGCGCGGTGCCGACAGCGTCGATCCAGTGGGTGCCGTTCAGATCCACCACCTCGATGTCGCCCCTGTCGCTCGGACGCAGCTCGAAGGGGTGGATTCCGTCGACGATGTCGGGGTAATAGGTGACGAGGTCGCGATCGGCGAACGTGAAGACGGTGTCGAGGTGCATCGCGGCGCGCAGCTTGGGCATGCCTGCGACAAGCACGCGTTCGGCGGCCTCGGCCTGGAAGAGCGCGGCGGCGACCTGGGTGATCGCCTGCCGGCTCGAGCGCTCGCTCATGCCGATGAGGACCGTCCCGTTGCCGACGGGCATGACGTCGCCGCCTTCGAGGGTGGCCTGGCCCCAGTCCTGCTCGGGGTCGCCCCACCAGACGGTGTTGCCGGTGAAGTCAGGGTGGAACTGGTAGATCGCCTTCATCAGCAGCGTCTCATCGTGACGTGCCGGCCAGTACAACGGATTGAGGGTCAGACCGCCGAAGATCCAGCACGTGGTGTCGCGGGTGTACAGCGTGTTCGGCAGCGGCGGCATGAGGTACTCGTTGACCCCGGTGGACTCGCGCGCCAGGGCGAGGTAGGCGGGGCGGAAGTCGCTGGGGAGCTCGCGGGTGGACAGGCCGCCGATCAGGTACTCGGCCAGCTCGGTGTCGGGCAGTGACGTGAGGAAGGCGCGGGTGTCGTCGAGGAGGCCGAGTCCGACCTCGTTCGCGATGATCTTGCGGTCGAGGAGCCAGTCCTTGGCGCCGGGAACCGCGAGCGTCTCGGCGAGCAGATCGTGGAGCTCGACGACTTCGACGCCCCGATCGGTCAGATTCGTCACGAACTCGGCATGGTCGCGCTTGGCGTTCTCGACCCACAGCACGTCGTCGAAGAGGAGATCGTCGTTGTTGCTCGGCGTCAGCCGCTCGTGGCCGAGACCGGGGCGGCACACGAGCACCTTGTTGAGCTTTCCGACCTCTGAATAGGCGCCGTAGGGCGTGTGGCTGGTCACGTCGTTCTCCTCATTCGCTTGGGATCATTCGTGCGGAAGGTAGGGCGGTTCGGCCGGGGCAGGCGGCTCGATGTGGACCACGCCGGTGGCGAGCAGCACGATTCCGACGATGGCGCCGATCACGATGACGATGAACACCACGAGACCCGCCCGGGTGAACACCTTCGCGCGGGCCTCTCGCCGCGCGAAGTAGTAGAGCAGCGTGGCGGGTGCGATGAGCAGGCAGGACAGGAACAGGAAGACGTAGCCGGCGGCCCACAGCAGGAACAGCGTGTACGCCGTCGAGATCACGGCGATGACCAGATCGCGCGTTCGCCCCTTCTCGCCCTGATAGCCGTCTTTGGTGATTGCGATCTTGACGGCATAGGCGGATGCCAGTGCGAACGGCGCCAGCGCGAGGGCCGCCGTCAAGTCGAGTGTGAAGTCGAGCGCGTTGCCGAGGAACTGGACGGCGAAGAGGACCAGCGACACCAGCACCGAGGTCCACAGCACGGCGTTCGCCGGCGCATCGTGCTTGTTGACCTTCCCGAAGTAGCTGGGGAAGTCCTTGTCCCTCGCCGCGGCATAGACCACGTCGGCGGCCAGCAGCTGCCAGGCGAGATACGCGCCGAGGACGGAGATGATCAGGCCGACGCGGATGAAGTTGCCGCCCCATGGCCCGGTCACCGACTCGAGCACGCCGCCGATCGACGGCTGCTGCAGCTGCGCGATCTGCTCCTTCGGCAGGATTCCATAGGACAGGATCGAGATGCTCGCGAAGAGGGCGAGCACGGACAGGAATCCGATCACCGTCGCCGTGCCGACGTGCGAGCGCTTCTTCGCATAGCGCGAGTACACGCTGGCGCCCTCGATGCCGAGGAACACGAACACCGTGATCAGCATGGTGCCCTGCACCTGGGCGAACAGCGCGTCTCCACCGGGCACGTCGTAGCCGCCCGTGAGATTCGCGGCGAACACGTGCGGTTTGAAGAAGAAGATCACGAGGACGAGGAAGAGCAGCAGCGGCACGAGCTTCGCGGCGGTGACGATGGCGTTGATCCAGGCGGCCTCTTTGACGCCCTGGCGGATGAGCAGGAAGAACGCCCACACGGCGGCCACCGAGATGAGGAACGCCCACCAGGTGTCGCCTTGACCGAGCACCGGTTCCAGCGGCGGGAACAGCTGCGACAGGGTCGTCATGATGAGGACCCAGTAGAAGGCGTTGCCCGCGCAGGCCGAGGCCCAGAAGCCCACGGCCGAGATGAAGCCGGGGAACACCCCGAAACCCTCGCGGGCGTACACATAGACGCCGTTGTCGAGTTGCGGCTTGCGGTTGGCGAGATTCTGGAAGACGAACGCCAGCATCAGCATGCCGGTGCCGGCGATCGCCCACGCGATGATGGCGCCGTATACCCCGGTCTGGCTCGCGAACCGCGACGGAAGCTGGAACACCCCCGCGCCCACCATCGAGCCGACGACCATGGCCGTCAGGGTGGGCAGGCTGAGCTTTCGTGTCGCGGTCTCGGTTTGCTCGGACACTGTGGAACCCCCCGATCCGGTGCGTGTGATCGCGACCCATTTCTACTCTGCCGCCGCGACCGCTGCCTCCCTCACTTCTAGCGGTTGTCTACCGCCGTAGCTAGGTAGACAGAGCGGTCGTCGCGACGAGGTCATGCACGAACGCGAGCTTGCGCCGCACGGGCCGCGCGATCTCGAACGGGTAGAGGTCGCCGTAGCCCATCGAGCGGTTGATGCGATTGAACGCCTGCGACATCCAGTCCCAGTCCGCGAGCAGGCGTTGCACGGGCTGCTCGCGGTAGTCGTCGAGCGGCACGACATCGATGTCGCGCAGGTTGGTCGCGCTCGCGTCGAGTTGGATGCCGATCGCGGCCGCGGTCGCGAGCGTCCCGCTGATGTGCAGGTAGTGCGCGAAGGTCTCGGCGAAGTCCTCCCACGGGTGCATGGTCGCGTACTGCGAGATGTACGAGGTGTGCCAGTCGCTCGGAGCGCCCCTGCGGTAGTGGCGGTCCACGGCGGCCTGGTAGTCGGCCCGCTCATCGCCGAAGATCTCCCGACATCCGGCCCAGCTCTGCTCGTCGACGAGCACGCCTTGGTAGTAGTGCCCGACCTCATGCCGCAGGTGCCCGAGGATGGTGCGGTAGGGCTCGCCGAGCGCGACGCGCAGCGCCTCGCGCCGGTCGTCAAGACTCTCGGCGAGATCGAGGGTGACGATGCCGCCCGCGTGGCCGATCATCACGGGCGTGCCGGAGCTCAGGCTCGACAGCAGATCGAAACCGAGGCCGCCGTCGTGCGCGTACCACGGCTCGATCGGCAGGCCCAGGTCGAGCAGCTGGAGCACGAGCCGCCGCTTGGCCTGCTCGACGTGGACGAGCTTCTCGAGGGCGATCGTGTCACCGGCATCCGGCCGGGCTCTCGTGAGCCGGCACGAGAGGCAGCGACCGGCCTCTGCGTCCTCGTCGACCAGCCAGTTGCAGCCCCATTGCCGGTTCGAGCAGGTGTACCAGGTGGTGCTGCCATCGGCGGCCTTGCGATCGCGCACCCCGTGGAACTGCCGTCCTACGGCATCGAAGGCGAGCTCAGCGCCGCAACCGGGGCACTGCAGCTGATCGAGGAACACGAAGTGCCTGCAGTGCGGGCAGCGCGGCGCGGTGACGGTCGCGGCATCACGCTACGCGCTCGCACCGTTTCGCCACCCGGAATGGGTGCGGCGGTCGATGCGTTGCGTGACAATGAGGTGCCGACGACGACGCGGCCCATTTCTTCGGTCGTGACCACCAGGTCACATGAGCCAGGAGGACCGCGATGTCCGTGACGCCTGCTCCAAGCTCTCTGCGATGGTGGGTGCTCGCCACCGTCGCCATCGCCCAGCTGATGGTCGTGCTGGACAACTCGGTGGTGAACATCGCCCTGCCGTCCGCTCAGAAGGACCTCGGCTTCACGAACGGCGACCGGCAGTGGGTCGTGACGGCCTATTCGCTGGCGTTCGGCAGCCTGCTGCTGCTCGGCGGCAGGCTCTCCGACATCATCGGCCGGAAGATCACCTTCATCGTCGGGCTCATCGGCTTCGCCGGCGCCTCTGCTCTCGGCGGCGCGGCCGCGAGCTTCGGCATGCTGGTCGCTGCGCGAGCGATCCAGGGCGCGTTCGGCGCCGTGCTCGCACCGACTGCGCTCGCCGTGCTGACCACGACCTTCACCGTGCCGAAAGAGCGGGCGCGCGCGTTCGGCGTGTTCGGCGCGATCGCGGGCGCAGGCGGTGCGGTCGGGCTCTTGCTGGGCGGATTCCTGACGCAGGACCTCAACTGGCGGTGGAGCCTCTACGTCAACGTCGTGTTCGCGGTCGTCGCGGTGGTCGGCGCCGCGCTGTTCGTGCGCACCCCCGCGAGCACGGAGGCGCGGCCGAAGCTGGACGTGCCCGGGGCCGCACTGATCAGCGGCGGCCTGTTCGCCCTCGTCCTCGGCTTCTCGAACGCCGAGACCGACGGCTGGAGCGCGTTCCAGACCTGGAGCCTGCTGGTCGCCTGCGGCATCCTGCTCATCGCCTTCGTGCTGTGGCAGCTACGCGCCTCGCACCCGCTGCTGCCGCTCGCGGTCGTGCTCGACCGCAACCGCGGCGCCTCGTACCTGTCGATCCTCATCGTCGGGTCTGGGACCTTCGCGCTGTTCCTCTTCCTCACCTACTACCTGCAGAGCTCGCTCGGCTACGACCCGATCAAGACTGGCGTCGCCTTCCTGCCGATGATCGGAATGCTGATCCTGAGCGCGCAGTTCGGCACCAATTTCTTCAACCCGCGGTTCGGCCCGAAGGTCCTGGTGCCGATCGGCATGTTCGTCGTCGCTTTCGGCATGGTGCTGCTGACGCGCCTCGGAATCCACAGCACCTATGCGGCCGACGTGCTGCCCCCTCTGCTGGTGATGGGCGCAGGCATGGGCTCGATCATGCCGCCGTCGATCCAGACGGCGACGCTCGGCGTCGACAGGCACGTCGCCGGCGTCGCCTCCGCCCTGGTCAACACGAGCCAGCAGGTCGGCGGGTCGATCGGGACGTCGCTGCTGAACACCATCGCCGCGAGCGCCGTCACCGCCTATCTGGCTGCGCACCACCCGCCGACGGCGGCGACGGTGGCGCTCGCGACGATCCACAGCTACACGACCGTGTACTGGGTCACCGCTGCGGTGTTCGCGGGTGGCGGCCTGCTTGCCGCTTTCCTGTTCCGACGCCGCCGCGACAGCGCCGCGGCGGCGGTCCCGCCGGCCGTGGAGTCGGCGGTCGCCGTCTAGTGATTCAGCGGTTCTGACGGTTGAGGAGTCGCACGGCCCGGTCTGCGGACCGGGCCGTTTTCCGTGCGTGGAGGGTTTTCCACACGGAGGAAATGTTTCGCAGTACTTTCCTGCGACTTGAATACAACGATTTCAAAAGTCAATACGGAAAACGCTTGCCAAACCATTGACAGAGGCGAAAGTGACGTTCTAGCTTTCAAACATCAACAACAGGTTGAGAAATGTTTCGACCTGTTTACTCTGAAGAAGGAAGTCAATGTCGACTCCAATGAGGAGGCGGACGCGCGCGATCGTCACTGCGACCGCCGTGCTATCCGCCCTGGTTCTCAGCGCGTGCACCGCACCGGGTGCAGCCCAATCCCAAGACAAGAGCGACAGCAAGATCGTGAAGCCGATCAAGCCGACGAAGCCTGTCGACCTCGACATCCTCGACGCGGCGGGCGACCTGCTCGGCACGAAGCAGGTGTTCGAGTCGTTCAAGAAGGCCCACCCCGACTGGGTCGGCAACATCAGCTACGAGACGGCCGGTGCGCCCGACGTCACCGGCAAGCTCAAGGCTCAGTCGCTCGGCGGCAACGTCACGATCACGATGGTGCTCGGCGGCACCGGCGTCGTCGGTCCGGCCGTCGCCCAGAACCTGCTCGTCAAGCAGTACCCCGACTACCAGTCGGACCTGCCCGACTTGAGCAAGGTCTTCGACAAGCCACGGCAGGAGCTTCAGGACCTGTCGATGGGCTACGGCGTCATGAACCGCTGGGGTCCGTCGGGTCCGCTGCTCGAATACAACCCCGACAAGGTGAGCGATCCGCCCACCACGCCGCAGGAGCTGCTCGCGTGGGCTAAGGCGCATCCGAAGCAGTTCAGCTACGCGCAGCCGCCGAACTCCGGCTCCGGTTGGATCTTCCTGCAGGGCCTGCCATACCTGCTCGGCGACAAGGACCCGAGCGACCCTGTGAACGGCTGGTCCAAGACCTGGGCCTATCTCGCCGAGCTCAACAAGTACACGGCGCCCTACCCGGCGAGCTCGACGATCATCGGGCAGCAGTTCGGCTCGGGCCAGATCACGCTCATGCCGCAGATCGTCGGAATCGACATCGTGACCAGGCAGAACGGAACGGTGCCGCCGAACAGCGCGGTGACCACCTTCAAGCCGCAGGTGTGGCTGGGTGACGGCCATTACTGGATGATCCCGAAGGGCGTCTCGCCCCAGGTGCTCTACGTCGACCTCGCCCTCGAGAAGTACATGATGACCGACAAGGAGCAGGCGGCCACGATGTCTGCCGAGAACGGCGAGCTCACGACAGCGAACAAGAACGTGACGATCTCGGACGCCCCGGCCGCAGCTCAGGCGGGAATCCAGAAGTGGGGCCGCCCGGACTTCTACCCGAAGGCGTTCACCCAGGGCAAGACCGTCGCGACGCTGTCGGCCGCAGAGCTCGCGAAGGCGTTCGACATCTGGAACGAGAAGATCGGCGGTGCCGCCCAGTGACGTTCGAACGACTCGAGATGCGGGGGGTGTCGCGCAGCTACGGCGGCGCGGCCGCCCCCGCCCTCTCGGAACTCAGCCTCTCGCTGGACCGCGGCGAGTTCGTCACGCTGCTCGGCCCGTCGGGGTGCGGCAAGTCGACGGCCCTCGCCTGCATCGCGGGGCTGCAGCCGCTCAGCGGCGGCTCCATCTGGCGCGACGGCACGCGGGTCGACCGCCTGCCGGCGCACCGCCGCGGCTTCGGCATGGTGTTCCAGAGCTACGCCCTGTTCCCGCACCTCTCGGTGCAGCGCAACGTGGAGTTCGGACTGTCGATGCGGGGCGTCCACAAGGCCGAGCGCGAGAAGCGCGCGATCGACGCCCTGAAGCTCGTGCAGCTGTCCGACCACGCGCAGAAGCTGCCGTCGCAGCTCTCCGGCGGTCAGCAGCAGCGCGTCGCGATCGCCCGGGCGCTCGCGATCGAGCCCGAGATCGTGCTCATGGACGAACCGCTCTCGAACCTCGACGCCGCGCTGCGCATCGAGATGCGCACCGAGATCAAGCGCCTCTATCAGGAGCGCGGCCTCTCGGTGATCTACGTCACCCACGATCAGGAGGAGGCGCTGTCGCTCGCGACCCGCATGGCCGTGCTGCGGCACGGGCGCCTCGAGCAGACCGGTACCCCCGAAGAGCTCTACGCCCGACCGGCCAGCCCGTACGTCGCGGGATTCATGGGGTACCGCAACCTCTTCCCTGCACGTGTGGTCGGCAGCGCGGGGGAGGGGCTGGTCAAGGTCGCGGCATCCGTCATCGAACTGATCGGGGTGACGGATGCCGAGACCCTGCGATCCGGCGACGCCGTGACCGTCGCCATCAGACCCGAGGACGTCGAGATCGCGGACACGCCTTCCGCGCCCAACGCGATCGGAGCGCTCGCCGAGGTCGTCGAGTACCACGGCCGCGAAGTGGCTGTGCGAGCCGTCGTCGACGGCGGCTTCGCCATCGACCTGAAGACCTCGAAGCGGGTCGCCGCGGGCGATCGGGTGCGACTCACCGTGCCGCCCGAGCGGGTGCTCGTCTTCCCCGCCGACAGCTCGGCGGCGCCGACGGAGGAGGAGCTCGATGACGACGGCAAGTGAGCTCCTGCCGCGGCGCGGGCCGAACGGTGGCAGCGCCGAGGACCGGCGAGAGGAGCGGCGCAGGCGATGGGCCGCGAAGGGGGTCGACAAGACGCTCTGGCTGCTCGCGCCGGCGCTCATCATCACGGTGGGGCTGTTCATCTACCCCTTCATCTACGGCGTGATGATCTCGTTCCAGCCGCTGGCCGGCGGCAACCCGCTGCAGAACTACATCGACTTCTTCACGAGCTCGTACCAGCGCAGCTCGATCTGGAAGACGCTGCGGCTCGCCATCCCGGTCGCGGTCGTCAGCCTCATCATCGCGACGCCGATCGCCTACCGTGCCCGCCGTAACTTCCGAGGCAGGCAGGCGCTGACCCTCGTGATCATGCTGCCGCTCACCTTCGGCAGCGTGCTGATGGCGCAGGGCCTCACCCGCGTGCTCGCGCAGTACGGCTGGGTCAACCTGATCCTCACCGGGATGGGACTGCCACGGGGCAACCTGCTCTACAACTACACGGGCACGTTCATCTCGTCGGTGGTCGGCACAGTGCCGTTCCTCTTCCTCCTGATGATGGGGTTCTTCGGGTCGATCGACCCGAGCATCGAAGACGCCGCCTCCACGCTGGGCGCCTCGCCGACGACGCGATTCTGGCGGGTCATCCTGCCGCTCGCCGCCCCGGGCCTCGTGACCGCGTTCATGCTCGCCACGGTCGAGACCTTCGCGATCTTCCCGTCGGCGATCCTCGTCGGCGACCCCGCGAACTCCACGCGCGTGCTGACGCTGCCGATCTATGAGGCGGCGAACCAGAAATCCGACTACACGCAGGCCGCCGCGATCGCGATCGTGCTGACGCTCATCGAGCTGATCATCCTCGGGGTGCTGCTGTGGGTGCGCGGGCGGCTCTACCGCGGGCCGGCCAGCGGCGGGAAGGGCTGACATGTCGACATCCGCACTCCCCGGCCGCCCGGCGACGGGCCGCGCCGATGCGCGCGACGGCGGTGCACCGGGTTGGTACACACGCCTCAACCTGACCGCGATCATCACCTGGTTCGCGGGCATCGTGTTCGTGCTGCTGGTCATCGCGATCCTGGTGTCGGTCATCGTCGCCTCGTTCGGCGTGACGTGGCGCACGGGCTGGTGGCCGCAGGGGTTCACGACGAAGTGGTACGCACAGGCCTGGACCCAGACGGGTGTGCCGCGCTCGCTTCTGACGACCTTCGAGGTGGCGTTCGCGTCGGTTGCGGTCGCCCTGCTCGCAGGCATCCCCTGCGCCTATGTGATGGCGCGCAAGTCGTTCCCGTTCAAGTCCGTCGTGCTGCTGCTCCTGCTGCTGCCGGCCACGCTGCCGCCGCTGACCTACGCGGTGCAGCTCGCGGCGCTGATGTACCGGCTCGGCATCGGCGGTTCGGTTCTCGCCGTGATCCTGGTCAATGTCGTGCCCGCGCTGCCCTTCGTGATCCTGATCACGGTGCCCTTCGTCGAGCAGGTCTCGCCCGAGGTCGAGAACGCAGCGCGCGTGTTCGGCGCGAACGGGCCGCGGCTGTTCGGCCGGGTGCTGGTGCCGATCATGGCTCCGGGCATCGTCGCGGCGGCGATCCTGTGTCTCGTGCGCGTGCTCGGCGCCTTCGATCTGACCTTCTTCGTGTCGAGCCAGCGGTCGGAGACCCTCGTGGTCACGATCTTCGCCGCGCTGTCGGCGCCCGGCGGCGTGCCCGTCGGCCTCGCCGGCGCGATGAGCATGTTCTACGTCGTCGTGGCGTTCATCGGCCTCGCCGTGAGCCTGCGCTTCGCCAACCCCGCGCAGGCGTTCCAACGCCTCGGGCGGTGACCCCAGCTGAGTGAGAGGAATACCGGACAAGTGAGTGAGAAAGTGCGCATCGGGATCATCGGAACGGGGGGCATCGCCGAGGCGCGGCACATCCCTTCGCTGCGGCAGCTGGGCGACAAGGTCGAGATCGTGGGGGTGATGGACATCGACCGGCAGCGCGCCGAGGACAGCGCGCAACGCAGCGGGATTCCGGGCGTGTATTCCTCCGTCGAGGAGCTGCTCGAGAGCGGCCGACCGCAGATCGTGCACATCTGCACGCCGCCGTCGACGCACGTGGCGCTCGCCGAGCAGGTTCTGCGCGCGGGCGTGTGGGTTCTCGTCGAGAAGCCGCCGTGCCTGACGCTCGCCGAGTACGACCGCATCGAGGCTGCGGCGCGAGCAGGGGGCGCGCAGTTCAGCGTCGTCTTCCAGCACCGCTTCGGCTCGGGCGGCGTGCACGCGGCACAGCTGCTGGCCTCCGGCGAGCTCGGGCGTCCGCTCGTCGCCGTGTGCAACACGCTCTGGTACCGCGCGCCGTCGTACTACGACCTGCCGTGGCGCGGGCGCTGGCAGACGGAGGGCGGCGGCCCGACCATGGGTCACGGCATCCATCAGATGGATCTGCTGCTCGCCCTGCTCGGCGACTGGAAAGAGGTCACGGCGCTCGCCGGCCGCCTCGACCGCGACATCGAGACCGAGGACGTCACGATGGCGAGCGTCGTCTTCGAGAACGGCACGATGGCGTCGATCGTCAACAGCATCCTGTCGCCGCGTGAGGAGAGCTACATCAGAATCGATACGACGGATGCCACGGTGGAGCTCTCGCACACCTACGGCTACGAGAACTCGAACTGGAGCTATACGGCTGCTCCGCATGTGACGGATGCCGCACGGGTCGCCGCCTGGTCGCAGCCGGCCGGCGACGAGCGCAGCTCGCACGCCTTGCAGTTCCGCGCCGTGGTCGACGCGTACCTCGCGGGCGAGGTGCCGCCGGTGACCGGCCAGGCGGGCCGTCAGGCGCTCGAGCTGATCGCAGGCATCTACCAGTCGGCGTTCACCGGGCGGGTGGTGCGGCGCGGCGAGCTGGCGCCCGGCTCGCCTTACTACGACAGCATGAACGCGGGTCGCTTCGGCTGGGGCGAGGGCCTTGCCGAGCCCCGCGCCGGACTCGAGGAAGCGGCGGTGGCGTGATGACCGACACTCTGGAAGAAGCGGTGGCGACGTCGGCCGGAGTGGGCAGCGGCCCGCTCAAGGTGACTCACGAGATCGGTTCGGCGATCGACGTCGAGTACGACGGCGTGCAGCTGGCGCGGTACGTATATCAGAGCGACATCGACCAGTTCGAGTGCCCGATGCCGTACTTCCACCCGCTGCGTTCGCTCGCCGGCGACCTCGTGACGCACAACCGGCCGCACGATCACCGCTGGCACAAGGGGCTGTCGATGACGGCCTCGCACGTCTCAGAGCAGAACTTCTGGGGCGGCGGCAGCTATCGGCCGGGGGCGCCCGGCGTCGGTTACGTCAAACTGCCCAACGTCGGCACGCTGCAGCACCGGGGCTTCGACGCGCTCGAGGTCGGCGTCGACCAAGTGAGCTTCACCGAGGACATCGACTGGATCACCCAGGCCGGTGAGCACTGGGTCGACGAGTCGCGCGCCATCGTGCTGCGTGACTTCGACCCTTCCGACGCCTCATGGTCGATCGAGTTCGCGACGACGATCACGAACGTGCGCGGCGAGGAGCTGCGCTTCGGCTCGCCAACGGTGTTCGGCCGTGAGCAGGCGGGGTACGCCGGATTCTTCTGGCGCGGCCCGCGCGAGTTCGCCGGGGAGTACACGGGTGGAGAGATCCTGGCCTCCGGGGGCTTGAGCGGCCCCGAGATCATGGGGCAGCGCGCCGACTGGCTCGCGTTCATCGGCAAGCACGACCTCGGCGAGAACTCGTCGACGATGCTGTTCGATCAGGACCCGGACAATGCGGATGCCCCGGCGTACTGGTTCGTGCGCCGCGTGCCGTACGCCGTGGTCAACCCGTCGATCGCGTTCTACGACGAGCTGGTGCTGCAGCCGGGGGAGTCGTTCTCGCGGCGTTACCGACTCACCATCGCGACCGGACGGTGGGACGCCGAGCGCATCGAGGCGTACCGCGAGCGGCACCCGCTGTGACGCTGCGCGCTCCGCTCTTCCCAGGAGCGACGGGGATCACCGAGCTCAGCGTCTACCACTGGCCCGCCGCCGACGGCGTGCACGGCGGCTCGCCGCACATGCACCTGCTGTGCGCTGAGGCATACGTCGTCGTCGCCGGCACGGGGGCGGTCGAGACGCTGTCCCCGGCCGGCGCGGCGGTCACGCCCCTCGAGGAGGGCGATGTCGTCTGGTACACGCCAGGTGTCGTCCACCGTTCGATCAACAGCGGCGATCTGAAGGTCATCGCGGTGATGCAGAACAGCGGGCTGCCGGAGGCGGGCGACGCCGTGATGACGTTCCCGGCGGCGGCGCTCACCTCGCCGGAGGCGTATTCGGCTGCGGCATCCCTCGCCCCTACGCCCTCGCACACCGTCGAGCAGTCGGCTCGCGCCCGCCGTGATCTCGCGATGACCGGGTTCGACCGCCTCAAGTCCGCGCTCGAAAAGGGCGACAGGCAGCCGCTGCTCGCGTTCTACCGCGCGGCCGCCGCCCTGGTCGCCCCGAGGATCGAAGCGTGGCGCCGGCTCGTGACCGAGGGTCCGCTCGCGCAGGCGGCCGCGTCGCTCGACCGCCTCGACGAGCTCGCGGACGGCGAGACCGCGTACCTCGAAGACGCGATGATCGCGCGGATCCCGGCGCCGAGCGGGCACAGTTATGGGATGTGCGGCACGTTGCGTGCCTACGATCCCATCCGCGAGGCAGGAGAGGTTCAACTGAGATGAGCGATGCGCCGACCCGGCTGGCGGTGGTGGGCTCGGGGTTCCGCGCCGAGGCGTTTCTTCGCGTCGCGGCCGCGGCACCCGACCGCTTCGAGGCGGTGGTGGTGGTCGCGCGGCGGCCCGAGCGGGCCCGAGAGCTCGAGGCGCGCTGGAGCGTGGCATCCGTCGCCGATCTCAGCGAGCTGCGCGGCCCCGACTCACTCGACTTCGTCGTCAACGCGGCGTCGGCGGGAGCCGCGGTCGGCATCATCGAGCAGCTGACCGCCGCAGGGCACGCGGTGCTCACCGAGACGCCGGTCGCGCCCGACCGGCCGGGTCTCGAACGGCTCAGCGAACTCGTGCGGCAGGGTGCGCGCATCCAGGTCGCCGAGCAGTACCACCTCGAGCCGCTCGTCTCGGCGCAGCTCGTGATCGCGCACTCCGGGCTGCTCGGCGAGGTCGGTGAGGCCTTCGTGTCGGTCGCGCACGACTACCACGGCTTCAGCGTGCTGCGCCGGGCGCTCGGCGCGGGCTTCCGCAATGCGACGGTCACCGCGCGCCGCTTCGACGAGAGCGTGCAGCTCGGGCCGAGCCGGTACAGCGACCCGGAAGAGGCGCGGCTCACCACCGGCATCCGCACGACCGCCTGGCTCGACTTCGAGGGCGGCTTGCGCGGCACGTATGACTTCGACGACCAGCAGTACCGGTCGTTCATCCGCACGCCGACGCTCACGATACGTGGCACGCGCGGCGAGCTGCGCGACGACGTGGTGCGCTACGTCGACGCCGACAACCAACCCGTCACCTCGCGCATCGAGCGGCTCGCTGCGGGCGGCGCGGGCAATCACGAGGGGCTGTTCGCGCGCGCCTACGTGTTCGAGGGGCGGCGTGTGTGGGCGAACGGATTCCTGCGAGCAAGGCTGTCGGACGAGGAGCTCGGCATCGCCGGCGCCCTCGCCGGAATGGCGGCGTACGTCGCCGGCGGCGGCCCCGAGCTGTACTCGGTGGCCGAGGCCGCGCAGGACGTCTACCTGCAGACGGTGCTCGAGCAGTCGCTGCGCTCGGGGCGCCCCGCGCGCTCGTCGACGCAGTCGTGGGCGGTCTGAATCTGCGGGTGCCCGCTCGAGCGGTGCTCCCAGGAACGCTGATCGGATTCATTGTCAAGCCCCGGGGTGAGTGTCGGCGGTCGGGGTGAAGATCGAATCATGCAAGGGGGCAGAGTCGTGCAGCAGCTTGAGACTTCGAAGGTCGAGCTCGACGTCATCCCCGTCGGCGAAGACGGGTGGCGGGTGAGCATTCAGGGCGCCGACCGCGCGAATCCGTTCGCGTTGCTCGGCTTCGTGACGACGGCGGGGCCGGTCTTCGAGGTGTGCGTGATCGGAAGGCCGGGTGACGCGATCGTGGCGAGCACGCTCGACGATGCGGTCGAGGTGCTGCGGCCGCCGGCAGACGAGGTGGAAGGCATCCTGGCAGGCATCCGTCACTGATCCTCGTGTCACAGCCGAGCTCGGCGCCCCCGTAAAATCGATGGCGTGTCCAAGGTTCTGAGCTCCCTTCCCGTCGGCGAGCGTGTCGGCATCGCCTTCTCCGGGGGGCTCGACACCTCCTGCGCGGTCGCGTGGATGCGTGAGAACGGCGCGATTCCGTGCACCTACACCGCCGACATCGGGCAGTACGACGAGCCTGACATCGCCGCCGTTCCGGGCCGTGCAGGACAGTACGGCGCTGAGCTCGCGCGTCTCGTCGATGCGAAGGCCGCGCTCGTCGAAGAGGGCCTGGTGGCGCTGCAGTGCGGTGCCTTCCACATCCGTTCAGGCGGCAAGACCTACTTCAACACGACGCCTCTCGGCCGCGCGGTGACGGGCACGCTGCTCGTGCGCGCGATGAAGGAGGACGGCGTCGACATCTGGGGCGACGGCTCGACCTACAAGGGCAACGACATCGAGCGGTTCTATCGCTACGGCCTGATGGCGAACCCCGCCCTGCGGGTCTACAAGCCGTGGCTCGACGTGAACTTCGTCAGCCAGCTCGGCGGCCGCACCGAGATGAGCCAGTGGCTCGTCGCCCACGGCTTCCCGTACCGCGACTCGACCGAGAAGGCGTACTCGACCGACGCCAACATCTGGGGTGCGACCCACGAGGCGAAGCGCCTCGAGGACCTCGACGCGGGCCTCGACATCGTCGAGCCGATCATGGGCGTCGCCGCCTGGCGCGACGACGTCGAGGTCGCCACCGAAGAGGTGTCGGTGCGCTTCGAGGCGGGCCGTCCCGTCGCGATCAACGGCGTCGAGTTCACCGACGCGGTGGCGCTCGTGCTCGAGGCGAACGCCATCGGCGGCCGCCACGGCCTCGGCGTCTCCGATCAGATCGAAAACCGCATCATCGAGGCGAAGTCCCGCGGCATCTACGAGGCGCCGGGCATGGCGCTGCTGCACATCGCCTACGAGCGACTGCTCAATGCGATCCACAACGAGGACACCGTCGCGAACTATCACATTGAGGGCCGCCGTCTCGGCCGCCTGATGTACGAGGGCCGCTGGCTCGACCCGCAGTCGCTGATGCTGCGCGAGTCGCTGCAGCGCTGGGTCGGCTCGGCCGTCACGGGCGAGGTCACCCTGCGCCTGCGCCGCGGAGACGACTACACGATCCTCGACACGACGGGCCCGGCGCTCAGCTATTCGGGCGCGAAGCTCTCGATGGAGCGCGTCGGCGATTCCGCCTTCGGCCCTGACGACCGCATCGGCCAGCTCACCATGCGCAACCTCGACATCGCCGACTCGCGCGCGCGTCTCGA
This sequence comes from Gryllotalpicola protaetiae, assembly GCF_003627055.1. Classification (NCBI taxonomy): domain Bacteria; kingdom Bacillati; phylum Actinomycetota; class Actinomycetes; order Micrococcales; family Microbacteriaceae; genus Gryllotalpicola; species Gryllotalpicola protaetiae. The sequence goes on from NZ_CP032624.1 coordinate 1,993,758, forward strand.
GCAGTACGCGACGCTGGGCCTCATCGGCGGCCCGACCGCCGAGCTCGTCGGGTCGCTCGAGTCCGGCCGCGCAGAGGAGATCCTCGGCGGCGTCGAGTCGCTTTCGGCGACGGCCGAAGAGCTCGAGCGTGCGACGGATGCCGCGTCCGAGGGCGCCGCCTTCGACTCCGGCACCGACTGAGCCCGTTCTACGACGCCGCCTGCCCGAGTTCGATCAGCACGACGCCCAGCATGATGAGCAGGGTGCCGGCGACCATGACCCGGGTGAACGGCTCCGTGAAGAACACACGCCCGGCGATCGCCGTGAGCGCGACGCCGGCGGCCGTCCAGATGCCGTAGCTGATCGCGAGCCCGATGCCCATGCGCAGCACGAGCGAGAACAGCACGAACGACGCGGCGTAGCCCGCGACGACGGCGAGGTACCAGCGGCGCGACGGCGCCCTGCCCTCGTGCGGCGTGCTCGCCATGCGCAGCGAGAGCGTTGCGCCGACCTCGCACAGGATCGCGATCGCGAGAACGACCCAGCTCACGACGCATCCTCAGTGGTCACGGCGCTGCCGGAATCGGCCGCGCCTCGATCGCTGTTGCCGCCGTCAGCGCTGGTGCCGTGGCCGCCGCCCAGGTTCACGAGCACGACACCGCCGATGACCACGACCATGCCCGCGATGGTGAGGAGCGTGAGCTGCTCGTCGAACAGGACGGCTGAGAACACCGCAGTGAGGGCGACGCCGATGGCACCCCAGATCGCGTAGCCGACGCCGACCGGCATCCCGGCGCGCAGCACGCGGCCGAACAGCCAGAACGACAGCAGATAGCCGACGGCCACGACGGCGTACAGCCAGGGGTGCCGGATCGCTCCCTCAAGGCTGAGCGAGCCGGAGACCTCGCTGACGATCGCGCCGGCCAGCAGCAGCCATCGACTCACGGCTCAACGCTACCGGGCAGAGTTCTGCCTCGCGGTTCAGCGTGCGGGTCGGTGGATGGCTGGTACCCAGGGTGAGGCGTGGGAGCCGTAGACCCATCTGATTTCGGGTGTGCCGTCTTTGCTGGTGCGGAGTTGGTAGGGGCCGTCGTCGATGAGGTGGTGGTGCCACCAGCACAGGAGTGCGGCGTTGATGACATTGGTTTTGCCGCCGTCTTTCCAGGGTGTGAGGTGGTGGGTTTCGCACCATCGGGCGGGTGTGGTGCAGCCGGGGATGATGCAGCCTTTGTCTCGGGCGGCGAGGGCTCTGCGCTGTTGCGGGGTGAAGCAGCGTTGGGTGCGGCCGAGGTTCAGGATCTCGCCGGTGGGGGAGAGGTCGACTTCCTGGTAGCCGCCGGCGTCGGCGATGCGCTTCGCGGCATGGGCGCTGATGGGCTCGTTTTCGCCATCGACCCATGCCACGCCGTGGCCGGTCTCGAGCTCGTCTTTCGTTGTGGTGACGAGGATGGTGGGGTGCGCGCCGCCCATGGTCGGGGTCTGCGGGGTCCGGGCTGCGGCGACGAAAACGGCGTGGAGGATGTCGGCGCGTTTCTGTTTCGCCGAGCGGGTGTCGACGGGCGGCAGATCGAGCGTTCCCGTCAGCAGCGGTTTTGTGTCGTCGGGGTCGGCGTCGCCGAGCACGTCGGGGCTTGGGGTGAAGCGCACCTCGGCGCCGGCGCGCGGATTCACATGCGCGTCGAGGACGGCGCGGATGGCGGCGGCCTGCTCGATCGGCAGGAGCCCGGTGAGCTTCACCAGGCCGTTGCGGGCAGGCCCGAGGGTGAGGAAGCGTTTCTCGATCGCGGCCTTCTCGACGGGTGCGACGCCGTCGGGGTCCAGAACCGCCGCCCACACTCTCGCCGCGTCCGCCACGGCGGAGGCCGGCAGGGCAGCGGACAGCTCCACGAGCTCTGTGCAGGCGATATCGACAGCGGCAGGGTCGGCGACGGGAACGGTCTTCAGGATCGGCGCGCCGATCACTTCCGCCTGGGCCCGGGAGAGCGCCCCGGAAGAGACGGCGTCTTCGAGGACGGGCAGCTTCGCCAGCGCCCGCGATTCCAGCACGCGCCTGCGGGCATCCTCCGCCGAGGTGCGGGTGACGGTCTCGATCGCACCCCAGGGCTTCTTCGACCCGAGCTTGCGCGCCAAAGAGTCCTCCCCGAGCGACTCGTCGGACCGGCAGTCGAACTCCCTGGCGACGGCGAGCGTGATCGCCTCCGCCTGCCGCAGCACCTCTTCGGCGTCCTGCGCGAAGCCGACCAGCTGATCATCCGTCAGCGCGGGGAGGCACAGGGGAAGCGAAGGTTCGACGCGATGGAACGCCGCCCCTAGACCCTCGCCGACTGCTGTCACTGACCCACCCCCGATCGCGTGCGATCAGTGTATCAAACATTCGATACTCAATGGGACAAAAGTGAAAATAAGAGGCCAGAACTACGAACTAATCTTCAGCTACCTGTTTCGCCGCGAGGTGCTCCCAGTCGTGCTCGAACAGCTGCTCGAAGTATTCAGCGACCTGCGTGTTCTCGATGATCACGCCGGCGTCGCGATTGCGCAGGGCCCCCGCGCTCGACCAGTTCTGACTCGACACCAATGCTGCGCGCCCGTCGACGATCACCCCCTTGTTGTGCACGTTGTTCTGCAGTTTCACGTTGTTCGCGACGTCGAGCCCAGCAGCTTGCAGTTGTTCGAGATAGCCGGCGGTCTCGTACTCGCTCATGATGATGCGTACTTCGACGCCGACCTTCTGGCGATCGATGACGGCGGCCACCAGGTCGACGAAAGCCTGATTCGTGGCATCCGTCGTCTTCGGCAGCTCGATGTACTGGAACTGCAGGTGCAGGGTCTTCGTCGCGCTCGTGATGAGCGACTTCACGGCGTCGACGTACACGCCGGTGTCGGGGGTGAGCACCGGAGTGATCGTCATCTGGTCGGTGATCGTCGTCGCCGCGAAGAACTGCGCGAACGGCGGCGTCTTGACCGCGGGCTGCAGCAACTCGGGCTGCATGACGGCGGCCGACGTCTGGTTGTGCTGCGATGCGACGTCGAAATCGTGCGCGAGGTATGCAGCGAACGTCGTCGTCAGCTCTGGACTGCGCACGACGACGTGCCAGTCCCGGTCGCCGCTGCGCGCGGCCTCCGCGTCGGCTTTCACATTCACCGGGTCGATGGCGGGCTGATTCGAGTTGTTCCAGTTGCCGCTCGACACCCACACGGCTGTCGAATCCTGCGCGGCGACCTTGATGTGGTACGCCGTCTGGAACACGGTGACGGTCGCCTTCGGGTCCATTCCGGAAAGCGCCCACGCCTGTTCGAATTCAGCACCGAGCGCCTTCTTGAGCGCCGCGACCGTCTGCTCGTCGGTCTGATCGGCCGTCGGATTCTTCGACGGGTGGTCGAGCGTCAGCGTGACCTTCTTGCCCGCAGCCGCCTTCTCGAACGCCGCCAGCACGTGCGCCGAGGTGAAGTCGTAGAGCCCGATCACCAGCTCGCTCTCGGTCGCATCGAGGAAGGCCGAGAGCTGCTCCCAGCCGGCATCGGGTGACGCGGCAAGCTGAACGGTGAGCTCGCCGCTGACCGGCGACAGCGGCACGCCGACGGGCGGCGAATATGGCAATTGCGGCTTCTTGGCGGCGTCCGTCACGACATCGGGCGACGGCGCGACGGATGCCTCGGCCGGCCGCGCCGCGACCACCACCTCGTCGGCGAATTCCGGCACCTTGCCCTCGTCGGGCGCGGCGGCCCCGCTCGCTGCGAAGCGCGCCGGCTCGAGCAGCGCCGTGCGCTTCCGCGGCGAGGCGACGCGCACATCGATGGGGAAGCCGCCCACCTCTGATGGGAGCCCGGGTGGCCGCTCGGCTTCGACGGTGACGACGATCGCGGGGGTCGCCGTCACCCAGCCGTCGACGAGCTGAAAGCCGGGCCGCACACTCAGCACGCCGGGCAGCTTGAACGTGTCGAGCCGGCGCGCGATGAGGGCGGAGATGGGCGGGAACGGCGTGGTGTCGGTCACGGCGGCGACCCTACCCCGCACGGGTGACATCGAGGTCAGCCGCCGAGCAGAATCCGCTTCAGCTCATCGGGTGAGACGGATGCCGGTGGTCGGTGCTCGGCCGCAGCCTGCCGTGCGAGGCGCTGCAGCCCCTCGTTGACCGGCGCCGGCACGCCGGCGAGCCGCGCGAGTCGAACGATCTCGCCGTTCAGATAGTCGGTCTCGATCGACCCCGACCCGCGCGCGAGCGACTGCCAGGTCGAGCCGCCGAGCGGTCCGTCGGCGCCGGTCACAGGGCGGACGTCGAACGCGCCACCGCGCCAGCGCTCCTCATCGTCGTCCGACGGAATGCCTATGCCCGCAGCGGCATATACCGCGAGGCCCTCCTCGCGCGCCAGCGAGTACAGCTCGCCCGCGGTCGGGCTGGACGCCTCATCGCCGGTGCCGATCAGGGCCTGGACCGCGTTTCCGAGATTGCTCACGAGCTTGCGGTACTTCCACGGCATGACCTCGTCGACGACGTGCACCCGGAAGGTCGCGCGCTCCCAGTCGGACTGGACGGTCCCGAGAAGCAAGGCGTCGGCAGCGGCATCCGCCTCGCCGGCCAGCCCATAGCGCCCGACGATGAACACGCCGCTCTGCGGCGCGATGCGCACCGTGAACTCCCCGGGGGCGAGGTGCACGGCGGGCAGCCAGACGCAGACCCCGAAGACCCGGCGGAAGTAGCGCAGCGCGAGTCGCTCGGACTCCACCCCGTTGAGCGCGGTCAGCACGGGCAGCAGCTCGCCCGCGGTGCCGACGACCTCTCCGGCGGCGTCGCGCACCGGCTCGTCGACCCATTCGAGCAGCGCGCTCTGCACCTGATGCGTCTTGGTCGCGAAGACCAGCACGTCGTCGGTCGTGAGCTCGGCCTCGCGCGGGTCGGTCGCCACGGGCGCATCGACGCGGACCTCGTCGTCCGGTGACCGCAGCAGCAGGCCGCGGGCACGGATCGCCTCGGCGTTGTCTCCGCGTGCGATCACCAGTGGGGGAGTCTCGAGATGCTGCGCGAGGCGCGCCGAGAGCGTGCCGCCGATGGCGCCCGCGCCGACGATGACGTATCTCATCTCTCTCACCTTAGGTTGCCGATGTCGGCGGGTGGCGTTAGGAATTTCCCATGCCGGAACTGCCCGAGGTGCATGCGCTCGCCGTCGATCTCGGCGCGCGGCTCACCGGGCGCACGATCCGGAGGCTCGACGTCCTCGCGATCGCGGCGCTCAAGACGTTCGCGGTCCCGCCGGAGGCGCTGAGGGGCAAGACGATCACCGGCGTGACCCGTCACGGGAAGTTCTTGGACATCGCAGCCCGAGAACCCGCCGTCGACGGCGGCGAAGACGAGATCCATCTCGTCCTGCACCTCGCCCGCGCGGGATGGGTGCGGTGGCGCGCCGCAGAGCCGAAGACCAGCGCCCGCCCGGGGCGCGCGCCGAGGAATCCGCTCGCCGCGCGCCTGCTGCTCGAGCCGGACGGCGCCGGTCTCGACATCACCGAGGCCGGCACGAAGAAGAGCCTGCAACTGCACCTGGTGCGCGACCCGCTCGAGATCGAGCGCGTGCGCACCCTCGGCCCAGAGCCGCTCGAGCCCGCCTTCACACGTGAGGTCTTCGCCGGCATCCTCAAGTCAGCAGGCCGTTCGCAGATCAAGGGCGTGCTGCGCGATCAGGCGACCATCGCGGGCATCGGCAACGCCTACAGCGACGAGATCCTGTGGGCGGCGAAGATGTCGCCGTTCAAAGCGGCGGCGATGACGGATGCCGAGATCGATCGTCTCTACGCCGCGCTGCAGTCGACTCTGCGCGACGCGGTCGACCGCTCAGAAGGGCTCGCCGCGAGTGAGCTCAAAGCGGAGAAGCATGAGGGCCTCAGGGTGCACGGGCGTGCGGGCGAGGCCTGCCCGGTGTGCGGTTCGACGATCCGTCAGGTGACCTTCCACGACTCGAGCCTGCAGTACTGCCCCGGGTGTCAGACCGGCGGGAAGATCCTGGCGGACCGGGTGCTGTCGCGACTGCTGAAGTAAGGCGGCCGACGAGCCCGTGGGCCGGGTCGCGCCGGTTCGGCTCAGCCGGACAGGCTCGAGAGCTGCTCGATCAGCGCCGGCCGCCACACGAGCGCCACGAACGCGCCGACATTGATGATCACGAGCAGCCAGAACACGAGCTGGAAGCTCACCTTCCGGTTCTTGTGCCTCAGGAGCTGCTGCGCGAACACCGCCCCCGGCCACCCGCCGAGCAGCGCGAGCGCCTGCAGCGTGCTCTCGCGCGTGCGCCAGGCGCCGTCGATCGCCGCCTGCTTGTCCCACGCATAGACCCCGAACGCGATCGCGCTCATGCCGATGTAGATCGACGCGAACCACACCGATGCGCCCCACGCGGCGACCGCCAGCACGAGGAACACGGCGAACACGAGAACGGGCACGAAGGGCAGCGCCGCCGGCCGGCCGCGGTGGTGCGCGGGTGGCGCAGGCATCCGCTTCACCTGTGCTGAATGCGCCTGCAGAACGGATGCCGCACGCGCACGCGGCCGCCCATCGGGCCCTGCGCCCAGCGAATACCCGACGATGTCGCCGTCGTCCGGTCGCGGCGCCGGCGAGGTGAACGCCGAGATGTGCACGAAGACCCGGGCGCCGCCGCCCGCCGGCTCGATGAAGCCGAACCCGCGGGCGTCGTTCCAATCGGCGAGCGTCCCGCGCAGTGGCGACGGGCGCGGAGGCATGCCGTCGAGCCTAGCTGGCGTGTCTTGCGTGCGACCCGGGCGAGGGGCGAGCGTAACGTGAGAAGACGATGCGTGCTCAGAGCTCGACGACTTCTCTGTCTCAGAGCGACCCCGAATCCAGAATCGAGCTCTCCCGTCGCCCACTAGGGCGGCAGGTGCTCGAGGTCGTCGCGCTCTACGCGGCATCCCGGGTGTTCTCCACCCTGCTGCTCGGCATCGGCATGCTCGTCGTCGTCTGGCACGGCTGGCACCTGCCGTGGTTGACCACCACGCCGTCGTACGAGCTCACCGCTCGCGGCTGGTCGCCGCACCTGCCGAGCTTCGCCGACATCTCGGCCATGTGGGACAGCGCGCACTACGACCGCATCGCGCAATCGGGCTACCCGACAGTGCTGCCGCGCTCGGCGAGCGGGCAGATCGAGCCGAACAGCTGGGCCTTCCTGCCCGTCTACCCGCTGCTCGTGGGTGCGATGCAGTGGCTGCTCGGCACCGGGTTCGCGGCGACGGGCGTCGTCGTGTCGCTGCTGTTCGGCGGTGCGGCGACGGTGATGCTGTACCTCGTGGTGCGCGACCGCGTCGGCTTCCGCCCTGCGTGGTTCACGGCGACGCTGTTCGCATTCGGGCCCCTGGCGTTCGTGCTGCAGCTCGCGTATGCCGAGAGCCTGTTCTTCTTCCTGTTCTTCGCCGCGCTCTACCTGATGCAGCGGCGGCAGTACGGCTGGATGCTTGCGCCCGCCGTCGTCGCCGCGTTCACCCGGCCCGGCGCCCTGGCGCTGGCGCTCGCGCTGGCCGTCGTCTTCGTGGTGCGGTGGCGCTCAGCGCGACGTGGCGCGGACGCCTTCCCGAAGCCCGAGCGCGTGAAACTGGCCATCGCCGCCCTTGTCACCGGCCTCGCCGGCCTCGCGTGGCCCGCGATCGCGTGGGCCGTCACCGGGGCGATGAACGCCTACACGGCCACCGAGCTGTCGTGGCGCTACGGCTTCCTCGGCCACACGGACTTCCAGCCGTTCACCGCGTGGTTCGAGCTGTCGTGGCGCTTCCTCGGAGTCGGCGGGGTGCTCATCGTCGTGCTGGTCGTCGTGCTCTTCGGGCTGTGGGTGGGCCGCCGCGGCATCCGACCGCTCGGCACGGAGATCATCGCGACGGCCGCGTCGTACGCGCTCTACCTGCTCGCCGTGTTCATGCCGCAGCAGAGCGTCTTCCGCGTCGCGGCGCCGCTCGCGCCGCTGATGGGCGACCCCGGCATCGCCGGGCGCACGTGGCTGCGGCGGCTCGTGCTCGGCTTCGCGATCGCCGCGCAGCCGGTGTGCGTCGCGGTGCTCTGGTTCTACGCCAACCCGTGAACCGCGGCGCGGATCGTCTCGGTCAGCTCGCCCTCGCGCCCGACCAGGTCGTCGAACCACGCGACCGGGGTGAACTGCTCGAGATCCTCGCGCGGGTGCCCGCCCGTGCCGACCGCCACCCACGGGATGCCTGAGCCGACCGCGCAGGCCCCGTCGTTCACGGTGTCGCCGACGATGACGGCGACCGGATGCCTCAGCCTGGCCGCTTTCGCCATCTCGACGCGGTCGCTCCATTCGCGGCCGAAGAAGGCGGAATCCCAGTCGAAGAGCGTGACGTCGAGACCCGCGGACTCGAGCTTCATGCGCGAGACAGGGCGGCCGTTGCCGGTGAGCACGGAGTTGACGAGGCCCGCCTCGGCGACGGCGCGGGTCGCCTCGGCCGCACCGGGAATCGCGACGCGCGGCGCCTCGAGGAAGTGATCGACGTAGAGCCGGTCGATCGCGTCTTCGAGGGGTGTGAGATCGTCGGGCACGGGAATCCCCGCGTTCTCGAACAGTCGCGTCCACACCATGCGCTCGGTCGCGCCCGCACCGAACCCTGGCCGCTCGAGGTCGACGCCTAGCACGTCGCGGATTGCCCGCATCTGCATGCGCGACCCTTCGCCGCGGGTCTCGTGCACGAGGGTGCCGTCGATGTCCCAGAGGACGACAATGCGGTCGGATGCCTGGCTCGCGTTGCTCACAGCACAAGCTTTCCCGATTTGGGAGGCACGCGTGACCCCTGTTAGGCTTACCTGGTTGCGCCCGCGCTCGTAGCTCAATGGATAGAGCATCTGACTACGGATCAGAAGGTTGGGGGTTCGAGTCCCTTCGAGCGCACACACTGGTTGAGACAGTTACGAAGGCCCGGTCGGCTGACCGGGCCTTCGGCTTGTCTCGGCCCTACTTCATCAGCCCTTCCAGCGTGTTCTGGAACGCCTGCAGCGCGGCCTTCGCCGTGGTCTTGCCCGTCAGCACCGTCTGAGCGAAGGTGAACGAGGGCGCGGTGCCGTCGACGGTGTTCGCGACGTTGGCGAACAGGCCGGAGCCGCCGGGGGCCGCCCACGTCTTGAAGATCGGGATCCAGTCCTTCACGATCTTGACGTTGTTGGCGTCAGAGGCGAACTCGGGCGTCTTCGTGATCGAGGTGAGCGGCGGCAGGCCGATGCCGGTCTTCTTCGTCCACAGCGGCTGCATGTTCTGGTAGTAGTACGTCGTGAAGTCCTCGCTGGCCTTCTTCGACGGCGTGTTCGTCCACATCATGATGTTGTTCGGGAAGTAGAGCCCGCCTGAGTCGCCGTGCGGGCCGGTCAGCGGCTCGGCCACGGCGAGCTCCTTGGCCACGTCGCCGCCGACGTTCTGCGGAAGGCCCGCCGTGCTCACGGCATACCCGAACTTGCGCTGCTGGAACTGCGTGTAGATGTTCGCGCTGGTGTAGCCGACCGCCGCCGGGTCTGAATACCCGTTCTTCACGAGTTCGAGCACGTATTCCAGGGCCTCCTCGTTGCGGTCGGTGACGGCATCCGGCTCCTGCTTCTCGTTGAACCAGCCGCCGCCGTTGTTGATCAGGAACGCGGTGATCGTGTGGAATCCGGTGTTGTTGCCTGCACCCGCTCCGATCCCGAAGCCGTAGACGCCGTGGCTCTTGAGACCTGCGCAGACCGTCTTGTACTCGTCCCAGGTGGTCGGCACGTCGAGGCCCCACTGGTCGAACATCGCCGTGTTGTACCAGGCGACGCGCACGTCGAGGTTGTACGGAACGGCCGCGTAGCCCTTGTCGGTCTTCATGGCGTCGAGCAGGCCGTCGAGGAAGTCGTCCTTGAGTCCGTTGTCGGCCCACGAGTCGATCAGGTCGTCCGCATATTGGATCTTCCCCTGCGCGGCGTATTGGAACGCCTGCGTGCCGCCGCCGGAGCTCACCGCGGGCCCGGTGTTCGACGAGGCTCCCGTCGCGAACTGCGTGGTGAAGTTCGCCCACTGGATCTGCTGGTATCTCGCCGTGTAGCCGCCCTTCGAGAAGCCGGCGACGATCTTCTTGTCCTCGGTGAGGAACGCGGGGGGACCCCACGGCATGTTCCAGAACTTCAGGGTCTTGCCGCCGGCGGCGGTCGATGCGCCGCCCCGCGAGCAGGCCGCGAGCAGCGTGCTCGCCGCCACCCCGCCTGCGACTCCGATGAAAGTGCGGCGCGTGAATGCGGCGCCCGACTGCTGTGCCATCTGTCGATCTCTCCGCCCCGCCACGGGCGGGGCTGTGCTCGTCTTTGAACCAGTGATCGGATTCCCATGCGGAATCTTGGCGACAACAATGACACGGATGCTGCGCGAATGGCACCCGAACAGGGGGAATGCCTCAGTGTGCGTACGCGATGCGTCACCCCGGGCGCAAGCACTGCCGGCGCGGGCCGATGCCTGCCACACTCTGCTGGCATGGAGATCCCGTTCGCACAATCCCCGCGCTCCTCCGTGGGCCTCGAGTGGGAGCTGATGCTCGCAGACCAGGACAGCGGCGAGCTGGTGCCTGCTGCGCCCGGCATCCTGCAGGTCCTCGACGGCGGTGAGAAGATCACGGCAGAGCTGCTGACGAACACGGTGGAGGTCACCAGCGACCCGCGTGAGCGGGTGGGCGACGCCATCGGCGACATCCGCAGCAGGGTCGAGCTCGTGCGCGCCGAGGCCGAACGCCACGGGGTCGCTCTGCTGTCGTCGGGAAGCCACCCGTTCGCGAAGTGGCAGGACCAGAACATCACGGAGAAGAGCCGCTACCGCACCCTCATCGACCGGGCGCAGTGGTGGGGGCGGAACCTGATGATCTGGGGCATCCACATGCATGTCGGCGTCGATGACCGACGCAAGGTGATCCCGATCGTCTCCGAGTTGACGAAGTACCTGCCCCACCTGCAGGCGCTCAGCGCGTCGAGCCCGTTCTGGGCGGGCGACCAGACGGGGTACGCGTCGAATCGCGCCCTCGTCTTCCAGCAGCTGCCGACCGCTGGCCTGCCGTGGCAGCTGGCCGACTGGGAAGGGTTCGAGGGCTACGTCGACGACCTCGTGCGCACCGGGGTGCTCGCCGAGGTCACCGAGGTGAGATGGGACGTGCGCCCGGCACCGCGCTGGGGAACCATCGAGGTGCGCGCCTGCGACGCGGCGAGCAACCTGTTCGAGTTCGCCGCGATCGCCGCGTTCGCGCAGTGCCTCGTCGAGTGGTGCTCTCGGCGCCTCGACGCGGGCGAGGAGTTCGCACAGCTGCAGCCGTGGTTCCACCGCGAGAACAAATGGCGCGCGGCCCGCTACGGCATGGACGTCGAGCTGATCGTGGACCGCGACGGCCGCGAGCTGCACGTGCGCGATCACCTGGCCGAGCTGCTGCCGGCGCTCGAGCCGATCGCCGACGACCTGGGATGCCGGGCAGAGCTCGCCGGCATCCACACGATCCTCGATCTGGGTGCCGGGTACCAGCGCCAGCTGCAGGTCGCGCAGCGCCGCGACGGCGACCTCACCGCGGTCGTGAAGCACCTGATCGCGGAATTCGACGCCGAGCGGCCGCTGCCCGTGCGATAGCTTGGCCGGACATGACCGAGCCGACCGACGACCTGACGACCGAGACCGTCGAGCTGCTGCGCGAGCTGATCCGGAACGCATGCGTGGCAGACGGCTCTGCGGACTCCGGTGGCGAAGAGCGCAGCGCCGCGACGTTGCAGCACTTCTTCGCTGGCACGGGCGCCTCAGTCGAGCTCGTCGAGCCGCACCCCGGCCGGGTCTCGCTCGTCGCCGAGCTGCCGGGCACCGACCCCGACGCGCCCAGCCTGCTGCTGCTCGGCCACACCGACGTGGTTCCGCCCGGACGCGGTTGGACGCATGACCCGTTCGGCGGCGAACTGGTGGCCGGCGAGAGCGCGACCTGGGTGTGGGGGCGCGGCGCGCTCGACATGCTGCACCTGACGGCGGCCTACGCGGTCGTCATGCGCACGCTGGCGCTGAGCGGTGAGCGGATGCCGGGGCGGCTCGTCTTCGCCGCGGTCGCCGACGAGGAATCCGGTGGACACCTCGGCGCCGAGTGGATCGTCGCCAACCGGCCGGAGCTCGTCGATGTCGACGGGGTGCTGAGCGAGACCGGAGGCATCCCGCTCGCGACGGGCGGCCAGGTGCGCGGCGTCACAGTGACGGTGGGGGAGAAGGGCATGTCCGGCAGACGCGTGCGCTTCGCCGGGCATCCGCGCCATGCCTCGACGCCGTGGGGCGCCGACAACGCCATCGTGACCGCGGCGGCCGCCATCGCGCGGATCGCCGAACACACCGGCTTCGCGCAGATCGACGACCTGTGGCCGCACTACGTCGCCGCTCTCGATCTGCCGGCTGACGTGCGCGCGGCGCTCGTCGACCCGTCGCGCATCGACGCGGCGCTGCCGCAGCTCGGGCCGATCGCCGGGCTGGCGCACGCCGTGACGCACACGACCTACTCGCCCGACCTCGTGCGCGGCGGCGACAAGCTGAACATCGTCGCGCAGAGCGCGCACGTCGACCTCGACATCCGCACCCTGCCCGGCGTCACCGGCGCCGACGTCGACGCGCAGCTGCGCGAAGCGCTCGGCCCTCTCGCCGCGGTCGTGGTGATCGAGCCGCTCGGCGGCCAGAACCCGGCGAGCCGCTCGCCGCTCGACACCCCGCTCTACGCCGCGCTGGACGAGGCGGTGGCCGCCGCCTACCCCGGGGCGCGCGCCGTTCCGGTGATCGCCCCGGGGGCGGCCGACAGCCGGTACTTCCGGAACCGCGGCATCCCGGCCTACGGGTTCGGCATGTTCTCGCCGCGGTGGCGGCATGCCGACTTCCGCAACCTTGTGCACAGCGTCGACGAGCGCATCGACGTCGAGAGCGTCGGCCTCGCCGTGCACGCGATCGAGCGCGTGGTGCGGCGAGTCTTGAGCCCGGGCCGTTCGGGCTGATGCTGTGACGGCGGATTGCGGTGCGGTGCGGGCTCCCCGCCCGTGCCGCCTACCGTAGAGCCATGACGACCGGTCTCGAGATCGATGAGGCGACTTCCGTCGCGCTGCCCTGGCGCGAATGGGGCGCAGCGGATGCCCCGCGCACCGCCCTGCTGCTGCACGGCCTGTCGTCGGCCGGCGCCGTGTGGTGGCGCGTCGCCGATCTGCTTGCGGCGCGCGGCTTCCGTGTCGTCTCCCCCGATCTTCGCGGCCACGGCGATGCGCCGCGCACGCTGAGATATCCGCTCGGCGCGCTCGCCGCCGACGTGCTGCGGCTGCGCCCGGGCGCCGCGGCCGACGGCACCCCGTGGAACGTGGTCGTCGCCCACTCGCTGGGCGGGGCGATCGCCGTTCTCGCCCTCGCGCACTACCCGAGCTGGGCGAGGACCGCCGTGCTCGTCGACCCGGCGCTGCGGAATCTGCGCGCCGACAACCCCGTGGCGTTCGACGCGTTCGTCACGGCGGCGATCGCCGAGGTCGAGCAACCCGACGCCGCCGAAATCGGGGCCGCGCACCCTGACTGGCACGCAGAGGACGTGCAGCTCAAGGTGCGCGCCGCTCAGCAGACCAGCCGGCACACGGTCGAGGGAGTCCTCGGCGACACCGCCCGGTGGGACGTCGAGTCGCAGTTCGAGCGCATCGCCGTGCCCGTGACCGTGCTCGGCGCCGACCCCGCATTCCCCGACGCCGCCGTCTCGGCGGCGCTCGGCGAACGCCTCGCCGTGCACCCGAACGTGGGCTACGCGGTCGCGACGGGCTCCGGCCACTCGATCCACCGCAGCGACCCCGAGCGCGTCGTCGCCGAGGTGCTCGAGATCACGGCGAGCGACGATCTCGAGCGGGCGTCGTGAGCCCAGGCATCCGCCTCGATTTGGTGCTCAAAGCAACCAACTAGACTGACGCCCGTGACCACGTCAATGACGACCGGGCTGCGGCCGGCCAAGGAAGACGGCCGCTGGTGGCGGTTCGCCATCGTTCTCGTGATCACCGTGCTCACCCTCGTGCCGCTCGGCGGCACCGTCTCGAGCGCGCTCGGCCTGAGCAACATGCAGTTCGCCGGCACGGGCCTGTCGTGGGCGAGCAGCGTCATTCAGGCGGTGCAGTTCACGATGCAGGGGCAGGCGACGCTCTGGTTCGAGAACAGCCTCGCTCTCGCCTTCGCCACCGCCATCGTGTGCATCGTCGTCGGTGCGCCGGCGGGCTATGTGCTCGCGCGCGGCCGCGATCGCGCCGTCTCGACCCTCGCGATGGTCATCTTCCTGCTGCAGTCGTTCCCGTCGGTGCTGCTGCTCGTGCCGCTCTTCCTGCTGCTCGCGAAGGTGCATCTCGTCGACGACCTGTTCGGCCTCGGTCTCGTCTACGTCGGGCTGTCGCTCGCCGTGTCGATCTGGATGTTCTCCGCCTACATCGCCACCGTGCCGATCGAGCTCGAGGAAGCAGCATGGCTCGACGGCTGCTCGGTGATGGGCGGGTTCTTCCGCGTCATCCTGCGCAACTCGCTGCCCGCTGTGCTCACGACCGCGATCTACACCTTCCTGTTCGTCTGGAACGACTACGTCGCGGCGTTCACCTTCATCCGCTCGGATCCGAACTACACGGTCGGCATCGGCCTGCAGGCCGCAGGCCATTCGCAGATCCTCGCGCTGCTCGTCGCGCTGCCGCCCGTGCTGATCTTCGCGGTGCTGAACCGTTACTTCAGCCTCGGCGGCATCGCCGGGTCGCTCACGGGCCGGTGACGGTGGGCGTCATCGCCCAGAAGGCTGCGATCGATCGGAAAGACCTGATCGAGCTGAACGGCACGCGGCAGCGCATCCACCTGATCGCCGACCGCCCGGGTCTGCCCGGCCTGCTCGTGCTGCACGGCGGCCCCGGCGTGCCGAACCGGCACGCGTTCACAGGGCGGCTGCGTGAGCTCGCGCGGGACTTCTTCCTGATCCTGTGGGACCAGCGCGGCGTGGGCGGCAGCTACCGCCCGCGCACGCAGGGCGCGCTCACGCTTGATCGACTGGTGGCGGATGCCGCGGCGCTCACGACCCTCGTCCGTGAGCGCCACTCGCTGGACTCGGTGAGTGTGCTCGGCTTCTCGTGGGGCACCGAGCTCGGCATCCGTCTCATCCAGCGCCACCCCGAACTGTACGCGGCGTATGTCGGCAGCGGGCAGGCGGTCGATGGAATCCGCAACGAGGAGATCGGGTACGCGACCGCGCTCGCCGCCGCTCGGGAGGCCGGCGATGCGAAAGGCGTCGCAGCGCTCGAGCGCGTCGGGCCGCCGGTCGCCGGGCAGTACCGCCCGGTCGTGCGCGGGCTGATCACGCAGCGGCAGGTCGCCGCCCGGCACCACCCGCTGCGTGCGGGCGTGAAGCAGGGGTGGGTGCAGAGCCTCGCTGGCGGCATCCTGACGAACTCCGAGTACTCGGGGCGCGACCGCTGGGGCTACGCGCGCGGCGCGACGCGGTCGCTCGCCGAGCTGTGGCCCGCGGTGATCGACTACGACTTCACGCGCGATGCGGCCGAGCTCGCGGTGCCCGTCACCTTCCTGCAGGGCAGGTACGATCTGACCACCCCATCAGTGCTGGTCGAGGAATACGCCGCCGTGCTGCGTGCTCCTTCGGTCAGGCTCGTCTGGTTCGAGGAATCCGGCCACGGCCCGTCGTCGACCGAGACGGCCAAGTTCATCCGCGAGCTGCGCACTGCTCTGCTGCCTGACGACAAGCTGCCCGCCACCGAGAGGAAGACCGCGTGACCGCGACCTCAGCCGCCGCCGGCCGCGCGGCACCGCGCCCCGAGCGCGCCCCGACCCGCGTGCTCGTCCGCTTCGGCCTCGGCGACTTCGCGCAGGCCGTGCTGACCGGGCTCATCACGAGCTACGTGCTCGTCGTCTTCGTGCCACAGGCGCACAGCTCGCTCCCCGTGCTCCTGCCCGCGGCTGCGCTCACGTTCGCGCTCGTGCGCGGCATCGGCAGCGGGCTCGACGCGTTCCTCAACCCGCTCGTCGCAAGCTGGAGCGATCGCATCCGGGCGCGCGGCGGCCGCCGCACCGTCATGTTGCGCTGGGCCGCGCTGCCGTGGGCCGTGACAACGGCGCTCGTCGTCTTCACCCCGTTCGACCGCTCGAGCGGCTGGAACACGCTGTGGGTCGCCGTGTTCCTCTCGCTGTACTACATCGCGGGCACCTTCTTCCTCGTACCGTATTTCGCGCTCGTCGCCGAGCTGGTCACCGAGGTGCGCCGGCGCGTGTGGTTCTACACGATCAACACGCTGTTCTTCGTGATCGGGAGCGCGATCGTGTTCGTCACGCCGACCCTCCAGTCGCTGCTGGTCGGTGCCGGGTTCAGTGAGCTCGCGGCCTGGCGGTTCGCATTCGCGCTGTTCGGAGCGATCGGATTCCTCGCGGCTGTCGTCCCCGCCTTCACGATCGACGAGCGCCGGTACGTTCACGCCGAGGCTGCGCACACGCCGCTGCTCGCGTCGTTCGCCGCCACCTTCCGCTACCGCGGCTTCCGCGTGCTCGTGGGCGCGACCTTCGTCATGCAGGTGGCGTTCTCGCTCTTCAACGCGACGCTGCTGTACTACATCACGATGCTCGTCGGGCAGCCGCAGCTGTTCGCGACCATCGTTCCGGTGCTCGCGATCGTCGTCGGCGTCTCGTCGTATCCGCTGGTGAACTGGCTCGCACGCCGCGTCGGGAAGCGCCCGCTGATGGTCGCCGCCTGCGTCACGTACGTCGTCATCTACTTCGCGATCTACCTGTACCGCTACACGCTCGAGGGCGCCGTGCCCGGCGCGCTGTTCGCGATCCTGATCGGCCTGCTCATCGGCGTTCCGATCTCGATCACCAACATCATCCCGCCGGCGGCCTTCGCCGATCTCACCCAGTTCGACACCATTCGAACGGGGCAGAACCGTGCGGGCATGTTCTTCGCCGCGCGGAACTTCGTGACCTCGCTCAGCCAGACGGTGGTCCTGCTGGTCGTTCCGGGGCTGATCTCGCTCGGATCGACGGACGGGAGGGCGACCGTCGACGGCGTGCAGCTCACCGCGCTCGTCTCAGGTGTCTTCATCGCCGCCGCGCTCGCGCTGTTCGCGTTCTACGACGACCGCGAGGTCATCGCGGCGATTGAGCGGCACACCGAGGAATCCGTGCCTATCTTGACCGTATGAGCAGCGGGCACCGGCACTCCCACGCGCATTCCGAGGTGTCGGCCTCGCGGTTGCGGCTGGCCCGCGGAGCGGCGATCGCGATCGTGGGGGTCATCGCACTGTGCGGGCTGGCTGCCGTGTTCGGCGTGCTGCACTGGTGGCCGGACGGGCAGCGCATCGACAGCGTGCGCGGCGAGGTGCCGTTCGCGGTGAGCGGCGCGAAGGTCGTGCACGGCGACATGCTCACCGTCGAGCTCGCGTGCTCGGGCGACGCCAGCACCGCGGCGGTGTGCGGCGACTCATCCGTGCACGTACTCGACGGGCCGAACGCGGGCCGCACCATGAAGATCAGCCTGACCCCGGACATCATCGCGACCGGCATCGAGCCGGGCGACCGGGTGCTGCTGCTGGACTCGACCGACGTCAAGGGCGACTCGAAGCTGCCGCTCTCGTACTACCGCGCCGACCGCGGGTCGTCGATGCTGTGGTTCGCGATCCTGTTCGCGGTCGTCGTGGTGCTGGTCGCCTGGCGACGCGGCGTCATGGCCCTCGTCAGCCTGGGGTTCGCCGGCGTGGCCGTCGTCGGCTTCCTCTTGCCCGCGCTGCTGAGCGGGCAGCCGGCCGTGCCCGTGACGCTCGCCGCCTCGGTGCTCATTTTGATCGTGATGCTGTACCTCACCCACGGCTTCTCGATGCGCACCTCGGTCGCGCTCACCGGCGCACTGGTGGGCGTCGGGCTCTCGACGCTGTTCGCGTGGTCCGCAGTCACGGGCTGGCGGCTCGCCGACGTGGGCGACGAGCAAGCCGGGCTGCTGCTCGCGAACGCGCCCTGGGTCGACGTGCAGCAGCTCGTCGTGGCCTCCGTCATCCTGGCCGGCCTCGGGACGCTGAACGACGTGACGGTGACCCAGGCGTCCGCGCTCTGGGAGCTGCGCGACGCGTCGCCCGGAATGACCAGGTGGGAGCTGTTCTGGCGCGCGATGCGCATCGGCCGCGACCATGTCGCGTCGACGGTCTACACGCTCGTGTTCGCCTACCTCGGCACGGCGCTCGTGCTGATCGTGGCCGTGCAGCTGTTCGGGGGCACGGCCGGTGACTTCCTCACCGCTGAGGACGTCGCGCAGGAGATCGTGCGCGCCCTCGTCGGCGGCCTCGCACTGGTGCTGGCGATGCCCGTCACGACCGCGATCGGCGCGCTCGTGGTCGCGGGGGCGGTGACGAGGTCGGACACCGGGGGAGGGGGTCGCGTCGCCGCGTCGCGCGCAGAGGGGCGTGCGGGCGTCCCTCGGGTCACCATCGAGCGCACCGCCGCCTCGGACGACCCGTTGCGTCTGCCCGACAACCCCTGGGCCCCCGACTGACGTTACTGCGGGCCCTTGGGAGGTTTGGTCATCAGTTGAGAACGGATGCCTGAGCGAGCAGTTCCTCGTTGAGCGGGGTGAGGTCGACCGGCCGCGTCGGCGGCAGTTCGAGGGCGGCTGGGTCGATGGGCATGGTTCAGCTCGCGGGCGTGGCCGACGGAGTCGGGACCGGCGTGGGGGTGGGGGCGGAGGCGCCCGGCGTCATGGTCTCGCTCGCCGGCGCGAGCGGCCCGAGCTGCGGGAACGGCGGGTACTGCACGGCCGCCTTCGTCGGCAACGGGTAGATCGACCACCCGGTCGCCCCGCTGCCGAGCGGGTTCGGGGTGACCGTGAAGCTCTCGCCATAGTGGTTCTGAGCGCCGTAGTCGGGGTAGGTCTCATCCGGCGCGGTGATCAGCTGCTTCCCATCCTGGTCGTAGAGCCGCACGTTCTGCAGCAGCTTGCCGTCGGAGTCGTATGCGTAGATGTTGTAGACCTGGCGGCCGTTGTCGAACATGCCGTCGCTGGAGGTGGGCACGCTCGTCATCTCGTCGACGCTGGACTGCGACCAGGTCGCGTTGATCGCGAACGTCAACACCGGCAGTAGCGCGACGGCGGCGACGATGCTGATCAGAAGGAGCAGGCCGCGTGCCCAGCGACCACGCATCCAACGCCCCCGCCCCCACTGCACGCTGATCAGCACGAGGCCGAGCAATAGGAGCCACGGCCAGAAGTTGAAGTCCGAGGCGTGGCTGATCGGCAGGAATCCGTAACTCTGGTCCCACAACAGGATGGTCACGACCTGCCACACGACCCAGCCGCGCAGCACCCACCACACCGGGCGCAGGGCCACCGCAAGGTCGATCAGCCACGCGCCGAACGCGTTGCCGCGCACGGCGCTCACCGCCGCCTTCCACTTGGCGGCGGCCGAGGCGCCGAACTGCTCAGCTGGCGTGAAGCGCCGCGGCTGCGCCGGCCGCTCGGGGAGGCCGGCCGAGGTGCGCAGCTCGGCAGCGTAGACGACGGGGTCCCCGAAGGCATCCGTGCCGCCGCCCTCGGCCGCGCGCTCGAAGAGGTCGGCCTCGAGGCCGTCGGTGAGCTCGTCGATCTCGTCGGCGGGCAGGTCTGAGAGGGCGTCGCGCACGGCCTGCGCGAACTCGTGCACCGACTCGCGGGTGCCGTCGGCGGTGATCATCACTTCGCTCCAATCGCGCGGGCGGTTCTCGCCATCGGCGCGGGCCGCGCCGCGCCGACGAGTTCTGAGACGGTCGCGGCGAACTGCGACCACGTGGATTTCTGTCGCGTCAGCAGTGCGCGACCCTCGTTGTTGATGCCGTAGTACTTGCGGTGCGGGCCGTCCTCGGACGGCACGACGTAGGTCGAGAGGGCGCCGGCGGCGTAAAGCCGGCGCAGCGTGCCGTAGACCGAGGCGTCGCCGACGCCCTCGAGGCCCGAGTCACGCAGCCGGCGCACGATGTCGTAGCCGTACCCGTCCTCATCCTGCACGACGGCGAGCACCGCCATGTCGAGCACGCCTTTGAGCAGCTGGGTGGAATCCATCTGGCCTCCTGCCGGTGGTGTGGCTCACACACTACTACGCATGCCGCACTAGTGTGCAAGAGCACCTAGTGGTGTGTTGCGAGGCGACCGAAGATGGTGGAAAGAGCGCGGGATTCCCGTGTCTACTGTCGCCGGACGGCGGCCACGGACTCGGCGAGGGCGACGGACGCCTCACGCAGCTGCTCTGCCGTGATGTCTGCGGTCCAGGTGAATCTAAGGGCGGCGGACGCCTCGTCGGGCGTGTACCCGAGCGCGAGCAGCACGTGCGACGGCTCCGTTCGGCCGGCCGCGCAGGCCGAGCCCGCCGAGGCGACGATGCCGCGCCGCTCGAGCTCGAGCAGCACGGTCTCGCCGTTGATCCCGGGGAACACGAACGACGCATGCCGGGGGAGCCGCTGCGTCGGGTGGCCGGTGAGGACCCCTCCCATGGCTGAGGAGCTGCGCAGCAGCGTCTCGAAGCCGTCGTCACCGTCAGAGCCACCCCTCGCGAGCACAGCTCGCCCGGCGTCCCGCGTACGACGAGCCACAGGGTCGTCGTCGCTCAGCGCGGCACGCAGCGCCACCGCCCACGCCACGTTCTCGGTGCCCGAGCGGCGGCCGCGCTCCTGGCCGCCGCCGTGCAGCAGCGGCTCGAGCGGCAGCCCCGCCCGCGCGAACACGGCTCCGGACCCCTTCGGCGCCCCGAGCTTGTGCCCCGAGAACGACAGCGCGTCGACGCCGAGCGCGCGCACGTCGACCGGCAGCGCGGCGACGGCCTGCACGGCATCCGTATGGAAGAGCGCGCCGAATTCATGGGCGACGGATGCCAGTTCCGTGATGTCCTGCACCGTGCCCACCTCGTTGTTGGCCCACCCGATCGAGACCAGCGCGGTGTCAGGGTGCAGCGCGGAACGCAATGCGTCGGCAGAGACCAGGCCGGTGGCATCCGTTTCGACGTAGCCGACCGTGAAGCCGTGCGCACGCTTGAGGTACGCGACCGACTCGAGCACCGCCTCATGCTCGATGCGCGTTGTGACGAGGTGGCGCCCGCGCGGGGAAGCCAGCGCGAGCCCCTTGATGCAGAGGTTCGCGCCCTCGGTGCCTCCTGACGTGAAGATCACCTCAGCGGGGCGGCAGCCGAGGAACTCGGCCACGCCCTCGCGCGCGGCGGTCAGCCCGCGCGCCGCGGCGAGACCCGGCTCGTGCACACTCGACGGGTTGCCGAACACCCCGGTGAGGTACGGCCACGCGGCCTCGAGTGCCGATCGACGCACGGGCGTCGTCGCGGCGGCGTCGAGCAGGATCACGCGGCCCCCGACAGCACCACGTCGAGCCCGAGGTCGAGCGCACGGGTCGAGTGCGTGAGCGCGCCGACCGAGATCAGGTCGACGCCGGTCTCCGCGATCGCTCTGACGGTCTCAAGGGCGACGCCGCCCGACGCCTCGATGTTCGCGCGGTCGTGCACGAGCGCGACGCCCTGACGCAGCTCGTCGAGCGAGAAGTTGTCGAGCATGATCGTGTCGACCCCCGCGGCGAGCACCGCCTCGATCTGGTCAAGACGGTCGACCTCGACCTCGAGGTGCACGGTGTGTCCGATGCTCGCGCGCACCTGCCGCAGAGCGTCGGTCACCGAGAGGCCGCCTGCAGTGAGAACCGCGAGGTGGTTGTCCTTCACGAGGACGGCGTCGCTGAGCGAGTAGCGGTGGTTGTGGCCGCCACCGTTCACGACCGCGTGCCGCTCGAAGGGCCGCAGCCCCGGGGTCGTCTTGCGGGTGTCGACGATGCGCGCCCGCGTTCCGGTGACGGCCCCGACGTAGCGTGCGGTGAGCGTCGCGACACCGCTCATGCGCTGGGCGAAGTTGAGGGCCACGCGCTCGGCGGTGAGCACCGATCTGGCCGGGCCGCTCACCTCGGCGAGTACCGCGCCGGCGGCGAAGAAGGCCCCGTCCGGCTGCGTCAGCGTCGTTGCGATGGCCGGATCGGTGAGCCGCATCGCCGCCGCGAACACCGCGCCGCCGCTCAGCACGCCCGACTCGCGGGCGATGAGCTGTGCGGAGGCGGTCGCGCCCGCCGGGATCACCGCCTCACTCGTCGCATCGCCCCACGGGGCGTCCTCGGCGAGAGCGGCTGCGACGGCGCGGTCGATGATCTGGCTGGTCAGCATACGGGGGCTCCTTCTCGGGCGCGGCGGCGCCGCTGCGCGAATTCGGGTCGGGCGGTGGGGAAGTCGGTGCGGTAGTGCGCGCCGCGCGATTCCTCGCGCGCGAGCGCCGCGTCGACGACGACACGGGCGAGATCGAGCAGGTTGCGGTCTTCGAGTTCGGTCGTGCTCCAGGCGGCGAGAACGGATGCCGCATGCGCGAGCCCCTCGCCCGAGCGCTGCACCCCGGCGTGCTGCCACATGAGCTCCTGCAGCGCGATGCGGTCGAAGGCGCCGTCGCCTCGGTCGTCACTTCGTCGTCCTCCAGCGCTCGCCGATGCGACTTTCTGACGACCGGTCACGAGACCCGTCGCCTCGGTCGTCACTTTGTCGCCGGTTTGCGCGCCTGACGGGGAGTTTTCGACGACCGGGCGCATGAAGTCCTGCGCAGCCCTGTGCGCGAAGACCGCCGCCTCGAGCAGCGAGTTCGACGCCAGCCGGTTCGCGCCGTGCACCCCCGTCGACGCGCACTCGCCCACGGCCCAGAGGCCGGGCAGGCTGGTGCGGCCCGAAGCATCCGTCGCTATCCCGCCCATCCAGTAGTGCGCGGCGGGCGTGACCGGGATCGGCTCGCGCCCCCAGGCGAACCCCGCGGCGCGGGTCGCGCGATCAATGGTCGGGAAGCGGCGAGCAAGGGCGGATGCCCCGAGCGAGGTCGCGTCGAGCACAACCGGTTCGCCGCCCTGAGCCGCCATCTCGGTGGCGATCCCTCGCGCGACGACGTCGCGCGGCGCGAGCTCGGCATCGGGGTGCACGTCGAGCATGAAGCGCTCGCCGCGAGCGTTGCGCAGCACGGCGCCCTCGCCGCGCACGGCCTCGGAGATCAGGAAGGAGCCGGGCGCCGCGAGGGCCGTCGGATGGAACTGGTAGAACTCGGCATCCGCGAGCTCGGCGCCCGCGCGCCAGGCCGCCGCGACGCCGTCGCCGGTGGCGACCGCCGGATTGGTCGTGTGGGCGTAGAGCCGGCCGGCCCCGCCGGTCGCGAGCACGACGGCGTCGGCGACCTCGATCGTGCCGTCGCCCAGCTCGACCCCGACGACCCTGCCGTCATCGATCACCAGCTCGGCCAGCGCAGTGTGCTCGCGCACCTCGACCCGACGCCCTTCGCCGACCACCGCCGCGATGAGCGCCCGCTCGATCTCGGCTCCCGTCGCATCGCCGCCTGCGTGCAGGATGCGCGGCGCCGAGTGCGCCGCCTCGAGCCCGCGCGCGAGGCCGCCGCCTGCCCGGTCGAACCGCACCCCCAGCCGGATCAGCTCGCGCACCCGGTCGGGTCCCTCTGCGCACAGCACCTCTACCGCCGCGCGGTCGCACAGCCCCGCGCCGGCCGCCATCGTGTCCGCCACATGCGCCGCGACCGAGTCGTCGGCCCACAGTGCCGCCGCGATGCCGCCTTGAGCGTGGGTGGTGTTCGCGTCGGCGAGGGCGCCTTTGGTGACGAGCAGCACCTCGGCGCCGGCATCCACTGCCTCGCGTGCGGTCAGCAGCCCGGCGAGCCCGGACCCGACGACGATCACGCGCATGCGGTCACCGCCGCGTGGCCGCACACGAGTGGAGATTCTCGGCGACACTCGCTCCAAAGTGCGGCATCGGCGTCGCGACGCCCAGGATTTCCGCTTTTGCGCACGGGCTACGCCGCCATCGTCGTGTCGGGGCGCGCGGCGAGCATGCGCTCGAGCGCCACGCGAGCCCCTGCCGCCACCCGCGAGGGCACCGAGATCTGGTTCACGACGCGCCCCGCGACGAGCTCTTCCAACACCCACGCGAGGTAGGCGGGGTGAATGCGGTACATCGTCGAGCACGGGCAGACGACCGAGTCGAGGCAGAAGATCTCGTGCTGCGGGTAGTCCGCCGCGAGCCGCTGCACGAGATTGATCTCGGTGCCGATCGCGAACACCGAGCCGGCGGGCGCCGCCGCGATCGCCTTCACGATGTAGTCCGTCGAGCCGGCGCTGTCAGCGGCGTCCACGACCTCCATCGGGCACTCGGGGTGCACGATCACGCGCACGCCAGGGTGCGCCGCCCGCGCAGCCGAGATCTGCGACACAGTGAACCGCTTGTGCACCGAGCAGAACCCGTTCCAGAGGATGACCCGTGAAGCATCCAGCGCCTCGCCGCTCAGCCCGCCGCCCGCCTTCGCCGGGTTCCACAGAGGCATCGTCGAAAGCGGCACGCCCATCGCCTTCGCGGTGTTGCGGCCCAGGTGCTGGTCCGGGAAGAAGAGCACACGCTGCCCGCGCTCGAACGCCCACTCGAGCACGGTGGACGCGTTCGACGACGTGCACACGATGCCGCCGTGCTCGCCGCAGAACGCTTTCAGCGCCGCCGACGAGTTCATGTACGTCACGGGGGTGACGGGCACGCGACCCGATTCGTCGGGCGAGGTCCCGAACCGCGCCTCGAGCTCCGCCCAGCACTCCTCCACTGAGTCGATGTCGGCCATGTCGGCCATCGAGCACCCGGCCGCGAGGTTCGGCAGGATCACGGCCTGCGAGGGGCCGGTGAGGATGTCCGCCGTCTCGGCCATGAAGTGCACGCCACAGAACACGATCGCCTCGGCGTCGGGCAGCTCGCGCGCCGCCCGCGCCAGCTGGAACGAGTCGCCGACGAAGTCCGCGTACTGCACGACCTCGTCGCGCTGATAGAAGTGCCCCATCACCGCGACGCGCGAGCCGAGGGATGCCTTGGCCGACGCGATCCACGACGAGAGCTCCTCGCCCGACGCGCGCCGATACCGCTCGGGCAACTCGCCCTGGGCGGCCGAGCCTGCAGGCAACAGGTCGCCCTGCGACGCCCCTGGCCCGTACCCCGGCATGCCGAGGTCGAACGCCCACGGCCCCTCGGTCAGCTCGGGCGCGCAGGTCGAGCCCGACAGCTCGCCGTTCGAGATGCCGGCGATAGTGCGGGCGACGGATGCCGGTGCGCGGTCGTCGATCAGAGTCATCGTTTCTCCTACAGCTACTTCTGGGCGAGCCGCCCGAGCGGCCCCTGGTCGGCGAGATCGACCGTGGAGTTGTACCGGTACAGCCGCGGCGGCCGGTGGCGCACCCCGGTGAGCACCTCGCCGGTGTCCTCGACGGCACCGCTCGCCTCGATCTGGCGTCGGAAGTTCGCGGGGTCGAGCGCGCGGCCGAGCACCGCCTCGTACACCTCGCGCAGCTGCGCCAGGGTGAACGCGGCGCCCAGGAAGGCGCTCGCGATGCGGCTGTACTCGACCTTGTTCCGCAGGCGCCACAGTGCGTACTCGACGACGAGCTGGTGGTCGAACGCGAGCGGCGGCAGCTCGTCGGCGGGGAACCAGCGTACGTTCTGCCCGACGCGGGCGGCCTTCGCCTCGTCGTCGCCGACGAGCGCCCAGTAGACGACCGAGACCACCCGCGAGGCGTCCTCCCCCGAGCGACCCGGGTCGCCGAACGCGTACAGCTGCTCGAGATAGCGCGGCGCGAGCCCGGTGGTCTTCGCGAGTGTCGACGTCGCCGCCTCGGCGAGCCCCTCGTCTGAACCAAGCGGGCCGCCCGGCAGCGCCCACCTGCCGTCGAACGGCTCGCGGATGCGGCGCACGAGCGGCAGCCACAGCCTGCGCTGCCCCTCGTCGTCGCCGAACCGCCCGGAGGAGCGCAGCGCGAAGATCACGGTGGATACCGCGAGCGAGACCTCGGCCATCGACACTCCTTCTTCAAGTCATTCACACCATAACCTCTACAGCGAGTTAAAGTACAAAAGACCGTAACCGAGTTCGGCGATGCTGAACCCTGTACGCCCGCCTGTCGCGCCGGCGCGCTCGCGTGGAATGCTTGTCACCCGATGACCACGACACAGCCGGCCCCCGACACACCGGACGAGCGCACCCTGCGCCGCTGGCGGCGCTACCTCGCGGACGAGCGCGCCGAGGCATCCGTCTACCGCGATCTCGCCAAGCGCCGCGAGGGCGAGGAGCGCGACATCCTCACCGCCCTCGCCGATGCCGAGTCGCGCCACGAGCAGCACTGGCTCGACCTGCTCGGCCCGCACGTCGGCAAGCCGCTGCGCCCGGGAGCCCGCAGCCGCGTGCTCGGCTGGCTCGCCCGCCGCCTCGGCTCGGTGTTCGTGCTCGCGCTCGTGCAGCGCGCGGAGTCGCGCTCGCCGTATGCCGACGATCCGGATGCCACGCTAGAGATGGCCGCCGACGAGCAGATCCACGAGGAGGTCGTGCGCGCGCTCGCCGAGCGCGGCCGCAACCGGCTCTCCGGCACCTTCCGCGCCGCCGTGTTCGGCGCGAACGACGGCCTCGTCAGCAACCTCTCGCTCGTCCTCGGCGTCGGGGCGAGCGGCGTCTCGAACCACGTCATCCTCCTGACCGGCGTCGCGGGGCTGCTGGCCGGCGCGCTCTCGATGGGCGCTGGCGAGTTCGTGTCGGTGCACTCGCAGCGCGAGCTGCTCGCGGCCTCGACCCCCAACCCCGAGGTGGGCGCCGCCATCGCGAACCTTGACGTCAACCAGAACGAGCTCGCCCTCGTGTTCCGCAGCCGCGGCATGACCGAGCAGCAGGCGCAGACGAGCGCGGCCCGCTTGATCTGGGGCATGCACACCGAGACGGCCGCGCTGGCGGCAGGGGGAGCGACCGACGACCACGAGGCGATCGGCACCGGCATGGGCGCCGCCCTGTCGAGCTTCTGCTTCTTCGCGTCCGGCGCGATCGTGCCGGTCATCCCCTACCTGTTCGGCATGAGCGGCCTCGGCGCGGTCGCGCTCTCGGCCGGCCTCGTCGGCATCGCGCTCGTCGGCACCGGGGCGGTCGTCGGCCTGCTCTCCGGCTCGTCGCCGCTGTGGCGAGCGCTGCGGCAACTGGCCATCGGCTACGGCGCGGCCGCCGTCACCTATCTGCTCGGCCTGCTCTTCGGGGTCGCAGCGGGGTAGGGCGGATGCCTCGGCCGAGGCATCCGCGTCACCAGTCCTCGACCTCGCCCGTGACGGACGTGAGCAGCTCGATCGCGCGATGCGGGTCGCTGAGCGGGCTCGAGAAGTACACCGCCCGCACGCCGAAGCCGCGCAGCCGCTCGAGCTCGGCGAGCAGCGCGTCGCGCGTCGTCGACGCGTCGATGCGGCCCTGCGCCGTCTTCTCGATGGTGTCGAAATCGCGCCCGACGGTGTCGCAGTGGCCCTTCAGGACGTCGATCAGGTGGGGGAAGTCGGCGTTCGCGAACCAGTTCGAGGCGTCCGCGTACTGCGCGACGAGCCGCAGCGTCTTGCGCTCGCCGACGCCCCCGATGATGAGGTAGGGCCGGGGCTGCGACAGCGTCTTCGGCACCGAGAGGGTGCGGCCGAGGTGATAGTGCCGGCCCTCGTAGGGCTCGTCGGAGTCGCTCCACATCTGCAGCGCGATCTGGATCGCCTCTTCGAGCCGCTCGAACCGCTCGCGCTGCGACGGGAACGGCAGCCCCAGGCCGTTCGCCTCCTCGTCGTTCCATGCGGCGCCGATGCCGAGCCCGGCGCGGCCGCCGGAGAGGACGTCGAGGGTCGAGACCGCCTTCGCGAGCAATCCGGGCTCGCGGTAGACGACGCCGGTGACCATCGTGTGCAGCAGCACCTTCGACGTGTTCGCGGCGAGGAAGCCGAGGAAGGTGTACGCCTCGAGCATGTCGCGCTCGGGCGGCCCGTAGGCGCTGATCTGCCAGAAGTGGTCCATGACGGTGAGACGCGCGATGCCGCCGTCCTCCGCGTCGCGGGCCATGCGGGCGACGGTCGGTCCCAGCTGGGCGGGGCCCGAATCGAATGTCAACTGCGCAAGATGAAAGCCGAGATCCATGTCGTCACGCTACGCCGGATGCTCAGCCGCGGATGGAAGAGTGGATGACATGCAGCTGATCATCGATCTGGTGCTCGCCGCGGTGGGTGTGCTCACCGTGATCCGCTACGCGAGGCGTGGCGTGATCACGGGTGTCGCCGCGCTGGTCGGGTGGGTGCTCGGTTTCTGGATCGCGTTGCAGCTGACACCGGCCCTCATCGATGCGGTCGGCTCGTTCCCCGCGCTCCAGACCTGGCAGCGCAACCTGGTCGTCCTCGCGGTCGTTCTGGTCATCGCCGCCGTCTGCGCGATCATCGTCATCACGATCGGCAACCTCGTGCGGCGTGCGGTTCGGCCGCTTCCCGTAGCTGGCGGCCTCGACGCCGTCCTCGGCGCCGTGTTCGGTGCGCTCGCCTGGGCCGTCGTCGTGTGGCTCGCCGCGGGGTTCATCACGAGCACGGGTTTTCGCCCGGCCGCCCAGCTGGTCGAGTCATCGCGCATCGTCGCCGCCCTTGACTCCTACGCCCCCGTGCCGGCGGTCCGGGTGTTCGCCCAGGTCGACGACACGATCGCGGCCGCAGGCCTGCCGAAGGTGTTCGAGACCGGCAAGGAGCAGATCCCGACCGTTGCGGCGCCGCCGGCCTCCGTGCCGGACGCTGTCGATGCCGCGGCCCCGTCGATCGTCGAGGTCGTCGCCGACGAGCCGAAGTGCGGCACCGACTCGTCGGGCAGCGGCTGGGTCGTCTCGCCGGAGCGCATCATCACCAACGCGCACGTCGTCGCCGGTTCGACCACGACCGCCGTGCTGGTCGACGGCAAGTCCGAGCGGCTGCGCGCGACCGTCGTCGGCTACGACCCCGAGACCGACCTCGCGGTCCTCGACGTGCCGGGGCTCGATGCGAAATCGCTCGCCGTCGACCCCGCCGAGCAGGCCAAGGGCGCCGCGGTGTTCGCCGCTGGCTACCCGGGTGGCGGGTCGTACACCGTCGCGCCCGGACGCATCCGCACCCCGGTGAACGCGATCGGCAAGGACATCTACGACGACAAGACCGTGACCCGCCAGGTCTACTCGCTGCGCGCTGTCGTGCGCCCCGGCGACTCGGGCGGCCCCCTGCTCGATGCGAAGGGGCACGTCGCGGGTGTCGTGTTCGCGATGTCGACGACGGACGCCGAGACGGGCTACGCCCTCACGGTGGCGCAGGTCCAGCCGATGCTCGCCAAGGCCCCGTCGCTCAGCCAGCCCGTCTCGACGGGCGCCTGCCCAGCCGGGTGAGCCGAGATTCTGTGCGGATTCTTGGCGCCGACTCGCGGATGATGAAGGCATGAGCGAGCGGATGCCGCGCCTGCTGCTCGTCGAAGACGACGAGCGCCTCGCCCCGATCGTCGTCGAGTACCTCGGCGAGACCTACGAGGTCACCCATCGTGCCGACGGCGCGGAGGCGCTGCAGACGGCCCTCGCCGGCGAATTCGATGTGATGGTCGTCGACCGCCGGCTGCCCCGCCTCGACGGGGTGAGTCTGGTGCAGGGCATCCGCCGTGCCCACATCGGCACCCCGATCATCATGCTCACGGCCCTCGGCGCGGTCGACGACAGGGTCGAGGGGCTCGACGCCGGCGCGAACGACTACCTCGTGAAGCCGTTCGACTTCGCCGAGCTGCTGGCGCGCCTGCGGGCGCTGCGGCGCACGTACACCTCGAACGAGAGCTCGCTCGCGATCGGCACATGGGACTTCTTCCCAGAGGACCGCATCATCGAGTCGCCCTACATCGGCCCAGTGGCGCTCACCCCGAAGGAGACCGAGCTGCTGCGGCTGCTCGCCATGAACCCGCAGCGCACCTTCAGCCGGGGGCAGATCCTGCAGGCGGTGTTCTCGCCTACCGATCTGCCCGGCACCGTCGACACCTATGTGCACTACCTGCGCCGGAAGACGGAGGAGACGGTGGTCCTCACCGTGCGCGGCAAGGGCTACCGACTGGGGTCTCTGTGACCAGGGCGCGCGACAGCGACACCGTCGCGGTGCGCAAGGCCGCGGCATCCGTCACCCGTCAGATCTCGATCGCTACGGTCGCGCTGGTCGTCCTCATCGTGATCATGGCCGTGATCTTCGTGATCTGGCAGTCGCAGCCGAGCGAGCTCGCTGAGAAGCAGGCACCCGGCGAGGACAAGATCTACATCGACGCGGGCGCCGTGCTCGTCGCGCTCGCGGTGATCGGGGTCGGCGCGATCGTGTTCGCGGCGGTGATCAGCTTCCTGATCGCTCGGCGCGCGGTGCGGCCGCTCGGTCAGGCGCTGGCGCTGCAGCGCGCGTTCGTGGCGGACGCCTCGCACGAGCTGCGCACTCCACTCGCCGTGCTCGACGCCCGGCTGCAGCTGCTGCAGCGGCGGCTCACGGCCGACGACCCGAGTGCCGCGACGGTCGCCGAGTTGCGCGGCGATGCGGCGGCGCTCATCGGGATCGTCAGCGAGCTGCTCGCAGCGGCCGGCGGTGAACCAGATGATGGAGAGCGGGCGGCGGATGCTGCGGCCGACGCCGCCTCCGTCGTGGCGTCGCTGCGGCTGCTCGCCGCCGAGCGCGACGTCGCCATCGTGTTCAGCCCTCCGAGCGCGGTGCGCGTCGCGATGCCGACTGTCGGATTCCGCAGATGCGTGACGGCGCTCGTCGACAACGCGCTCGCGCACACGCCCGACGGCGGCCGGGTCGAGGTCGAGCTGGCCGCGATCGGCGACGTGGTGGCGCTCACCGTATCGGACCACGGCCCGGGCATCCGGGGCATCGCGCCCGAGCGCGTGTTCGAGCGCTTCGCCCATTCCGACCCGGTCGACGCCGACGGCCTGCCTCGCCGCCGTGGCTTCGGCATCGGCCTCGCGCTGGTTCGTGACGTCGCGGCCCGCAACGGCGGCACGGTGCGCGTCGATCACACCGGGCCCGACGGCACGAGCTTCGTGCTCGAGCTGCCGCGCGCGTAGGCGCGCTCAGCTCTCGTCGTCGTCGTCGACGTGTGCCACGAGCAGCAGCATCGTGAGCACCGCGATCATCGCCGCGAGTGACACCGCGGCGACGCAGCTCACGGCGATGAGCAGGACAGGCATGGGCTTCGTTCCCTTCCAGAAGCCACCATCGCCGGTGCCGTCTCAGGAACGGCACAGTCCGATCACGCCGCCGGAAGGTTGGTGCGCAGCTTGTTGCAGAGCGCTGTGAGCGTCGCGAGCTCGTCGGACTCGAGGGCGTCGCCGACGACGCGGTGGATCGACGCACCGTGCACGTGCGCGACGCGGTAGAACGCGTCGTAGCCGGCATCCGTCAGCCTGATGACCGTGCCACGAGCATCACGCGCGTCCGGCAGCTTCTCGACCAGTCCACGGGTGGCCAGGCGGTCGATCAGCCGGCTCACGCTCGGCTGCGTCAGCAGGATCGACTGGTTGAGGTCGCGCAGCCGCAGTCTGCGGCCCTGCGCGCGGCTGAGGGTGTAGAGCACGTCGTACTCGTTGAACGAGATCTCCTCGCTCGGGAAGTCGGCGCCGAGCCGGCGCATGATCGCGACCTGGGCGCGGAACAGGGCCTCCCACGCGGCGACGGCGCGTGCCTCATCACTCACGTGATCAGCCTAGGGATTCCCGCAGGCGGGCAAAAAAGTAGAGGCCCGGAGCCTTTCGGCTGCCGGGCCTCTCCCTTGCACCAAGAGTGTCCTGCAATCACATTCCGCGCTGGCTGCCACAGCAAACAACTAACGCTCTATGAAGATATAACGGGACGATAACGCTGTCTAGTTATCGTTTCGTGATTTTTCTGCGAGTTTCATTTGGGGCGATGAGCAGTGCGCTCAAGCATCGCGCGCCGAGAAGTGCCGTGATGTCCTTCCGGCCGAGTCGAGACGACATCATGGCACTTCTCGGTGAGGCGGCTCGCCTAGTAACCGACCACGAAGCGCTGGTTCACGTGCGTCGGGGTCTCGATCTCATCGACGAAAGCGAGGGCGAAGTCCGCCCCCGAGATCTCCGACTTGCCCTCTGCATCGCGCAGCACGGTGTCGGCGCTCGTGCGGTAGCCGCCGATCGCCGTGCCCGGGTTGTAGCCGCCGTACGTCTCGGCGGGGCTGACGTAGAACCACTGCAGGCCGTTAGGCGTCGCGTCACTGCGCAGCCAGTCGAGCACGCCCGCGTGCGCGAGCGCCTCGGGCTTGTAGGCCTCGACGAACTCAGGCTTGTCGAACAGCCTCGGGCCGCCGACGCCTTCGTGCGTCGACCCCGCGCCGCCCACGAAAGCGAGACGAGCGCCGCCCGCGATCGCGCCCTCGGCGAGGCCTTCCACGAGCTGCGGAAGGACCGGGTTGTTGTCGCCGTCGACGGCGTGGATGGCCACGACGACCACGTCGTGGTCCGCCGCCAGAGCGTCGGTGAACGAGCGGTCGGCGATGTCGCCCTGGACATACGAGACGCCGTCGGCCTGGGCATCCGGCGCATGTCGTGAAACGGCGGTGACGCTGATGCCGCGCTTGACCGCCTCAGCGGCGATGTTGCCGCCCGAGTACCCCGTGCCACCGATGATCGCAATAGAAGTCATGTCGGGTTCAGCCGGTCGGCGCCCGGTGCTATTCCAACCAGGTCATTTGTTACGGATTACGGGAGGACAAACGCGGATGGGGAGGACGGATTCCGCAGAATCGTCCTCCCCATCCGATGAAGCCCTCTCCCCGGCTCAGAACCGATCAGGCGAGGGTGCGTGCGACTGGCGGATGACCACGTCGGCGTGCCGGTCGAAGCGGTAGCCGACGCCGCGCACGGTGCGCACGATGTCCTCGTAGCGACCGAGCTTCGCGCGCAGTCGGCGCACGTGCACGTCGATGGTGCGCTCGTTCGGGATCTCCTCGTCGGTGGCGTTCGACCACAGCGACTCGATGAGCTCGGTGCGCTCGATGGTGCGGCCCTCGCGAAGAACGAGGTACTGCAGCAGCTCGAACTCCTTGAAGGTGAGCGAGACGCGGTCGCCGTCGAGCAGCAGGTGGCGGCGGGTCACATCGATCGTGACGCCGGTCTTGTCCGCGTTGTCGTCGGTGCGCGAGCCGGCGGGGCGCTGCTTGGCGACGGCCGCGGGGTCGCGCAGCGCGAGGCGCACGACGTCGACATCGCGGCCACCCGCACCCTCGGGGGCGAGCGCCACGGATGCGAACGACTCGGCGCCTGGGGCGACCTCGGCGAGCACCTTCTTGAGCGCGGCGACGATGGTGCCGAGATCGGTGCCTGCGGCGGCGGCCTTGGCCTCGTCGAGGCCGACGTAGAGGGCGAAGCCGCGGGCAGTTCCCGCGGGGGCGATGCGCGCGGCGGGAGCCGTGGCGGTAGCGGAGGTCAGAGAGGACTCGGGAAGCGTGAAAGTCATGGGAATCAGAACCTTTGTGATGATGTCGCTGCGGGCCGGCGCGGATTCGCGCGTGTGAGCGGCCCAGTCGGGGTGCGCCTCGTCAGCGAGGCAGGCGTGGTGCGGGTGGCACCGGGGCGATGAGTCGACGGGCGAGGATTACGCACACATTCGACAGATCATGACACCGCGGCCGGCCATCATCATGCCGGCGGTCTCGCTCACCTCGAGGGCGGAACGAAGGCTCACGGTCTCAGTCATGTCACAAAGCAAAACATAAAACGTCGCGTTATGTCAAACATGACAAGCGCGAATGAATCGACAGGATGCTCTACTGCGCCAGGCCGTAGAGGCGGTCGCCGGCGTCGCCGAGCCCCGGCACGATGTAGCCCACTTCGTTGAGGCGCTCGTCGAGCGCGCCGAGCACGAGGCGCACGTCGCGCCCCTCCGTCTCCTTCTCGAGGCGGGCGAGACCCTCCGGCGCCCCGAGGATGCAGATCGCCGTGACGTCGGATGCGCCGCGCTGGAAGAGGAACTCGAGCGCCGCCCCGAGAGACCCGCCCGTGGCGAGCATCGGGTCGAGCACGAAGCATTGCCGCCCGGACAGGTCTTCCGGCAGGCGCTCGGCATAGGTGGTCGGCTCGAGCGTCTCTTCATTGCGCGCCATGCCGAGGAATCCCACCTCGGCGTTCGGGAGCACGGCCATCATGCCGTCGAGCATGCCGAGGCCCGCGCGCAGGATCGGCACGACGAGCGGAACGGGCTTCGAGAGCGCAAGACCGCTGTACGGCGCGACGGGAGTCTGCACCGTCACCGGCTCGACGCGCACCTCGCGAGTCGCCTCGTAGCTCAGCAGGGTGATCAGCTCGGCGACGAGCGAGCGGAACTGCGGGCTGGGGGTCTCCCGATCGCGCAGCACCGTCAGCTTGTGGGTGATGAGCGGGTGGTCTGCAACGTGCACTCGCATAGGCTCAGGCTATCGAAACGCTGATTCCTCCGCCCCCGCAGTACGACGAGTGGATGGGGCTCGCGCTCGCCGAGGCCCGCGCCGCTCGCGGGACCGGCGACGTGCCGGTCGGGGCGGTCGTGGTGGCGGCCGACGGAACGGTGCTCGGCCGTGGCCGCAACGCACGCGAGGCGCGGCAGGACCCGACGGCCCACGCGGAGGTCGAGGCGCTGCGCCAGGCATCCCTCGCCACCGGCGATTGGCAGCTGACGGATGCCACGCTCGTCGTCACCCTCGAGCCGTGCGCGATGTGCGCCGGGGCGATCCTGTCGGCCCGGGTGCCGACCGTGGTGTTCGGCGCGTGGGACGAGAAGGCCGGGGCAGCCGGCTCGGTCTACGATCTGCTGCGCGACCGGAGGCTGCCGCAGAGCGCGACGGTGTATGCGGGGGTGCGCGCCGAGGAATCCGCGGCTCTGTTGCGCGAGTTCTTCGACGTACGCCGCTAACTAGCCGCGGAACACGTCGGCCTCGAGGTAGATCAGGCGCGCGACGGGGACCGCCGAGCGGATGCGCGCCTCGACGAGGTCGGTCGCGGTCGAGGCATCCGCAACCGTCCGCGACCCGGGCATCGCGATCTTCGCCGCCACGAGCAGTTCCTCCGGCCCGAGATAGAGGGTGCGCAGGTGGATGATGCGGTCGGTCTCAGGGCCGGCCAGGATCGCCTGCTCGATCTTCTGCAGCTCGGCCTCGTTGGCGCCCTCGCCGACGAGCAGGCTCTTGACCTCCATGCCGAGCACGATCGCGACGAGCACGAGCAGCACGCCGATCGCGATCGAGCCGGCCGCGTCGAAGAATCCGTTTCCGGTGATGAGCGCGAGGCCCACGCCGATCAGGGCGAGTACCAGGCCGGTGAGCGCGGCGACGTCTTCGAGGAGCACCGCGGGAAGCTCAGGGTTCTTCGCGCGCCGGATGAACTGCACCCACGTGCCGGCGCCCTTGTGCGGCCGAGACTCGGCGAGGCCGGTGCGCAGCGAGAAGCCCTCGAGCACGATCGAGACGAGGAGCACCGCGAGCGGCAGCCACCACAGGTGCGGGCGCACGTAGTGGTCGGCTTCCTGCAGCTTGTGCACGCCCTCGTAGATCGAGAACACGCCGCCGACCGAGAACAGGATGATCGCGACGACGAACGCGTAGACGTAGCGCTCGCGGCCGTAGCCGAACGGATGCTCGCGGTCGGCCTGCTTCTTCGCGCGGCGGCCGCCGATGAGCAGCAGCAGCTGGTTGCCCGAGTCGGCGAGCGAGTGCACGGATTCCGCGAGCAGCGAGCTCGAGCCCGAGAACAGGAACGCGAGGAACTTGACGATCGCGATGCCGACGTTGGCGCCCAGGGCTGCGTAGATCGCGGCGCCGCCGTGCGACTCGGGGGCGTGCTCGGTCTCTCGGGTGGCCGGGGCATCGGTCATAGGCACATCCTAGGGTTGGGGTATGACCACGACCGAGGCTCGAACGACGACCCTGCCCACCATCGCCTTCCTCGGCGCCGGCTCGATGGCCGGGGCGATCCTGAACGGGCTGCTCTCGCCCGTCGTGAGCGTGACCGGCGGCATCCGCGTCACCTCGCGCACGGCCGAGAAGGCGGCGGGTTTCGCAGAGACCGCGGGGGTCACGGCGTTCGCGACCGAGAGCAGGGCGGATGCCAACCGCGAGGCCGTCCGCGGCGCGAAGCTGGTCGTGCTCGCCGTCAAGCCGTACCTCGTGCCCGAGGTGCTGGCCGACGTTGCGGGCGATCTCGAGCCCGACGCCGTCGTCGTGAGCGTCGCCGCGGGGGTGACCGTCGCCACGATGGAGGCCGCGGTGCCGGCATCCGTCGCCGTCATCCGCACCATGCCGAACACGCCGGCCCAGGTCGGTCGCGGCGTGACGGGCGTGAGCGCCGGGTCGCGCGCGAGTGAGGCCGACGTGGCGCTCGTGCGCGAGCTGTTCGAGACCGTCGGCGCGGTCGTCGAGGTGCCGGAGTCGCAGCTCGACGCGCTCTCCACCATCTCGGGCTCTGGGCCCGCCTACGTGTTCCTGCTGATCGAGGAGTTCGTGAAGACCGCGATCGCCAAGGGCTTCTCTGCGGAGCAGGCGACGCTGCTCGTCGAGCAGACCTTCCTGGGCGCGAGCGAGCTGCTCGCCGCGACCGGTGAGGATCCGGCGGAGCTGCGCCGTCGCGTCACGAGCCCGAAGGGCACGACCGAGAAGGCCGTCGAGGTGCTGCAAGGCGCGAGCCTGAGCACCCTGTTCGACCGCGCCACCGACGCGGCGCTGGCTCGTGCCCAGGAGCTCGCGAAGGGCTAATCGTCCAGCGAGGCGAACTTCTGCACGTCGGCCTCGCCGCCGGAGACGACGATGATGTCCCCCTCATGCACAACGGTCTCCTCCGTCGCATGGGTGAAGGGCTCGCCCGGCCGCTTGATGCCGACGACCGTCACCTTGTGCACGGTGCGCACGCCGGAGTCGGTGAGGGTCTTGCCGCAGATCGCGCGCGGCGCGTGCATCTTCACGAGCACGAAGTCGTCGTCGAACTGGATGAAATCCAGCATCCGCCCGCTCACCAGCCGTGCGATGCGCTCGCCGGCCTCCGCCTCGGGGTAGATCACGTGGTGCGCTCCGATGCGCGACAGGATCTTCCCGTGCGACGGCGACACCGCCTTCGACCAGATCTGGGCGACGCCGAGCTCGACGAGATTCGCGGTGATGAGAACGGATGCCTCGATCTGCGACCCCACGGCGACGATCGCGATCTGGAATTCCTCGGCGCCGATCTGCCGCAGGGCGTCGAGCTGGGTGGCATCCGCCTGCACGGTGTGCGTGACCTGGTCCGCCCATTCCTGCACCAGTGCCGCGCTGCTGTCGACCGCGAGCACCTCGCGGCCGAGCAGGTCGAGCTCGGCGGCGGCCGCCGCGCCGAAGCGTCCGAGGCCGATGAGCAGCACGGGCGCGTCGTGACGAATGGAGCTAGCCAACGATGGGCCTCTCTTCCGGGTGGGCGTAGAGCCGGCGCTGCTGGCTCTGGGCGAGCGCGGCGGCGAGCGTGATGCTGCCGATGCGCCCCAAGAACATGGTGATGGCGAGCACGTAGACCGCGGGCGTCGGCGCGCCCATGGTGAGGCCGGTCGACAGCCCGCAGGTCGCGAAGGCGCTGATCACATCGAAGAGCACGTGGTCGAGCGAGTCGCGGGTGATCGCGAGCACGGTGACGGATGCCACCGCCACGATCGTCGCGCCCCACAGCACGACCGAGACGGCGACGCGCAGCACGTCCCCGGGGATGCGGCGGTGGAACGCCTCCATGCTCTCGACGCCCTTCGCCTCGGCGACGGCCGCGAGGAACAGCACCATCAGGGTCGTCACCTTGATGCCGCCGGCGGTCGAGGCCGAGCCGCCGCCGATGAACATCAGCATGTCGGTGACGAGCAGGCTCGAGTTGTGCAGGTGGGCGATGTCGAAGGTCGAGAATCCGCCCGAGCGGGCCATGGCGGACAGGAAGAAGCTCTGGAAGACGCCGTCGCCCGCGCCGAGCCGGCCGAAGGTCTCGGGGTTGCGATGCTCGAGCAGCCAGTACAGGCCGCCGCCGATGACGAACAGCACGAGGTAGCCGACGATCGTGAGCTTCACGTGCAGCGAGACGATGCGGCGGCGCTGCGCCGGGTGTCGGATGACGCGCGCGAGAGCGTAGATGACGGGGAATCCGATCGCCCCCAGCATGACCGTCACCGCGATCGTCGTGAGGAACACGTAGTCGTGCGCGAACGGGAACAGGCCGTTGTTGTTGGGGGAGAATCCGGTGTTGGTGAAGGCCATCGCCGAGTAGTAGACGGCGTCGCGCGCCGCCTCGCCGAGCGCGAAGCCGTGGCCGAGCAGCAGTGGGAAGAGGATGACGGCGGCCGCCGCCTCGATCGTGACGACGCTGATCGCGATGGTGAGCAGCAGGCCGCCGACCTCGCCGAGCCGCACCGCCTGGCTCTCGGCGACCGGGCCCTTGTGCGAACGCAGCGGGTTGGTGTCGCCCGCGGCGATCAGCCGGGCGCGCAGGCCGAGGTGGCGGCTGATGATGAGGCCGAGCGTGCTGGCCAGCGTCAGCACGCCGATGCCGCCGATCTGCACGCCGACATAGATGACGACCTCGCCGAACGCCGACCAGTGGGTCGTCATGTCGACCGTCGACAGGCCCGTGACGCAGACGACCGAGACGGCCGTGAAGAGGGCGTCGGCGAAATCGGTCGCCGTGTGCGCGGCGCTCGAGGCGGGAAGCGCGAGGAGGCCGGTCCAGAGCAGCACGAGTGCGGCGAAGACGATGAGCGCGAAGCGGCTGGGGCTCGCGGCGGCGAAGTCCGAGAAGCGCTCGCGGAAGCGCCGCGGGGCACGTCGTGCGCTTCGTGCGCTGGTCGCGGTCACCGACATCCCCCGACCTCCACGCGCCCATCCTGCCGCGCTCGCCCGCCCGCCGCATATATCTGAGCCGCGTTGCGGCGCGCGCCGGACGGCGACCGGCGCGCCAGAGACACAGACTGGCTACTCTTGCCCCTATGGCCGACATCTTTGACATCGTTGCCGACTCGACCAGGCGAGAGATTCTGCAGGTTCTGCTGGAAGCTCAGGCCTCGGGCAGCGGCGAGGTCGCGGTGTCGCAGATCGTGCAGGCGCTCGAGCTGTCGCAGCCAACGGTGTCGAAGCACCTCAAGGTGCTGCGCGACTCCGGCCTCGTGCGTGTGCGCGAAGAGGGCCAGCACCGCTACTACCACCTCGACTCGTCGCCCCTCGAAGAGGTCGACGAGTGGCTGCTGCCGTTCCTCGGGGCCGCGGAAGATGAGGGCCAGGCGGATGCCACGGCCATCGGCGCCGCCTCGTCGGTCGGCTTCGGCGCCACGGGCCTGTCGGACTCGCAGAAGGAGTTCGCCGCCTCGGTCGGAAAGGTCGCCGCCGGGGCGGCCGCGCGGGCGGCCGCTCTCGCCTCACGCGTCAAGCGCTGAGGTTCGGGCTGGTAAGATGGCTCTTTGTGTCGCGCTAGGTGTGCGGCATCCCCGATCTTTGTGAGGTTTCCGTGGGTTCTGTCATCAAGAAGCGCCGCAAGCGCATGGCGAAGAAGAAGCACCGCAAGCTTCTTCGCAAGACGCGCCACCAGCGTCGCAACAAGAAGTAGGTCTTCCTACTGCAGAAAGCGTCAGGGCTATGCCCTGACGCTTTTTTGTATGCACGGAGCGTGCGCACGGATGCTTACGCTGAAGGCGTGCCCCGCATCACGCTGTACTCCAAGCCCGGCTGCCATCTGTGCGAAGACGCGAGGAGCGTCGTCGACGACGTGGTCGGCCGGCTTGAGGCATCCATCTCTGTGTCGGTCGAAGAGATCGACATCCTCGGTGACCCGGCTCTGCAGACTCGGTACGGTGAGGAGATCCCCGTCGTTCTCATCGACGGGAAGATGCACACCTATTGGCGCGTCGACCCGGCGCGTCTCGAGAAGGCACTCAAGGAGCTCTCATGACCCTGCGTCACATCGTCTCGTGGACCCTCAAGTCGGACGACGCGGCGCAGCGTCGAGCAGATGCCGAGGGGGTGCGCTCGCGACTGCTCGCGCTCGAGGGCGTGGTGGGGTCGATCCAGTCGATCGTCGTGATCATCGACGAGGTCGACGAGCGCACGACCAACTCGGTCGCGGTCGTCGCCGACTTCGCCGACGCGGCGGGCCTCGAGGAGTACGTCGTGCACCCCGTCCACCAGGAGGCAGCCGCCTGGATCCGCACGGTCGTCAACGTCGAGTCGCGCCTCGCAGTCGACGGCGCGCTGTAGCTCCGGGCCGCCGTCGTCTCATCCGCGCGCTACGGTCACGCCCGCGCGATACGTGCGGACGCAGCGCGCCGAGATGTTCGTAGCGCGCGGATGAGCGCTGTGCGCGCTACGGCGCGAGGCGGGTCGGGCCGCGGAAGAGGAGCGTCGTCTCGCGGATCGACTGCTCGCCGAGCAGCAGCATCAGCACGCGCGCGAGGCCCATTCCGAAGCCGCCGTGCGGGGGGATCCCGTACTTGAAGAACTCGAGGTACTCGCCGATGCCGGCAGGGTCGAGTCCCTTGTCGACGGCGTTCGCGAGCAGCTCGTCGATGCGGTGCTCGCGCTGCGCGCCGGTCGTGATCTCGGTGCCGTTGTAGATCAGGTCGTACGATTTGGTCAGCCCGGTCTCGGCATCGCGCATGTGGTAGTACGGGCGGATGCCCGTGGGGTAGTCCGTCACGAACACGAAGTCGTGCCCGAACTCGCCCTTCACGTATGCGCTGATCTGGCGCTCGCCCTCGGGGTCGAGGTCGCCGTCTTCGCGGGGC
Organism: Gryllotalpicola protaetiae; assembly: GCF_003627055.1. NCBI lineage: Bacteria > Bacillati > Actinomycetota > Actinomycetes > Micrococcales > Microbacteriaceae > Gryllotalpicola > Gryllotalpicola protaetiae. Next base: position 2,034,405 of record NZ_CP032624.1, read on the forward strand.
ACGGTGTAGCCGCGCGCCTCCTTCAAGACCTTGTGCACCTCGGCGAGCGGAAGGCGCGGGAACGGGACCTGGGGCACCTCGACCTCGATGCCGAACAGCTCGCGGATCTCGTCGCCGTGCTTCTCCTTCACGGCGGCGAAGCCGGCGGCGAGCAGCTGCTCCTGCATGGACATGACGTCTTCGTACGAGTCGATCCACGAGATCTCGGCGTCGACCGAGATGAACTCGGTGGCGTGCCGCGAGGTGAACGACGGGTCGGCGCGGAACACGGGCGAGATCTCGAAGACCTTTCCGAAGCCGGCGGCCTGCGCCATCTGCTTGAAGTGCTGCGGGCTCTGCGCGAGGTACGCGGTGCCGAGCTCGAAGTAGTCGAGCTGGAACAGCTCGGCGCGCGACTCGGACGGGGACTCCATCAGCTTGGGGGTGTGGATCTCGACGAATCCGTTCTCGACCCACCAGGTGCGCCACGCGTGCTCGAGCGTCGTCTGAATACGGAAGATGAGCGCGTTCTTCGGCTGGCGCAGGTCGAGCCAGCGGTAGTCGAGGCGCTTGTCGAGGCTCGAGTCGGCGGCGATCGGCGCCTCGGGCAGGCTCACGCCCGCGACGTCGAGCGTGCCGACCTTGACCTCGAGACCGCCCAGCTTGACGCGCTCGTCATGCTTCAGCTCGCCGGCGACCTCGATGAAGGTGCCGAGCGACAGGCCGGAGATCGACTCGGTCAGGGCGAGGGCGGCGGATGCTGCGGCCGCACCTTCCGTGTCCGACGCGGTCGCTTCGTCGATCTCGCGCGTCGCCGGGTTCACGAGCTGCAGCGCCCCGGACTCGTCGCGCAGCACGACGAACTGCACCTTCTTCTGATCACGCACGGTCTCGACCCAGCCGCCGACGGTGACGGGCCCGTCGGGACGAGCGGAAAGGTCCTTGATGAGGGTGCGTTCGGTCACAATCGGCCAGTCTACTTGGGGTCCGCTGAGGGCTATCGTGACCGCATGAGCGCCGCATACCGCGACGTCGAGTTCGACGGCGAGCGGTCTGTTCTGCGAGGGCGGCTGTACGGGCACGACAGCGCCCGCCCAGCCGTGGTCATGGCGCATGGTTTCAGCGCCACGATCTCTGGCATGGTGGCCGACCGCTACGCCGAGGTGCTGCACGACACCGGGCTGACCGTTCTGCTCTTCGACCATGAGGGCTTCGGGTTGAGCGGCGGCGAGCCTCGGGCGGTCGTCAACCGCTGGCTGCAGTGCAGGGGGTACCTGCACGCGCTGGAGTTCGCCTCGGCGCAGGCATCCGTCGATCGCGATCGCATCGGGCTGTGGGGCGACAGCTTCAGCGCCTCGGTCGCGCTCACCGTCGCCGCCTGCGACGAGCGGGTCGCCGCGCTCGTGGTGCAAGTGCCGTCGTGCGGCGTCGCGCTGGGAGAAGCTGGCTCGCGGGCGCGCGGTCTCAAGCTCGCCCGCGAGCTGCTGTACGACAGGGACGTTCTCGTCGACGCCGTCATCGGTGAGGAGCTGCCGGTGGTCTCGCCCGACCAGGAGACGCAGCCGTCTCAGCTTGTGCCGCTCACCGCATATCGCTGGTTCAGCGAATACGGCCCTCGCGTTGGAACGGGCTGGCTTCCCACCGCACGTCGCGCGACGATCGCGACCGACCCGCCCTACACGACGGATGCCGTGGTCGGAGCCCTTCGCTGCCCGTCGCTGTGGGTGATCGCGAACGACGACGAGATGCCCGGCTCGGGGACCGACGTCGCGCTGAAGTGCTTCGCACTCGCCGGCGGCGCGGCCGAGAAGCGGATGATCGCGGGCGGTCACTTCGGCCTGCTGTATGACGAGAGCCCGTTGTTCGCCGAGGTGAGCGCCGCGCAGGCGGAGTTCCTGGTGAGGGCTCTCCACTGCCTGTGAAGGCGGTGGGGCGCAGGGGTCATATACGGGCGGCCCTCGCGGCAGCGGCTCCGTTCGCAGGAGTTTCAGGGGAATCGCTTCCGTAGACTTTCGGCGTGGCTAGTCGGCAGGTGCATCTCGTGCGCCATGGCGAGGTGTACAACCCCGACCATGTGCTCTATGGCCGACTTCCCGAGTTCCACCTGTCGCAGCTCGGCCGGCGCATGGCGCAGGCCGCCGCAGACGAGCTGACCTCGCGCGAGCGGCCCGTCGCGGCGCTGATCGCGTCGCCGCTGATCCGGGCGCAGGAATCCGCCGCCCCGCATGCTGCGCTCTTCAAGCTCGACCTGCGCACCGACCCGCGCATCATCGAGCCGAGCAACCACTTCGAGGGCAAGGTCATGGCCAAGGCCGTGAAGAACCCTGTCAACTGGCCGTGGCTGATCAACCCGGCGCGGCCGTCGTGGGGCGAGCCGTACAGGTCGATCGTGGCGCGCGTGACGGCGGCGATGACGGATGCCTTCGCGCTTCCCCGCCTCACCGAAGACGAGCCGGGCGACGTCATCATGGTCAGCCACCAGCTGCCGATCTGGGTGACCCACCTGTCGCTCTCCGGCGAGCGGCTCATGCACGACCCGCGCCAGCGGCGCTGCGATCTGTCGAGCATCACGACCTTCGAGCAGAACGCGGCCGGCGTGATCCACGAGGTCGGCTACAGCGACCCGGCCGCCGCGCTGCTGCCCGGTGCCATCGACGTCGGGGCGGTGTGAGCTCGTTGCTGAAGGCTCGCCGACTCGCGGCATCCATTCTCTCCGTCGTCGTCGCAGTGACCGTACTCTCCGGCTGCACGGCGACCGCGCTGCAGTCGCAATACGAGAACGGCGACAACAAGGGGTACATCTCGGGCACCGGCGTGACCGAGATCAAGCCCGCTGATCGCAAGGACCCCGTGTCGTTCTCCGGCACGACCGACCAGGGCACGTCGTTCTCGACGGCCGACCATGCGGGCGATGTGATCGTCGTGAACTTCTGGTACGCGGGGTGCCCGCCGTGCCGGCTCGAGGCGAAGTCGCTGCAGAAGCTGAACGTGCAGTTCGAGGGCAAGGGCGTCGACTTCGTCGGCGTGAACACGCGGGATGACAAGGCGAGCGCCGCCTCGTACGACAAGACCTTCGGGGTGACCTACCCGTCGATCCTCGACGCGAGCAAGGGCAGGGTCCAGCTCGCGTTCAGCGGCACGTACCGGCCGAACGCGACGCCGACCACGATCATCCTCGACAAGCAGGGCCGGGTCGCCGCGCGCATCGAGGGCCCGGTGAACGACCAGCCGTCGACGGTGTCGACGCTGATCGACGCAGCGCGCGGGGAGCGCGCGCCCAGCGCCGAAGGCGCGGCTGTGCCGGGCAAGGCCCGGCACGCAAGTACCGCCGAGGGCGGCTCGTGAACCCGTTCGGCGAGCTCGTGACAAGCGGCCAGCTGGTCGTCGCGGTGCCGATCGCGCTGCTCGCCGGGCTGGTGTCGTTCGCGTCGCCGTGCATCCTGCCGCTCGTGCCTGGTTATCTCGCCTACATCGGCGGCTTCACCGACGGGCGGTCGACCGCCGCGCGCGGCGACCGGCGCGGGCAGAGCCGGCTCGCGCTCGGCGTCGTGCTGTTCATCCTCGGTTTCGCGGCCGTGTTCGTTGTCAGCGGGTTCCTGTTCGGGGCGCTCGGCACCTGGCTCGCGGTCTACCGCGACCTGATCACCCGCATCGCCGGCGTCGTCGTGATCCTGCTGGGGCTCGTGTTCGTCGGGCAGTTCTCGTTCCTGCAGAACATCGTGAAGCCGTCGTGGCGCGGGCGCTCGGGGCTGACGGGCGCGCCGCTGCTCGGCATCGCCTTCGCGATCGGCTGGAGCCCCTGCACCGGCCCGACTCTCGCCGCGATCGACAGCATCGGGTTCGGCGGCGGCTCGCCGTGGCAGGGCGCGTTCCTCGCGTTCTGCTACGCGCTCGGCCTCGGCATCCCGTTCCTGCTGATCGCGCTCGGCCTCGGCTGGGCCACTTCGGCTGTCGCATTCCTCAAGCGGCATATTCGCCTCGTGAACATCATCGGCGGCGTCCTGCTGATCGTCATCGGCGTGCTGATGGTGTCGGGTCTGTGGAACGCATGGATGCTTCAGCTGCAGGAGGTGATCCCGTATTTCAAGACAGCAGTCTGATGAGGTGAGCGGGACCACCCGCACCTCGCAGTTCGACCGCACCGCCGACGGCGACCTGCTGCCGAGTGACCACATCGACACCATCGACGAGGGGGCGCCGGGTGAGGCATCCGTCGGCGCCGTCAAGCTCGGGCCGATCGGCTGGGCGCGCTGGTTCTGGCGCCAGCTGACCAGCATGCGCACCGCGCTGTTCCTGCTGCTGCTGCTCGCCCTCGCGGCGGTGCCCGGCTCGCTGGTGCCGCAGCATCTGAGCGACCCGAACGGCGTCACGCAGTACAAGCTCGACCACCCGGTGCTCTACCCGGTGCTCGACAAGCTGCAGGTGTTCGACACCTACTCGTCCGTCTGGTTCTCGGCGATCTACCTGCTGCTGTTCGTCTCGCTGGTGGGCTGCATCATTCCGCGCGTCAAGCACCACGCCGACGCGATGCTGAGCAAGCCACCGCGCACCCCGTTCCGACTGAACCGCATGGCCGGCTTCAGGGCCGTCGAGGCGCCCGAAGGCACGGATGCCGCGGCCGCCGTCGCCTCCGCCCAGAAGCTGCTCAAGGGGCAGGGCTACCGCACGGTCGTCTTTGAGGGGCCGCGCGAGACCTCGGTCAGTGCCGAGCGCGGCTACCTGCGCGAGACCGGCAACCTCATCTTCCACATCGCGCTGCTCGGTGTGCTGGTCGTCGTCGGCATCGGCGGCGGCTTCGGCTGGACGGCTCAGCGCGTCGTCACCGTCGGCCAGACCTTCGTCGACACCAACGTCAACCTCGACTCGTTCAACCCGGGCCGCTTCGTCGATGGCGACAAGCTGCCGCCCTACTCGGTGCAGCTCAACAAGCTCGTCGTGAAGTACGACAAGGGCACCGCGGCGGATTCCCGCGGTCTGCCCCTCGACTACGACGCGAGCGTCACAGCCACCCGCAAGGACGGCAGCTCGTACCAGACGCACATCAAGGTCAACCATCCGCTGCGCATCGACGGCACGAGCGTGTATCTGCTCGGCAACGGCTACGCGCCGACGCTCACCTTCCGCAATCCGGCCGGCAAGGTCGTCTCGACGCAGACCGTGCCGTTCCCGCAGTTCCTCGACTCGAACATGACCTCGCAGGGCGTCATCAAGGTGACCGACGGCCTCTCTGACCAGCTCGGCATCATGGCGCTGCTCTTCCCGACGGCGCCCGCGTCCACGCCGAAGGGGCAGATGCCTGCCTCGACGTTCCCCGACCTCGGCAACCCGCGCATCAGCCTCACGATCTACAAGGGCGATCTCGGGCTCGACAACGGCGAGCCACAGTCGGTCTACGCGCTCGACCCGAAGGGGCTCACCCAGATCGCCGGGCCCGCGTCGAAGACCGCCGCGCTCGACCTCGGCGTCGGCCAGACCGCGCAGCTGCCGGGCGGCATGGGCTCGGTGACACTCGACGGCGTTGCTCGGTTCGCGTCGCTCGACATCCACCACGACCCGACGCAGGGCTGGGTGCTGGTGTTCGCGATCCTGATCCTGGGCGGGCTGCTCACGTCGCTGTTCGTGCCACGACGGCGCATGTGGGTGAAGGCGAAGACGGATGCCGCGGGCGGCGTCACCCTCGAGTACGCCGGCCTTGCCCGGGGCGAGGACCCGCGTCTCGACGAGGCGGTCGAGCAGCTGGCATCCGCTCACACGGCTTCACTGGTCGGCCGGGCAGAGTCTGTAGGCGAACTCAACAACTCGAAGGCGTAGCGTACTGACGTGACCGACACCCTCTCCACCGTCTCCGAGATCGCGATCTACGTGGTCATGGGGCTGTACGTCGTCGCGACCGCCTTGTTCGTGCTCGATCTCGCGAAGCGCAGCTCGCAGGGTGCGGCGCCCGCGGCGGTGCGCAGCGCGGTGGAGCGCCGGGCCGAGGCATCCGTTTCTTCCGGGTCTCTCAACTCGACCACCGCGACCCTGGTGCGGCCGTCGCCCGACGCGGCCCGACCCGCGTCGGGGGTGCCGGCATCGTCGAAGATGCTGCGTGCGGCGATGACGGTGACGACGATCGCGTGGGGCATCCACCTGCTCTCGGTCGTGACCCGGGGAATCGCGGCGCACCGCGTGCCGTGGGCCAATATGTGGGAGTTCTCGCTGACGGGCACGCTCGTCATCGTCGGGATCTTCCTGCTGGCGAACCTGCGGTGGGACATCCGCTGGATCGGCACGTTCATCCTCGGCCTGGTCTGTGTGCTGCTGATGATCGCGCAGACCCGTTACTACGTGCCGGTCGTGCCACTGCCGCCGGCGCTGCAGTCGTACTGGCTGGTCATCCACATCATGGTGGCGATCCTGGGCACCGCGTTCTTCGCGCTGGGCTTCGCGCTCGCGGGCGCGCAGCTGCTGCAGGCATGGCGCGAGCGGCGCGAGGCGCTGTCGATGCCGCCGGTGCTGCCGTTCCTCAAGACGCTGCCGAACGCGCTGACGCTCGAGAACCTCAGCTACCGCGTCAACATCATCGGCTTCATCTGCTGGACGTTCACGCTCATCGCCGGCGCGATCTGGGCCGAGAAGGCCTGGGGTCGCTACTGGGGCTGGGACACCAAGGAAGTCTGGACGTTCATCATCTGGGTGATCTACGCCGGGTACATCCACGCGCGGGCGACGCGCGGCTGGCGCGGGTCGCGATCGGCGTGGCTTGCGATCATCGGGTTCTCGGCCGTGATGTTCAACTTCGGCGTCGTGAACGTCTTCTTCCACGGCCTGCACTCCTACTCGGGGCTGTCGAGCTAGGAGTTTCTGCGGCGTAGAGTCGGCGCCGTGAGCGGGAGGCTGCGCGCGGCGCGGATCTGGCAGCTCGCGGCGCTCGGTCTCGCCGCGGCGGCGGCCGTTGTCGTGCTGTTCGCGCCGCTGTACTCATCGGGGACGACGACGTGCGACCCGCCTGGGGTGGCGTGTGCGGTGCACCCGGCGGCGCAGGCTTCGGTGCTTGCGGTGAACGGGCCCGGCATCCTCTGGTACGTCTTGGCACCTGTCGCGCTGTGTCTGATTCCGGTGCTCGTGCGGGGCAGTGCGTGGCGCGCGGTTTCGATCACGTGCGTCGTGGTGCTGGGGATGCTTGTGCTGCTCGGTCTTCTCACGATCGGCACGTTCTACGTGCCGGCGCTGGGGGCTGCCGTGGCGGGGGCGTCGATGCACGCGCCGGTGGGCGGAGGACTTTCGCGCCGGGGGAGGACGTTTCCGCAGAAAACGTCCTCCGTTCGCGAATAAATCCTCCCTCGGGGCGGGCGGTCAGCCGGCGCTCCGGGCGATCGCGGCCATCAGCGCCGCGCCGGTCCCAGTGCGCTCTGCGCCGTCACGATAGACCGCTCGCAACTCGCGCACGAAGCGGACACCCCGCACGCGGACGCGCACCAGCCGGCCCGCAGCCAGATCGTCGCGCACCGCCAGGATGCTCAGAATCGCCGCGCCCCCGCCGGCGACGACCGCGGTGCGGATCGCCGCCGTCGTGGGCAGCTCGGCGAGCGGCGCAACCGGGACGCACCCGGCCTCGGCGAGCATCCGCTCTGCTGCCAGTCGGGTGCCCGAGCCGCGCTCGCGCGTGATGAGCGGCGTGCGGGCGAGCGCGGGCACGCTGATCTCGCGCCGGTGGGCCCACGGATGCGTGGGGGAGACCACGGTGACGAGCTCGTCCCTGGCGATCGTGCTCTGCGCAAGATCGCCGAGCTCGCCGGCATCGAGCGGCGACTCGATGAATCCGAGCCGCGCATCGCCTGCGGCGACGAGAGCCACGACCCGTTCACTGTTGGTCGCCGTCACGGCGACGCGCGCGGCGGCATCCGTCTCGTGCAGTGCCATGAGCCAGCGCGGCAGCAGATACTCGGCGATCGTGAGGCTGGATGCGACGGTGATCGGCTCGTCGCCGTGATCGCGCAGAGCGGCGATGCCCGCCTCGAAGCGCGCCGCGGCGTCGGCGACCTCGGCCGCCCACGCCGCCGCGGCCACTCCCGCGGGAGTCAGCGTCGATCCGCGCGACGAGCGGGTGAGCAGAGGCACACCGACGGACGTCTCGAGCCGCCGCATCCGCACCGAGGCGGCCTGCTGGCTGATCACGAGCTCGCTCGCCGCGGCCGAGATGGAGCCTGTGCGCGCGACGGCCGCGAGCAGCCGTAGAGAGGTCAGGTCGGCTTCTGATACAACCGTGGATTGTGGTCTCACAATGAGGCGACGATACCGCGCCGAGCCGAGCCGGCGCACGCTGATGGCATGCCTCGCTTCACGCTCTCGAATGTCACGCCCAACTGGTTCGCCGCGGTCATGGGGACGGGCATCGTGGCGAACGCGGCCGCGAGCCAGCCCTTTCAATTCCCAGGCCTGCGTCAGGGCGCGATCGCCGTCTGGCTCATCGCCTGCGCGCTGCTGGTGTTCTTCACCGTGGCATCCGTCATTCACTGGGTGCGCTATCCGGCGACGGCGCGCGGGCATCACCTCAACCCGGTGATGGCGCACTTCTACGGCGCGCCGCCGATGGCCTTCCTCACCGTGGGAGCAGGAACGCTGCTCGTCGGGCGCGACCTCATCGGCCTGCCGGCGGCGGTCACGGTCGACTGGGTGCTCTGGTCGCTCGGCACGGCCGGCGGGCTGGTCGCGGCCGTGATCGTGCCGTACCTCGCCTTCACCCGCCACGAGAACAGCGCGGATTCGGCGTTCGGCGGCTGGCTCATGCCGGTCGTCCCGCCGATGGTGTCGGCCGCCACGGGGGCACTGCTGCTGCCGTATGCAGCGGCGGGCCAGGCGCGAGAGACTCTGCTGGCCGGCTGCTACGCCATGTTCGGACTGAGCCTGCTGGCATCCTTCGTCATCATCGTGCAGCTCTGGCAGCGCCTCGCCGTGCACAAGGTGGGCGCTGAGGGCATGGTGCCGACGCTGTGGATCGTGCTCGGCCCCCTCGGGCAGTCGGTCACCGCAGTCAACCTGCTCGCGGGGAATGCGAGCGGCGCGTTCGGCACGTCGTTCGACCACTCGCTCATGACGTTCGCGATCCTCTTCGGGCTGCCCGTGCTCGGATTCGCCCTCATGTGGTTTGCGATCGCGGCGGCGATCACGATTCGCACGGCGCGCCGCGGGCTGCCGTTCTCGCTGACCTGGTGGTCGTTCACCTTCCCCGTCGGAACGGTGGTCACGGGTACCGCGGGGCTGGCGGCGCACACGGGGCTGACCGCGGTCGCCGTGCTGTCAGCTGCGCTGTTCGCCTTCCTCGTCGTCGCGTGGGCGGCAGTCGGGGTGCGCACCTTCCGGGCGAGCACAGGGTTCGCGCTTGCCGCCTGACGAGCTAGGCCAAGAAGCCCGTGAGGAGGGCCTCGGTGCCGTCGAGGTGCTCCTGCATCGCGGCGACCGCCTCGTCGGGGCGGCCGGCCAAGATCGCACCGACCACGCGCTGGTGCTGCTCGTCGGAGTGCGCGATGTTGCGCGCCAGGAGCGGGATCTCGTCCAGCAGCCTGTTGATGCGCGTGCGCGCGTCGGCGACGAGCGGCACCAGGCTCGGCGCGCCCGCGAGTTCGGCGATGGCGAGGTGCAGCCTCGAGTCGAGACGGCGGTAATCGGCGGATGCCGCGCCCGAGCTCTCTTCGAGCGCCGACTGCAGCCGCTCGCGCTCCTCGGCGGTCAGGGCGCGAGCCGCCGCGAGGCGGGCGGCGCCGGTCTCGAGCACGGCTCGAACCGCCAGTGCGTCGACCACAGCCGCGGGGGAAAGGGGTTCCGGGGAGGCATCCGTCACCTCATGCGCACCGCCCGTCGGCAGCTCGTCGGCGACGAACGTGCCGCCGTAGCGGCCGCGGCGCGAGATCAGGTAGCCGGCATCCGCCAGCGCCGCGATCGCCTCGCGCAGGGTGTCGCGACTGACGCCGAGCCGCACCGCGAGCTCGCGCTCGCTCGGCAGCCGCTCGCCCGGACCGACCGCGCCGAGACGGATCGTCTGCAGCAACCGCTGCACAGTCTCCTCAAAGGCGTTCCCGCCGCGCACGGGCCGCAGAAGCGCGTCGGTCATACGTCCTCCGTTGGTTGAGGGGCCCGCGCAGCGGGCGTCTCGAAACCAACTCGCAGTCGCGGGATCGTTTCGAGACGCGCGCCTGCGGCGGGCTCCTCAACGATCGGAGGTCTCATCACAGTGGGGTGACGTATGCCGAGGAAATGCCGCCGTCGACGAGGAAGGTCGAGGCGGTGATGAACGACGCGTCGTCGGAGGCGAGGAACGCGACCGCGGCGGCCAGTTCCTCCGGCTCGGCGAAGCGGCCCGTCGGAATGTGCACCAGCCGGCGCTGGGCGCGCTCGGGGTCCTTGGCGAAGAGCTCCTGCAGCAACGGGGTGTTCACGGGGCCGGGGCAGAGCGCGTTCACGCGGATCCCCTGCCGGGCGAACTGCACGCCCAGCTCGCGCGTCATCGCGAGCACGCCGCCCTTCGACGCCGTATACGAGATCTGCGAAGTGGCCGAGCCGAGCACCGCCACGAACGACGCCGTGTTGATGATCGAGCCCCTGCCCTGCGCGGTCATGTGCCGCAGCGCCGCGCGCGAGCACAGATACACCGACTTCAGGTTGACGTCCTGCACCTTCTGCCACGCGGGCAGCTCGGTGGTCTCGATCGAGTCGTCATCGGGGGGCGAGATGCCGGCGTTGTTGAACGCGATGTCGACAGAGCCGTACGTCGCGGCCGCCGTGTCGAACAGGGCATCCACCTGCTCCTGATCGGTGACGTCGGCCTTCACGAACAGGCCGTCGACCGATTCGGCTGCGGCCTCGCCCGCGGCCGGGTCGACGTCGCCGATGACGACCTTCGCGCCCTCGGCGGCGAACCGCTTCGCGGTCGCGAGGCCGATGCCGCTGGCGCCGCCGGTGATCACGGCGACCTTCCCCGCCAGGCGCTGGGTCAGGTTGATGGGCTCGATCGCCACTAGCTCTCCTCTGTTGCGATGAAGACGTTCTTGGTCTCGGTGAAGGCGAAAGGCGCGTCGGGGCCGAGCTCCCGGCCGACCCCTGAGTGCTTGTAGCCGCCGAACGGCGTCGTGTAGCGCACGGACGAGTGCGAGTTCACGCTGAGATTTCCGCTTTCGATGGCACGAGAGACGCGGATGCCGCGGCTCAGGTCGCGCGTCCAGATCGATCCCGACAGACCGAAGCGCGAGGAGTTCGCGAGCTCGATCGCCTCGGCCTCGTCCTCGAACGGCAGCACGACGACGACCGGGCCGAAGATCTCGTCGGTGACGGTGCGGTCGGCGGGCGACGACGGTGTGAGCACGGTCGGCGGGAACCAGAAGCCGGGGCCGTCGGGCGCCGCGCCGCGGAACGCGACCGGTGCGTCGTCCGGCACGTAGGACGCCACCTTGTTGTGATGTGCGCGGCTCACGAGCGGTCCCATCTCGGTCGCGGCATCGTTCGGGTCGCCGACGCGCACGCCCTGCACGGCGGGCTCGAGCAGCCCCATGAACCTCTCGTAGACCGAGCGCTGCACGAGAATCCTGGTGCGCGCGCAGCAGTCCTGCCCGGAGTTGTCGAACACGCCGTACGGCGCGGTCGCCGCGGCCTTCTCGAGGTCGCTGTCGGCGAAGACGACGTTTGCGCTCTTACCACCGAGCTCGAGGGTCACCTGCTTCACGTTCGCGGCGGCCTTGGCCATGATCGCGGTGCCCGTCGCGGTCGAGCCGGTGAAGGCGATCTTGCGCACGTCGGGATGCTCGACCAGTCGGTCGCCGACCACGCGGCCCTCGCCCGGCAGCACCTGGAAGAGCCCCTCAGGCAGGCCGGACTCGAGCGCGAGCTCGGCCAGCCTGAGGCTGGTGAGCGGTGTCCACTCCGCGGGCTTCAGCACGACGGCGTTGCCGGCCGCGAGCGCGGGCGCGAAGCCCCACGACGCGATCGTCATGGGGAAGTTCCACGGCGTGATGACGCCGACGACGCCGATCGGCTCATGGAACGTCACATCGAGGCCGCCCGCCACCGGGATCTGGCGGCCGAACAGCCGCTCGGGCGCCGCCGAGTAGTACTCGAGCACGTCGCGCACGTGCCCGGCTTCCCACCGCGCATTGCCGATCGGATGCCCCGAGTTGCGCACCTCGAGCGCAGCGAGCTCCTCGACCGCGCCGTCGACGGCATCGGCGAAGCGGCGCATCGCCTTCGCCCGATCGAGCGGCGCGAGCCTCGCCCACGCGCGCTGCGCGACGACGGCGCGGGCCACCGCGGCATCCGTCTCTTCGACGGTCGTCGCAGGGATGGTGGAGATCACCGTTTCGTCGGACGGGTTGATCAGCGTCAGTTCGGTCATGCGTCTTGTTTCATTCGCTCAGTGGCATATGCCTTCGCTGCCTCGACGAGGCCCGCGAACAGCCGGCGGTCGTCGGTCTCCTCTTCCGGATGCCACTGCACCGCGACGCCGAACGGCACGCTCGGCAGCTCGACTGCCTCGACCACTCCGTCGTCGCTGCGGGCGGTTACGACAAGTCCGTCGCCGACCTCGTCGATCGCTTGATGGTGATACATGCTGCCGACGGAATGTTCGCCGACGAGTCTGGCGATCGTGCTGCCCGGGGTGATCTCGACCTCCACCCGGTTGAACGCCCCGCCGCCGAGCTGATAGCGCGGCGATCCCACCACGTCGGGCAGATGCTGATGCAGGGTGCCCCCGCGCAGCACGTTGAGCACCTGGGCTCCTCGGCAGATCGCGAGGAACGGCACCTCGGTGGCGATCGCGGCGTCGAGGAGGGCGAGGTCCCACGTGTCGCGCATGGTCTGCGGGGCATCCGTCTTCTCATGCGCCGCTTGGCCGTAGCGCGCGGGGTCGACGTCGACGCCGCCCGCGATGATGAGCCCGTCGAGCCGCGAGAGCACCCTCGCGGCACAAGCCGGAGTCGTGGGCTGTGGCGGCAGCAGCACGGCGATGCCGCCGGCATCTGTCACACCGTCGAGATACGTCTTCGGCAGGAACGAGGCCGGCACATCCCAGACGCCGGTCTGCGCGCGCTGCAGGTAGGTGGTGATGCCGATGACCGGGGCACAGGCCCCCGGCTCATCCGGGCGCGAGCCCGGATTCGGGAACACCGCCGCCGGCACCTCAGAGTCGTTCGAAGCCACGCACCCGCTCCCAATCGGTCACTGCGGCCTCGAAGGCCGCGAGCTCCACGCGCGCATTGTTCAGGTAGTGCGCGACGACCTCGGGGCCGAAGGCGGCCCGGGCGATCTCGGAACCGGCGAACAGCGACGCCGCCTCGCGCAATGTCGAGGGAACCTGGGGCACATCGGCATCGTAGGCATTGCCCGCATACGGAGCCTCGAGCTCGAGCTCGTGCTCGATTCCGTAGAGCCCGCCCGCGATCATCGCGGCGACGGCGAGGTACTGGTTGACGTCGCCGCCTGGGGTGCGATTCTCGAAGCGCAGCGACTGCCCGTGCCCGACGACGCGCAGCGCGCAGGTGCGGTTGTCGAGTCCCCAGGCGACCGCGGTCGGCGCGAAGCTGCCGGGCTGGTAGCGCTTGTACGAGTTGATGTTCGGTGCGTAGAACAGCGTCAGCTCACGCAGCGTCGCGAGCTGGCCGGCCAGGAAGTGGCGGAACAGCTTCGAGTGGCCGAGGCCCGAGGCATCCGTCGAATCAGCGAAAACCGCAGACCCGTCGAGCCCGCGCAGCGAGAGGTGGATGTGGCAGCTGTTGCCCTCGCGCTCGTTGAACTTGGCCATGCAGGTGAGCGACTGGCCGTGAGCGGCGGCGATCTCCTTCGCGCCGTTCTTGTAGATCGAGTGGTTGTCGCACGTCTCGAGCGCCGTCTTGTAGCGGAACGCGATCTCCTGCTGGCCGAGGTTGCACTCGCCCTTGACGCCCTCGCAGTACATGCCGGCGCCGTCCATCGCGACGCGGATGTCGTGCAGCAGCGGCTCCATCCGCGTCGACGCCGCGAGCGCGTAGTCGACGTTGTAGTCGGTCGCCGGCGTGAGCTCTCGGTAGCCCTTCTTCCACGCCTCGCGGTACGAGTCCTCGAAGACGATGAACTCGAGCTCGGTGCCGACGTATGCCTCGAACCCCAGCTCGCGCAGCCGGTCGAGCTGCCGCTGCAGGATCGCGCGCGGCGCCTGCACGACGGGCGCGCCGTCGAGCCATTCGAGGTCGGCGGTGACGAGCGCGGTCTTCACGAGCCACGGCGCCGCGCGCAGCGTCGCGATGTCCGGCTTCATCACCATGTCGCCGTAGCCGCGCTGCCAGCTCGAGATCTCGTACCCCCCGACGGTGTTCATCTCGACGTCGACGGCGAGCAGGTAGTTGCAGCACTCGGCGCCGTGCTTCGCGTACTCCTCGAGGAACAGGCGCGCGGTCGTGCGCTTGCCGACGAGCCGGCCCTGCATGTCGGTGAAGGCGATGCTCACGGTGTCGATCACGCCGTCCGCGGCGAACGATGCGAGCTGCTCCAGGCTGAGGAATCCGCTCGGCTCTGTCATCACACGACTCCAATGGTTGGTTGCCGACCATTACAGCACGACGGATGCCTGTGCTGTCCTGCTTTCTGTTTACACACCCGTTACAGCCAAAGGTATGGCGTTCGTCCTTTCGCGTCGCTATGTTGTCGGCCAACCTTCCCTGCGTCACCCCTGTCCCGAAAGGACCGCGCATGTCTTCGCCCGAAAAGGTGAGCACCTCCGGCGTCAGTTACACGACCGTCGACAAGAGCTATTTCGAGAGGCGCACGCTGCGCCGCAGCGCGGGCGTCTGGGGCATCTGGGGCCTCGGGGTCGCCGCCGTCATCTCGGGGGACTTCAGCGGCTGGAACGGCGGCATCCCGACCGCCGGCTGGGGCGGCCTGCTCGTCGCCACCGTGTTCGTGGCCCTGATGTTCTTCGGCCTGTTCTACTCGATCGGCGAGATGAGCGCCGCGATGCCGCACACGGGTGGCGCCTACTCGTTCGCCCGCGCGTCGATGGGGCCGTGGGGTGGCTTCGTCACCGGCATGGCGGAGACGATCGAGTACGTCATGACGACCGCGGTGGTCGTGTTCTTCTCCGCGCAATACGCCGACAGCGCCCTCAAGCTGCTCACGGGAGCGACCCTGCCGCCGTGGCTGTGGTGGATCATCCTCTACGCGGTCTTCATCGGCCTCAACTCGCTCGGCGCCTCCGTCGGCTTCCGCTTCGCGATCATCGTGTCGATCATCTCGATCGCGATCATCGTGTTCTTCGGCATCGTGGCGGTCGCGACGAGCTCGGTCGACTTCGGCTCGCTGCTGCACGCGCCGGCGAAGGGCGCGGACAGCGGATTCCTGCCGGGCGGCTTCACCGGCATCCTGGCCACCCTGCCGTTCGCGATCTGGTTCTACCTCGGCATCGAGGAGCTGCCGCTGGCGGCGGAGGAGTCGCACAACCCGACGAAGGACATCCCCCGCGGCGGCCTGTGGGCGCTCGTGACCCTGATGGTGACCGGCGCGATCGTGCTGTTCCTCAACTCCGCCGTGCTCGGCGCCAAGGGCACCGGCGCTTCGCTGCAGCCGCTCCTCGACGGGTTCCAGAAGATGTTCGGCAGCAACGCCGACGGCATCGTCGGCATCCTCGCGATCTTCGCGCTCGTCGGTCTGCTCGCGTCGCTGCAGGGCATCATGTACGCCTACGGCCGCAACATGTACTCGCTGTCGCGCGCCGGGTACTACCCGAAGTTCCTCTCGCTCACGGGCAAGAACCAGACGCCGTGGATCGCCCTCGTCGTCGGCGGCGCCATCGGATTCGTCTTCCTGTTCGTCGCGCAGTACTCGGGCAACACGAACGCGGGCAACATCGTGCTGAACATCGCGGTGTGGGGCGCGGTCATCTCGTACCTGCTGCAGATGACCTCGTTCGTGCTGCTGCGCCGCAACCACCCCGGCGCGAAACGGCCGTACCGCAGCCCGTGGGGTTCGCCCGGGGCGATCTACGCGGGGCTCATCGCCCTGATCGCGTTCGTCTCGCTGCTGTTCGTGCCGGCGTACGAGCCCGCGGTGATCGCCATCGCGATCGTCTTCCTCATCGGCGTCGCCCTGTTCGCGCTCTTCGGCCGCAAGAAGCTGATCCTGTCGCCTGAAGAGGAGTACGCGCTGTCGGGCGGCGCCCACGGCGATCCCGCCACGGAGGACATCGCGGCGCTGCAGCACGAGGTCGTGCTCGAAGCGGAGCAGAGCGGCGCGAAAGGGGAGTAGGCGCGGCGAATCGGCTCTCGGGCGCACGTTTCTTGAGAGAACGTGCGCCCCAGCCGGTTTTCACCGCATAGCGTTGGCCGCATGAACGACGAGCGCAACGCGGCGATCCGGGCGCGATTCGACGGGCGGGCGGATGCCTATGACGACAACACGATGCACCGCGAGCTCGCCGCGGCGGTCGCCGGGTTCGCCGACCTCGACGATGTCCGCACCGTGCTCGATGTCGCGACCGGCACCGGCCTCGTGGCGCGGGCGTTCGCCGCGCGCAACCCGGGGCTCGAGCTCGTGGGCGTCGACCTCTCGCCTGGCATGCTCGCCGTCGCGCGCCGCGAACTGCCGTCCGCCGTGTTCTTCGAGGGAGTGGCAGAAGAACTGCCGGTCGCGGATGCCTCAGCCGACCTCGTCACCTGTGTGACCGCGCTGCACATCTTCGCCGACCCGTTGCCCGTGTTCGAGGAGTTCGCGCGGGTGCTCGCCCCTGAGGGCGTGCTCGTGACGGCGACCTTCGCCGAGGTGCCGGCAGGCCACGGGCACGGCGACACGGGCACCCCGCCCGAGCAGCGCCCGCCTGGGGCGGTCGGCGCCCCCGGCTACGAACCGAACCACGCCGCATTCGCCACGCCAGAGGCGCTCGCCGCGGCGGCGGCCCCTGCGGGCTTCGTCGTCACCCGCTACGAGTTCCGCGTCATCGAAGACGATCGGGTCCTCATCGCCGAGCTCGCCCCCGTCGACTGACGTCGACATCGGCCGAAAGAAGGAGGACCCGCCGGGGCGAGGCCGTTTGCCGACGAAAGCTCCTGCGTCGGGCCGAAGGATCCTTACTCGGCGGCAGCGCGGGCCGCGGAAAGCAGGCCGTGGCAGCGCTCGATGCGCGCGAGCCACCACCGCCGCCGTTCGGGCGACGCGGCGTTCGAGGCGAGCAGCGACTCAGACGGCACGACGCGCCTGACCGGGATCGCGCCGTCGACGGGCAGCAACGGGGCATCCGTCACATCGCTCTCGAACAGCGCCGCGGTGCCGAGCCCGCAGTCGAATTCGAGCGATGGCAGCGCGGCGGCGAGCGCAGCCCCCATCGCGAGCCCGATCGACGTGTCGAGCGCGCTCGAGACCACGCACGGCAGGCCCGCCTCCGCCATGATCGACAGCGCCGTGGAAACCCCGCCGAGCGGCTGCGCCTTGATGACGAGCACGTCTGCGGCCCCGGCGCGCGCGACGGCGAGCGGGTCGGCCGCCTTGCGCACGCTCTCATCGGCGGCGATCAGGATGCCGAGGCGCGACACGCGCCGTCGCAGCTCCGCCAGCTCGGGCACGGTCGCGACGGGCTGCTCGACGTACTCGAGGTCGAACTGCTCGAGCGCGCGGATCGCGTGCTCGGCCTCGTCGACGTTCCAGAGCGCGTTGGCGTCGACGCGGATCCGCCCCTCAGACCCGAGGGCCTCGCGCACGGCGGCGACCCGAGCGACGTCGTCGGCGAGCGACTGGCCGGGGTCGGCGACCTTGACCTTCGCCGTGCGGGCGCCCGGGAAGCGGGCAAGCACGGCGGGAACGTCGGCGGCCGCGACGGCGGGCACCGTGGCGTTCACCGGAATCGACGGCCGAAGGGCCGCCGGCGCCTCGGCCCAGCCGTAGTCGAACGCGGCAGCCAGCCAGGCCGACGACTCCTCGTCGCCGTACTCGACGAACGGGCTGAACTCGGTCCACCCGTTCGGACCCTCGAAGACCGCGGCTTCGCGCACGGTGATGCCGCGGAAGCGCGTCACCATCGGCAAAGCGACCACGTGCGCGGTCCTGAGCACATCGCCGAGCGGCGGAATCTCGTGCACCGAGGTCGTCATCAGTTGATGCAGCTCGTCTTGCTGTAGTTCGTGGTGGGCGCACTGGGTGACGGCGCCGACGAGGCAGAGCCGCCGGAGCCGCCGGACCCGGCCGACGGGGCCTGCGAGGAGGAGCCGCCTGAGGAATCCGCCGCGCCCTTGGGCATGAGCCCGTCCGTTCCGAGGATCACGGTCACATTCTTGTAGTCCGACGACTGCGCGAGCGCCGCCCCCGGCACGGCGGCCGACACGGCCTTGGCCTGAGCCTCGTCGCCCTTGGGGAAGTAGACGGTGGTCGTCTGCTGCGAGGCGGGCGCATCCGCCGGCTTGCCGGTCTGGAAGCCGAGCGACTTGAGGGTCGCAAGCGCCGTGCTCGACCCGCGCGCGGTGCCCGCCCCGTTCAGCACGTCGACGGTGACGGATGCCGGATCGGCCGCCTTCGTCGCCGCGACGCGCTGCGCCGCGGTCTTCCCGCCCGTCACGGTGGCCATGAAGTCCGGCAGCGCATCGTAGTTGATCAGCACGACCGACTGGCCGTCTTCCGTGCCATAGGGGTCTGCCATGAGCGGGATCGTCGCCGACGTGATGCCACCGCTGCGCAGCCCCTTGAGCTGGGTCGCGAGCGAGACGAGGTTGAGCTTGTCGTCGGTCTCGAGCGACGAGCTGACCGCGCCGACGACGTTGTTGAGCTTCACGGGGTTCAGCAGGGTGCCGGCCGAGAGGATCTGCTGCGCCTCGACCGACAGGAAGTACTGCTGGCGGGCGGCGCGGTCGAGGTCGCCGTTGGGCAGCCCGTGCCGCTGGCGGACGAACTGCAGCGCCTGTCGTGCGTCGAGCTTCTGCACGCCGGCGGGGAAGTGCGCCCCGGAGTACGGGTCGTTCACCGGGTTGTTGAGGCACACCGTGACCGGCCCCAGCGAGTTCGCGATGTTGTAGAAGCTGAGCAGGCTGACCTTGACGTAGTGGTTCACCGTCAGCCCCGTGAGGTTCTGGATCGTGTCGATCAGCAGTTTCACCCCCGCTGCTTCTTTCTGCTGGTCGGTGCCGCTCGCGCCGGTCTTGCCGTACACGTAGGCCGCGTTGAGCTTGCCCTTGCCGTGGCCGGGGATCGAGACCCACGAGTCGCGCGGGAAGGAGATCAGTGTCGCCGACGACCCGTCGGCCGGCACGTGCAGCAGGATCATCGTGTCGGTGTTCGAGCTGCCGCCGTCGGCCGTGGTCGACAGCTCCTGGTACTGCTGGGCGGTCATGTTCGCCGGACGCTCGTCGTTGCCGATCAGCAGGATGTTCTGCGCGACACCCGGCTTCGAGTCGCCCGAGACGACTCCGCTCACCTTGTTGACGCCGTTGACGAAGTGGAAGTAGGTGAAGCCGACGTAGCCGACACCGGCGACGAGCAGTACCGCGAGGCCGAATGCGAGCCACGAGATGGTGCGCCGCAGCCGCTTCTTTCTGCCGTCGGACCAGTGCCGGCGCTTGCGCTCCGGCTCGTACAGCGGCAGGTCGTCGTATCGGGTCACCGCCGCCAAGGAAACCACGGCCCCCTGTGCGGGAGGTGCTCACCACCCCGAAAAACAATGAATCTCCGCCTTAAGGTTGATTTCATGACCGAGCGGGTGTCCGAGATCTTCGACGAGACGCAGTGGACGACGGTGCCCGGTTTCGAGGCGCTGACGGATGTCACGTACCACCTGTCGACAGGCGAGGGCGTGGCCGGCCAGGTCGCTCGCGTCGCGTTCAACCGTCCCGAGGTGCGCAACGCGTTCCGCCCGCACACGGTCGACGAGCTCTACGCCGCGCTCGAAGACGCGCGCACGAACCCGCGCGTCGGCGTCGTGCTGCTGACCGGCAACGGGCCGAGCCCGAAGGACGGCGGGTGGGCGTTCTGCTCCGGCGGCGACCAGCGCATCCGCGGACGCGACGGATATAAGTACTCGGACGCCGAGGCATCCGTGTCGAACCCTGCCCGAGCCGGCCGCCTGCACATCTTGGAGGTGCAGCGGCTCATCCGCTTCATGCCCAAGGTCGTGATCGCGGTCGTTCCGGGCTGGGCGGCCGGCGGCGGCCACTCGCTGCATGCCGTTGCGGATCTGACGATCGCGAGCGCCGAGCACGGGCGGTTCAAGCAGACGGATGCCGACGTCGGCAGTTTCGACGCCGGCTACGGCTCTGCGTATTACGCGCGCCAGATCGGGCAGAAGCTCGCGCGCGAGGTCTTCTTCCTGGCGCAGGAGTACTCCGCCCAGCGCGCCTACGAGATGGGCGCGGTGAACGCGGTCGTGCCGCACGCCGAGATCGAGACGACGGCGCTCGAGTGGGCGCGCATCATCCTCGGGAAGTCGCCGACCGCGATCCGCATGCTGAAGTACGCGTTCAACGCCGTCGACGACGGGCTGGTCGGCCAGCAGCTGTTCGCGGGCGAGGCGACGCGCCTCGCCTACGGCACCGACGAGGCCGTCGAGGGCCGCGACGCCTTCCTCGAGAAGCGCGCCCCCGACTGGTCACCCTTCCCGTGGCAGTTCTGATGCGCCCGCTCATTGAGGGGTGCGCAATGGACGCCCGATCGCTTGTGCACGTGCATTTCGCACCCGTGAAGGCGACGTGCGCATGAGCAGAGCACTGAGGCGGATGCCGGACTCGGATGTTCCGGCACTTCTGTCCGCTCTGCGCACTGCTCTCGACGGCTCTGGCGCCGCGGTCCTTCCCTTCGCGGCGCTGCCCCACCCGACCACCCCGGAGCGCGGCGAGGCCGCGCGTCTCGAAATGGTCGAGGACGACGTCGCCCTCGTCATCGAGACCTCGGGCTCCACCGGGACGCCGAAGCGCGTCGGCCTCTCTGCGGCGGCGCTGCTCGCGAGCGCACGCGCGAGTGCCGAGTGGGTCTCTGTTCACGCGACGCGTGAGTCGACCACCGGGCTCGGCCAGTGGCTGCTCTGCCTTCCCGCGCACTACGTGGCGGGAACGAATGTACTGGTGCGCTCGATCCATGCGGGCACCGAACCGGTGGTGATGCCTGAGGGGCACTTCGACGCCGAGAACTTCGTCGCGCACGCCGCCCGGCTGAGCGCCCCCGAGCGCTACGCCTCGATCGTGCCGGTGCAGCTCGCACGTCTCGTCGACGCGGCCGAGGACGACGCCGACACGGCCGACGCTCTGCGCCGCTTCGACGCGCTGCTCGTCGGCGGCCAGGCGCTGCGGCCCGAACTGCGGCAGCGCGCCGAAGCCCTCGGCATCCGCGTCGTGCGCACCTACGGATCGAGTGAGACGAGCGGGGGATGCGTGTACGCCGGCATGCCGATCGGCGCGACCCGCGCCCGGGTCAGCGGCGGCCAGCTCGAACTCAGCGGCCCGACCCTCGCCGGCGGCTACCTCGGCGACCCCGAGCGCACCGCCGCGGCCTTCACAACAGACGCAGACGGCACCCGCTGGTACCGCACGGGCGACCTCGGCGAAGTCTCCGAAGACGGCCGCGTCACCGTTCTCGGCCGCGCAGACAACGTCATCATCTCCGGCGGCGAGAAAGTGTTGCTCGACGCGGTCGAGCGGCACATCGCGTCCCTTCCGGGTCTGGCGGACGCCGTCGTGGTCGCCGTCGACGACGCGCAGTGGGGTCAGGTTCCGGTTGTGATCACGACCGCGGGCGAGGCGGAACTCGCCGGCATCCGCTCGTCGACAGCAGCGGCCCTCGGCCGTGCCGCCGCGCCCGCGCGGCTGCAGGTCGTCGACGTCATTCCGCGCCTCGCCTCAGGGAAGCCCGACCGTCTCGCGCTCGCACGGCTGGCGTCGCCAACCCAGCCATAGTGGTTCGGCTACTCGCTCGCCGAACCGCGCAGCGGCTCGCGGCGGGCGGGGACCGCCGCGACGACAAATCACTACGCCGCGGGCGGCGCGAGCAGCACGAGCTTGCCGTGCGGATGCCCGGACACGCTGCGTTCCACGGCATCGCGCCACCGGTCGAACGGGAACACCTCGGCGATCGGCAGGTGGAACTCGCCGCGCGCTGCGAGCTCGCCGAACTCGGCGAACACCTCGTCCGCCGGGGCGAGTGCGGCGGTCCGAAGCTCTCTGAGGTTGACGCGCGCGCCCAGCTCATCGGCGCCCGCATGGTTGCTGATCGTCATCACGCGCTGTGGGTCCCCTCCGGTCAGCGCGACGAAGTCGCCGAGGCTGCCCGAGTTGGCGCGTGATGCGTCGAGCACGAAGTCGACGCCTGCGCCGCCGGTGATGGCGCGCACGCGCTCGACGATGCCGTCGCCATAGGCGGTGACCTGAGCGCCGAAGGCCTCGAGGTCGCGGGTGAAGGCGGGACCCGCCGTGGCGATCACCTTCAGGCCGCGTCGCAGCGCGATCTGGACCATCGCGTAGCCGACCATTCCGCCTGCGCCGTTGACGAGCAGGGTCGTGCCCGGCTGCAGGTCGAGCACATCGAGGGTCCACGCCGTGGTGATCGCGACCATTGGCAGTGTGGCCGCCTGCACCGGGTCGAGCCCCGTGGGTACGGCCGCCCAATGGTTGAGAATCGCGAGCTCGGCGACGCCGGCGCTCGGCAGGCTGAGGTCGGCCGAGCCGAACACGACATCGCCGACGTGCGTCGCGGCGACCCCGTCGCCGATCGACTCGACAACGCCGGCCACGTCGTAGCCGACGCCACGCGGCAGCGGCCCGGGCAGGAATCCAGTGGTCAGCGCCCAGTCGGCGGGGTTCAGCCCCGTGGCGATGACGTGGACACGGATGCTGCCGGAAGGCGGATCGGCGACCTCGGCCTGCTCGTCGAGCAGGACGTCGAGGGGCTCGCCGTTCTCCTGGAAGCGAAGGACGCGGGACGGCTCAGTGGACATTGCAGGGCTCCAACCAGATTGAATCGTAGTGACAGTAACTGACAGTATCCATCCTTATTCCGACAGTGACTGACGTCAAGTACGATGTGGGGATGCCGAGAAGTGGAGCCGCCGCCCGCGCGCGGCTGCGCGCCGCTGCTCTGGAGCTGTACGAGCGGCGCGGCTATGACGCGACGACCACCGCCCAGATCGCCGAGCACGCCGGGGTTACCGAGCGGACCTATTTCCGCCACTTCGCCGATAAGCGCGAGGTGCTGTTCGACGGCGAGGTGGAGCTGCGCGACACGATGACCGCCGCGATCGCGGTGGCGCCGCCCGACCGGGCGCCGCTTGACCTCGTTATGGACGCCTACATCGCAGCGATCCCGCTCTTCGTCGCCGGCCGCCCGGTCGCCGAGCGGCGTGCGCGGATTATGGCCGGCTCGAGCGCGCTACAGGAGCGCGCGAACACCAAGTCCGCGGCGATCGCGCAAGCGGTGATCGACGCGCTGGTCGGGCGCGGCGTGCCCGAGCCCACCGCGCGCCTAGCGGTGCGCGCCGGCGCCGCGGCGTTCGAGCACGCGAGCCGCGCGTGGGGCGGCACGTCTGCCGCCGAACTCGGGCGCCTCATCGCGCACGCCACGGAGGAACTCCGCGGGCTGAGCGCCTAATATTCGCGCTTCGCAGCTCTCGCGCGCGGGTGAAACGTCGTTTCGGCGGGTGAAACGACGCCCGCGGAAGCGCTTTATCTCCCGCGCACGGGGCGCCGCGCCCGGGCAAAGCCGCCACCGATAAACTTCCGCTCGATATGAGTACGAAGGCCAAGAAGAACACCCGTCGCCCGGGCGGCAACCCGGCCAAGGTCGCGCCCGCCACCGCCGGCGACTGGGTGGGCGGCGCCCGCCTGCGCACCCTGCCCCTTGCGATCGCTCCGGTGCTCATCGGCACGGGCGCCGCGCAGACGGTCGCGAACCCGGGGGAGTGGCACTGGGTCCGCGCGCTCGCCGCGCTCGCCGTGGCGCTGCTGCTGCAGATCGGCGTGAACTACTCGAACGACTACTCCGACGGGGTGCGGGGCACGGACGCCTACCGCGTCGGCCCCGGCCGGCTCACCGGCTCGGGCAAGGCCAAGCCGCGCACCGTGCTCATCGTCGCGCTCAGCTTCTTCGCCGCCGCCGCGGTCGTCGGCGTCATCACCGTGATCGACACGCGGCTGTGGTGGCTGCTCGCCGTCGGCGCTGCCGCGGTCGTCGCCGCGTGGTTCTACACCGGCGGCAAGCGGCCGTACGGCTACTACGGCCTCGGCGAGGTCTTCGTCTTCCTCTTCTTCGGCGTCGCCGCGACCGCCGGCACGCAGTACGTGCAGGTGAAGACCGTGAGCCAGGAGGGCTGGCTCGGCTCCGTCGCCGCGGGCCTGCTCGCGTGCGCGGTGCTGATGGTCAACAACCTGCGCGACATCGACTCCGACAAGCTCGCCCGCAAGCGCACCCTCGCCGTGCTCGTCGGCCGGCGCTGGTCGAAGATCATCTACTGCGTCTTCCTGTTCGCGCCGTTCGTCGTGCTCGCCATGTTCGCGCTCGTCTACCCGATCGCGTGGCTCGGCATGCTGGTGCTGCTGCTCGCGGCGCCCGCTGCGCTGATCGCGCTTACCGGTCGCACGGGGCGCGAACTGGTGCTCTCGCTGCAGCTCACGAGCTTCACCGCGCTGGCGTACGCGGTGGTGCTGTTCGTCGCCTTCGCCTTTTAGGGGTTACAGCTCGTCGCCGTCACGACGAGCGGATGCCTCGATCTCGGCATCCTCAGCGGCATCGTCGCCCTTCGCCACGGGCTTGGCTGCGCGTCGCTCGGCGAGCTCGGCCGCCATCGCGTCGCGCGGGCCCTTCAGGAAGATGTACGACAGGGCGAAGCCGGCGATGACCGACGCGACCGTCCAGACCAGCCAGTAGTGCGGTCCGAACGCGATGAGCAGGATCACCAGGGGCACCACGATGAACAGCAGTCGCAGGATCGTGTAGCGCAACCAGGCGGGCATCCGTCTCACAACTGCAAGCCTAAAGTCACGGTTCTGTATGCTCGCCCAGCGCCCGGCCCTCCCGCGGCCGCCGGGGCTTAGCATGAGCACATGTTCCGCCTGTGGCTCGTCATCGGGTTTCTCGCCGCAGTGTTCTACGTCTATTCGATCGTGAGCGTGTGCCTGGCCGACCGGCTCGGCGTGCGCGGCCTGCCGAAGGCCGCCTGGGTCGCCGTGGTCGTGATCTTCCCGATCATCGGCGCTGCGCTGTGGTTCTGGGTCGGGCGCGTCGACGGCCGGCGCGGCGGCCGAGTGATCGCACCCGACGACGACGTCGAATTCCTCTCCAGCCTCAAGAAGAAGAACGACCACGGATCCGATGGGTGACGGGCCGCACAGCGGCGTCTCGCAACCATCGCCCGCGACTTCCAACCCGGCCACCGACTTCTCGATCGAACTTCTCACCGCCCTGGTGCGCCTCGGCGTGCGGCACGTCATCGTGTCCCCCGGGTCGCGCTCGCAGGCGCTCGCCCTCGTCGCCGCAGAGCTCGAGCGCATCGGCGCGATCGAGTTGCACGTCCGCATCGACGAGCGCGTCGGCGGATTCCTCGCGCTCGGCCTCGCCCTCGAGTCAGGCGCTCCGGCTGTCGTCGTGACGACGAGCGGCACCGCGATCGCAAACGTGCACCCCGCTGTGATGGAAGCGCACGAGGCTCGGGTGCCGATGATCGTGATCACCGCCGATCGGCCGGTCGAGCTGCGCGGCATCCGCTCGAATCAGACGACGACGCAGCCGGGAGCGTTCGGCGCTGCGGCGCGCGTCTCGCTCGACGTCGATGCGAATGCCGGGGCGGACGCCTCGGCCCTCGCCGCCTCGCTGTGGGCCTCGGCCGCGCACGGCCCCGTCCATCTGAACCTCGCCCTGCGAGACCCTCTCTCGGCTCCGGTCCCCGACCTGTCGTCTCTCGACTTCAGCGCCCGGTCGTCGGAAAGTCTCGTTTCGGCCGGGGTCGCGGGTGACTTTGTGACGACCGAGCGGCTGGCACAGGGTCCGCGCACCGTCGTCATCGCAGGGGACAAGGCCGGCCCCGCCGCCGAAGAGCTCGCGCGCGCGGGCGGCTGGCCGCTCATCGCCGAGGTGTCGAGCGGCGCGAGGTTCGGGCCGAACCTGGTCGTCGCCTACCGCGAGCTGCTGAATGACGCCGACTTCGGCGGCGCCGTCGAGCGCGCGATCGTCTTCGGCCATCCGACGCTGAGTCGCGAGATCCCGGCGCTGCTCACCAGGCCCGACGTCGAGGTCATCGTTGTCGACGACACCGACGTGCCGGAGTTCTTCGACCCGGGGCGCGGCGCCCGCCGGGTGAGCGAGGTCGAGCTGGAGGCATCCGTCGACCCGAACGAGCCCGACGTGCGCAACTGGACCGGCCGCTGGGTCTTCACCAGCCGCCGCCTCGTCGACCTCGCCGCGCAGCGGGGCGCCCCCGTCGAGAGCGGCGACATCAGCGACAGTGCGACCCGCGCCGCCTACCTGCGCGGCGAGCTCGCCGCGGTGCGCGAGTCCGTGACCCGGCGCATGCTCGCCGACGCGGTGTGGCGCTTCACCTGGCCGCGCGACCGACTGGTGCTGGGGGCGTCGCGACTGATCAGGGTGCTCGACGGCACCGTCGGCGGCAAGAAGATCACCGTGCACGCGAACCGCGGGCTCGGCGGCATCGACGGCACCGTCGCGACCGGCATCGGCGTCGCGCTCGCGGCGTCTGCGAAGGCTGAGGATCCGCGCATCGGCGTCTCGACACCGCCGGGCGTGACCCGCGTCCTCCTCGGCGACCTCACCCTGCTGCACGACGTGGGCGCGCTGCTGCGCGCACCTGGCGAGCGGATTCCGCCCGTGCAGATCGTCGTCGGCAACGACCGCGGCGGCACGATCTTCGAGGGGCTCGAGGTCGCGGCATCCGCCGCACCGGATGCCTTCGAGCGCGTGCAGCTGACCCCGCGCGATGTCGACGTCGCGGCGCTCGCGCAGGCGTACGGCTGGCAGTACCGCCGGGCGGCCACGCGCGGCGAGCTCGACCAGGCGCTCTCGGCGGTCACACCGGAGCCGACGATCATCGAAGTGCCACTCGCCTGACGCGCCCCGGCCCCAAAATGTGATCCCTCGCGAGCACAGCTCGCGCGGCGGGCGCTACCCGAACGCTTCGACGATCGGGCGGAACTTCATCGTGGTCTCGGCGACCTCGAGCACGGGGTCGCTGTCGGCGACGATGCCGCCGCCGGCGTACGCCGTGATGTCGCCGGACTCGTCGATCTGCGCGCTGCGCAAGGCGACGGCCCACTCGCCGGACCCATCGGCGCCGATCCACCCGACCGGCCCCGCGTAGCGTCCGCGGTCGAACGGCTCGAGCTCGCCGATCACCGCAAGAGCGGCCGCCCGCGGCGTCCCGGCGACAGCCGCCGTCGGGTGCAGCGCCGCGACGAGGTCGAGCGCAGAGCTGCCATCGGCGAGCGGTCCCGCGACGTCGGTCGCGAGGTGCCAGAGGTTCGGCAGCTTGAGGGTGAACGGCTCACTGGTCTCGAGCGCGCCCGTGTGGGGCGCGAGCGATTCGAGCACGCTGTCGACGGCGAAGGCGTGCTCCGCCCGATCCTTGCGGCTCGAACGCAGCGCGGCGGCGGCCACCGCATCGGTGTCGGAGTTCGCCCCGCGGGCGGCGGTTCCTGCGAGCACCTGCGCGTCGACGCGGCCCGCGGTCACGCGCACGAGCGTCTCCGGCGAGGCGCCGACGAAGCCGTCGACGGCGAAGGTCCAGCAGTCCGAGTAGCCGAGGGCGAGCTCGACGAGAGCCCGGCGCACATCGGCTCCGGCAGGCAGGTGCGCGTGCAGCTCGCGCGAGAGCACGACCTTGCGCACGTCGCCCGCGGCGATGCGCGAGATGACGGACGCCACGGCATCGCCGTAGCCCGCCGCCGACAGCGCGCCCGACGCCATGGTCAGCCGGAACTCGGGGCCGAAGGGGGTCGGCTTCGGGGCGGCGACGGGTGAAGCATCCGTCGTGGAGATCGTGGTGACCCATGAGCGGCCCGCTCTGCGTCCCACGATGACGGACGGGACGATGAGAACGGATGCCTGCTCCGACTCGTCCGCGAAGGCGAAGGTGCCGAACGCGACCAGTCCCGAACCGGGCACCTGCAGCGGGTCGCTCACGGTCGCGGCAGCCGCCATCTGGCGCCACGCCGCTGCGGCATCCGTCACCCGTGTCGGCCCCGCGAACTCGAGCCGCACCGCCTCGCCGATTCCCGCGATCCCCTCGCCGCGGCGCTGCCACAGCAGCGGGTCGCGTGCGTCGAGGAACGGGATGAGCTGGCGCACGTCGTCGAGGGGGGTGGTCTCGACCGACAGCGCCTGCACGGTGGCGGCGGTTCGTGTCACGAACTCAGACTTTACGCTGAGCCCCGGCACGGTACCTGTTGGTCCGCCGGTCCCCGCCCGGCGGACACGGCGAACCGGCGTACACGCCGCCGGTTCGCCTAGGCTTGGAGCGTGAACAAGGCCGACCTCACGAAGCGACCTGCCGAGGTCGCCTCCATGTTCGACGAGGTCTCAGCGCACTACGACCGCATGAACACGGTCCTCTCGGCCGGCAACGACCACCTCTGGCGCATCGCCACGACCCGCGCGATCGATCCGCGGCCCGGCGAGCTCGTGCTCGACGTGGCGGCGGGCACCGGCACGAGCAGCGCGGCGATCGCCACCTTCGGCGCGCACGTCGTCGCCGCCGATTTCTCTGCGGGCATGATCGAGGTGGGCAAGGCCAGGCAGGCTGGCAATCCCCGCGTCGAATTCGTGCAGGCGGATGCCACGGACCTGCCGTTCGGCGACGACGAGTTCGACGCCGTGACCATCTCGTTCGGCCTGCGCAACATCGTTCAGCCGAAGAAGGCGCTCGCCGAGTTCTTCCGCGTGACGAAGCCGGGCGGCCGTGTCGTGATCTGCGAGTTCTCGACGCCGCCGCTCGCCGCCGTGCGCGCCGCGTACTACGGCTACCTGCAGTTCGGCATGCCGATCGTCGCGCGCCTCGCCTCGTCGAACGCCGAGGCGTACGAGTACCTGATGGACTCGATCCGCGCCTGGCCGAGCCAGCCGACGCTCGCCGGGTGGCTGCGAGACGCCGGCTACGAGCGCGTCGCGTACCGCAACCTCACGGCCGGCATCGTCGCGCTGCACCGCGGGCACAAGCCCGGCCGCGCCATCGACGGGAAGACTTCGTGACGTCGTCCGTTCTCACGAGCCAGTTCGGGCTCACCGAGAAGCTGACCTCCTCCGCCGCTGAGCGCGCCCTCGTGAAGAAGCTCGACGCGGCGCTCGAGCGCGTCGAGGCCGGCCTCAAGAACGAGATGCGTTTCGCCGACCAGGTCGCCGACGTGACCGCCACCTACCTGCTCGACGCGGGCGGGAAGCGCGTGCGGCCCGTGCTGACGCTGCTCGCCGCCGAGCTCGGGGGCGGCGCGAACGACCAGGTGATCAAAGCGGCGCAGGTCGTCGAGATCACCCACCTCGCCTCGCTCTACCACGACGACGTGATGGACGATGCGCCGCTTCGCCGTGGTGTCCCGACCGCCCAGCTGGTGTGGGGCAACGCCGTCGCGGTGCTCACCGGCGACCTGCTGTTCGCCCGGGCGAGCCAGCTGATCGCCGACCTCGGCGAGCGGGCGATCCGTCTGCAGGCGGACACCTTCGAGCGGCTCTGCATGGGCCAGCTGCACGAGACCGTCGGCCCACAGCCCGGCGAGGACCCCGTCGCGCACTACCTCAAGGTGCTCGCCGACAAGACCGGCTCGCTGATCGCGGCCGCCGCCCAGTTCGGCGTCGTGTTCTCCGGCGCTCCCGCCGAGTACGAACCAGCCGTTCTTGAGTTCGGCGAGAAGATCGGCATCGCCTTCCAGCTCGTCGATGACGTCATCGACCTCTCCGCCGCAGACGCCGACACCGGCAAGCAGGCGGGCACCGACCTGCGCGCGGGCGTGGTCACGATGCCGCTGCTCAAGCTGAGGGCGAGCGCTGCGACGGATGCCTCCGCCACAGCCCTGCTCGCCTACCTCGAGTCCGACGTGATCGGCGCTCCAGAAGACGTCGACGTCAGTGAGGGCATCGAACGCCTGCGCGCGCACGCCGTCACCGCAGAGACCCTCGCCGATGCCCGCGACTGGGCCGCACAGGCCGTCGCCGCGCTCGCCCCCCTCCCCGACGGCACGGTGAAGAAGGCGCTCACGCGCTTCGCCGACTCCGTCGTCGACCGCAACAACTAGGAGCAATCGAAAGCATGACCAAGCTGCGCCTTGCCATCGTCGGCGCCGGCCCTGCCGGCATCTACGCGGCGGACATCCTGCTGAAAGCGGAGCGCAGCTTCGACGTCTCGATCGACCTGTTCGACCACCTGCCCGCGCCGTACGGCCTGGTGCGCTACGGCGTCGCCCCCGACCACCCCCGCATCAAGGGCATCATCACGGCGCTGCGCGACGTGCTCGACCGCGGCGACATCCGCATCTTCGGGAACGTGCGCTTCGGCACCGACCTCACCCTCGACGACCTGAAGCAGCACTACAACGCCGTCATCTTCGCGACCGGCGCGGTGCACGACGCAGACCTGCGCATCCCCGGCATCGAGGCGGCGGGCTCGTACGGCGCGGCCGAGTTCGTCAGCTGGTTCGACGGTCACCCCGACTACCCGCGCGAGTGGCCGCTCGAGGCCGAGTCGGTCGCGGTGGTCGGCAACGGCAACGTCGCCCTCGACGTCGCGCGCATGCTCGCGAAGCACGCGGACGATCTGCTGCCCACCGAGATCCCCGCGAACGTCTACGACGGTCTCAAGGCATCCCCCGTCACCGACGTGCATGTCTTCGGCCGACGCGGCCCGACGTCCGTGAAGTTCACGCCGCTCGAGCTGCGCGAGCTCGGCGAGCTGCGCGACGTCGACATGGTCGTCTATGACGAGGACTTCGACTACGACGACCACGCCCGCGAGTCCGTCGCCGGCAACAAGCAGATCATGGTCATCGACCGCGTGCTGCAGTCCTGGCGGGCGCGCGAGGTCGGTCAGGCATCCCGCCGGCTGCACCTGCATTTCTACGCGAAGCCGGTCGAGGTGCTGACGGATGCCTCGGGCCGGGTCTCCGCCCTCAAGTACGAGCGCACCCGCCCGGATGGTCAGGGCGGCGTCGTCGGCACCGGCGAGTTCCGTGAGACTCCGGTGCAGGCGCTGTACCGCGCGGTCGGCTACTTCGGCTCGCCGCTGCCCGGGGTGCCGTTCGACGAGAAGCACGGTGTGATCCCGAACCATGAGGGCCAGGTCATCAACCCCGACAACAACGAGCAGGTATACGGCGTCTATGCGACGGGGTGGATCAAGCGCGGCCCGGTCGGCCTGATCGGGCACACCAAGTCGGACGCCATGGAGACGATCGAGCACGTCATCAACGACGTGGGGAACTGGTGGACGCCGGCGTCGCCCTCGGAGGCCTCGGTCGTCGAACTGCTCGAGTCGCGCGGTATCCGCTACACGACGCTCGACGGCTGGCATGCGCTCGATGAGCACGAGATCGCCCTCGGCGAGCCCGAGGGCCGCGCGCGCATCAAGGTCGTCGACCGCGACGAGATGGTTGCGGTCAGTCGCCGCGAGTAGCGACCCGATCGCTGAGGAGCACGCGAAGCGAGCGTCTCGAAACGATCGACCTATCGGAAGTTCACGAACTGCAGGTCGACTTCGAGGTCCTTGCCCTTGAGCAGCGCGATGGTCGCCTGCAGGTCATCGCGGCTCTTCGACGAGACGCGCAGCTCGTCGCCCTGGATCTGGCTCTTGATCGACTTGGGCGCCTCGTCGCGGATGATCTTCGAGATCTTCTTCGCGGCGTCCTGCTCGATGCCGTTCTTGAGCTTCGCCTCGATGCGGAATTCCTTGCCGGACGGGAACGGCTTGCCGGCATCCAGTGACTTCAAAGAGATCCCGCGCTTGATCAGCTTCGACTGCAGCACGTCGAGCACCGCGCCGACGCGCTCCTCGGAGCTGGCCTTCAGCAGCAGGTCATCGCCCGACCAGTCGACCGAGGCGCCGACACCCTTGAAGTCGTAGCGCTGCTCGATCTCCTTCTTGGCCTGGTTGACCGCGTTGTCGGCCTCCATCTTGTCGACCTTGCTGACGATGTCGAAGGAAGAATCTGCCATGGGCCCCAGCATAGGCCGCTCGATTTCGTGAGAAACGGCGGCCCAGGTAACATTGGCAGGCGCCTTCGATCGGGTGAATACACGCGGTCGGAAGCGTCAACGGCGAGTTACCCAAGCGGCCAAAGGGATCTGACTGTAAATCAGCCGGCTTAGCCTTCGGGGGTTCGAATCCCTCACTCGCCACCCGAGAAAACCCCGGTCAGGTGCCCTTTTCATGGGGCTTGCCTGCCGGGGTTTCTCGTTGCCGGTTGGGGCTGCGATGCTGTCCGCATGGCAACGATCCGTTACGGGCAGCACATCTTCCAGGCGACCGACCAGCACGCGGGTGCCATCCGGAATCTCGTCAGCGCGATCCTGCGCAAGGGCGAGACCGAGTGGTATCCGTTCGAGATCACGCGGCCCGACGAGAAGAAGGTTGCCATCGACCTTCTCATCACGCCGGGCGTGCCGATCATCGTCGAGTCTGACGACTTCGCAGACATCGAAGCGATGCAGGCGCGGCTCGCCGCCAAGTACCTTTCTGACGACGAGCCGGCCTGACGCCCGCGCGTCAGCGATCGAAGCGCGCACCTTCGGGCCGCGGGCCCTGGATCACGAAGACCAACAGGATGATCCAGCCGATGATCGGCAGGAACACCCAGAAGACGTTCCAGCCGCTGTGGTTGGCGTCGTGCAGGCGGCGCCAGAGCAGTGCGAGGCTCGGCACGAGAATCGCGAGGCTCCAGACGTAGCTGATCACGTCGAATGTCGTGCCCGTGGCGCCGTCGATTCGGCCGAGGCTGCTCAGCACACCGTTGATGATGATCGTGACCAGGTACCACCACCAGTACTCGGCGCGGCTCGCGCGGCCCGAGAACACGGCGTACTTCGTGAAGAAGCGGCGGACGGCCGCGGGCAGCGGCGCACCGTAGTACGGCTGGTTGAGCGGCGGCTCGCCGGCGCCAGGCGCCCCATAACCGGGCGTCGAGCCGTAACCGGGCGGCGGCGGGGGCGGCGCGATCGGGGGGACGGGCGGCTGCGGCGGCGTCGGCGGCACAGGCGGCGGTGGGACGTCGGACATCTAGGGACCTCCATCGGCGACCCCCGCTGATCGGGGGATTCGGCGCCAGATTAGGGGTACAGGCGCCGCGCGCAGCAGCGGCGCGCGAGCGTGTTCCGCGGAATGCGACACACGGCGTGACAAAGAACGGCGGGCCCGAGTGAGTCGCACATCTCACCGGGCCCGCCCGCTATGGAGGAACATCGGTCACGCACACCGACATCGACCTCTACGTTGGTCCGCGCGTCTGGCAGGGGCTTTGCCCCCGCCTATGAATCGGGTGTTAAGCGGATTCCTGACCAGCCGCCCCGCGCGGCCATAGGCTCGAGTCGTGACGAACGCGAATGACGAGCTGCTCGAGATCGCCCGTTCCACCGCCGTCGCCGCGGCCGACCTCGTGCGCGCGAAG
This sequence comes from Gryllotalpicola protaetiae, assembly GCF_003627055.1. Taxonomy (NCBI): domain Bacteria; kingdom Bacillati; phylum Actinomycetota; class Actinomycetes; order Micrococcales; family Microbacteriaceae; genus Gryllotalpicola; species Gryllotalpicola protaetiae. The sequence goes on from NZ_CP032624.1 coordinate 2,067,929, forward strand.
CGCACGGCCGGTGTCGCGGTCGCGGCCCTCAAATCCTCGCCGGTCGACGTGGTCACCGAGGCCGACCGCGAGTCAGAGGACCTGATCCGCTCCCTGCTCGCCGACGCGCGACCGGGCGACGGATTCCTCGGCGAGGAGTCCGGGGCCGGTGACGCCTCCACCACCGGTGTCACCTGGGTCGTCGACCCGATCGACGGCACGGTCAACTACCTCTACGACATCCCCGCCTACGCGGTGTCGATCGCCGCGGTCGAAGGCGGCAGCGACCCGGCGGAGTGGACGGCGCTCGCCGGCGTCGTCGTGAACCCCGTGCTCGGCGAGGTCTACGCCGCGACGCGCGGCGGTGGGGCGTTCCTGGGCAGGCAGCGACTGCAGGTGCAGCAGGGGAAGCAGCTCGCGACGTCGCTTGTGGCCACAGGGTTCAGCTACACGGCCGAGCGCCGTGAGCGGCAGGCATCCGCCCTCACCCGTCTCATCCCGCTGATCCGCGACATCCGCCGCGCCGGCTCGGCCGCACTCGACCTGTGCTCGGTCGCTGCGGGCAGGGTCGACGCGTACTACGAGCGCGGCCTGAACCCGTGGGACCACGCGGCAGGCGCCCTGATCGCCGCCGAGGCGGGCGCGCAGGTCGGCGGTCTGCACGGCGCCCCCGCCGGGTCGCTGTTCACGCTCGCGGCAGAGCCCGGCCTTTTCGCGCAGCTCGCGCCGCTGCTCGACGAGTTCGGCGCGGCGTTCTAGACCGCTGGTGCCGGCCTTCGACCTGATCCTTTCCGGTGGCCGCGTCGTCGACGGCAGCGGTGCAGAGCCGCTGCGCGCCGATGTCGGCATCGGCGCCGACCGCATCACCGCGGTCGGCGACCTCGCGGGCGCCGATGCGGCGGAGCGACTCGACGTCACAGGCCTGCTCGTCTTCCCGGGCTTCATCGATGTGCACGCCCACGTCGACGCCGTGCTCCCCGAGCCGCGCGTGCAGCAGGCGCTGCTGCGCCAGGGCGTCACCTCGGTGATCATCGGGCAGGACGGCATCTCGTTCGCGCCGACCGGCACACGCGGGCTGCGTCACGCCGAGCGCTACTTCGCGGCCGTCAACGGACGCGTCGGCGGGGAAGGCTACGGAGTCGCCGAGCGGTTGCGGTCGCTCGCCGGCGGCAGCGCCGTCAACGTCGGGCAGCTCGTCCCGGCCGGAACCGTGCGCGCCGACGTGATCGGGCTGGATGACCGGCCCGCGACGCCCGCCGAGCTGGCGCGGATGGTCGGGGTGGTCGAGCAGGCGCTCGCCGAGGGCGCGCTCGGCCTGTCGACCGGGCTCGACTACGTGCCTGGCGGCTTCGCCGGCATCGACGAGCTGGTCGCGCTCGCGGACCCGGTGGGGGCGGCGGCCGGCGCGCTCGTCAGCCACCTGCGCGGCTACGCGAGCGAGCGAATAGCGGATGCCATCGGGGAGCTCGCTCTGATCGCAGAGCGCTCCGGTGCGAATGGCCATATCTCGCACCTCACCGCCCGGTTCGCGCTCGTCGAGCCGCTGCTCGACGCGGCAGCCGAGCGCGGCACGGTGCTCAGCTTCGACAGCTACCCGTACCTGCGCGGCGCGACGATCCTCGCGATGATCGCGCTGCCGCCCGAGCTGCAGGCGGGCGGACCCGGCGCGACGGTCGCGCGGCTCGGTCAGGCATCCGTTCGCCATGAACTGCGCATGCGCTGGTTCCCCGCCAATCCGCGGCTCTTTACCGTGCGACTCGCGTACATCGCGAGCCATGACTTCGCCTGGGCGGAGGGGATGCCGCTCACCGAGGCGGCCCGAGCGCACGGCGCCGACCTGGCCGACTTCGTCTGCGAGCTGCTCGTCGCGAGCGACCTCGCCGTCGGCTGCGTCGTCGACAACGGCGCCGACCGCGACGAGTGCGACGTGCGAGCCCTGCTGCGGCGTCCGGAGCAATTGGCGTCCTCTGACGCGATCTATCTCGGCTCTCACCCGCACCCACGTGGCTGGGGGGCCTTCGCACGCCTGCTCGGTCGCCACGTGCGCGAGCTCGGCGACTGGACGTGGGGCGAAGCGGCCTGGCACCTCGCCGGACACGCGGCCCAGCGATTCGGGTTGGCCGATCGCGGCAGCGTGACCCAGGGGACGATGGCCGACCTCGCCGTGGTCGACCCGGCGGTTGTGGCCGACGTCGCCGACTACGGTGCGCCGGTACGCCCGGCGGTCGGCGTGCCGCACGTGCTCGTCGCCGGCCGGTTCGCGCTGCGCGACGGAGAGGTCACCGCCGAGCGGCCGGGTCGGCCGCTGCTGCGCGGGTTCGCGCGCATCGTGAAGGAGGGCGGATGACACCTGCAGCCGATCGCGAGGCGCTCGGGGCCGCGCTCGCCGCGTGGGCCGAGGCGCCCGTCGACCCCGTCGACAAGGGCTTCGGGGGTGTGCCGCCAGGCGCGATCGCGCGCGAGCTCGTCGGCCTGCCGCTCGCGGACGGCGCGTTCACGCTGCCGTTGCTGGTCGTGCGCGAGAGCGCGCTCGAGCACAACGTCGCCGTGATGGCCGCGTATCTCGCGGATCGCGGCGCGCTGTTCGCCCCGCACGGCAAGACGACGATGAGCCCCGAGATCGTCGCGCGCCAGCTCGAGGCCGGCGCCTGGGCGATCACGGCGGCCGACGTGCGGCAGGCAGAGGTCTTCTACCGCGCCGGTGCGCGCCGTGTGCTGATCGCGAACGAGGTGGCGGATGCCGCCGCCGTCGGCCGCCTCGCGACGCTGCTCGCCGCTGACCCGGCGCTCACGGTCTACTGCTGTATCGACTCTGCCCGGGGCGTGGCGCTGCTCGACGCCGGGCTGCGCGCGGCGGGGCTCGAGACGCCGCGGCTGCGCGTGCTCGTCGAGCTCGGGCCGGTGGGCGGTCGGGCGGGCGTGCGCACCCGCGAGCAGGGCATCGCCGTGGCGCGCGCGGCGGCCGCGACGGGCACGCTCGCCGTCGCCGGCGCCACGTGCTTCGAGGGCGTGCTCGGCGGCGGGGCGGACGACGCGACCCTCGACTCCGTCCGTGCCTTCCTCGCCGAGGTGCGCGGACTGGGCGAGGCGATCGCGGCGCAGGGGCTGCTGGCGCAGGCATCCGACGACGGTGTCGCGCTCGTGCTGAGCGCGGGCGGCAGCCACTACTTCGATCTCGTGATCGACGCGTTCGCGGCGTGCGCCGTGCCGGGCACGGCGACCGTCGTGCGCAGCGGCAGCTACGTCGTGCACGACCATGGCGTCTACCTCGAGAGCAGCCCAGCCGTGCGCGGCGCGGCGCTGCCGGAGTTCCGGCCGGCTCTCGAGGTGCACGCTCGGGTGCTCTCGCGTCCGGAGCCCGGCCTGGCGTTGCTCGGGGCAGGTCGGCGCGACGTCTCGTTCGACGAGGGCCTTCCCGTCGTGCTGCGCGCCGAGCGCCATGGCGGCGATGCCGTCGCCGTGCCGGGCGTTCGCGTGACGGCGCTCAATGACCAGCATGCGTTCCTCGCGCTGCCGGAGGGCAGCGGGCTGCAGCCGGGCGACCGCATGGTGCTCGGCATCTCACACCCGTGCACGACCTTCGACAAGTGGTGCCTGGCCGCGCTGGCGGACGATGCCGGCGTCGTGCGCGGGGTCATCCACACTCAGTTCTGAATCGTCCAGTAAAGGAGAACGTCATGAAGCAGGCCCACATCAGCCCCGATCTTCCGACCCCGGCCGGCCCGTACTCGCAGGTCGTCGACACCGGCACGCTTGTGTTCACAGCGGGATTCGGCCCGCAGGACCCGGCGTCCGGCGCGGTGCCCGACGGAGTCGAGGCGCAGACCGAGGCGGTGCTGCGCAACGTCGAACGCGCCCTGGCTGTGGTTGGGCTGACGCTCGCCGATGTCGTCAAGGCGACCGTGCACCTGCAGCATCTCGACGCCGATTTCGCCGGGTTCAATGCGGCGTACCAGCGTGTGATGCCGGCGCCGTACCCTGTGCGCACCACCGTCGGCAGCGACCTCGCGAGCATCCTGGTCGAGATCGACGTCGTCGCGGCCCGCCCCTGACCGGGGGTTGCGTCTTCCCAGGATCATCACGGTAGGGTAACGAAATCGGTTTTCGCTCGTCCCGGCGAACGGACACCGCTCCCGAGCCCCTGCGACAGAAGTCGATACCCCTGTGCACGAGACCGCCCACCAGCCGCTGACGCGGCGCGCCCTGCGTGAGCAGGAACGCGTCCGCGTGCCCCGGCGTCGGCGCGCGCTCGGGCACGCGGCGCCCAAGCCCGCGCTCGCCGCGACGCCGCGCGTCGCCCAGCTGAAGCGGAAGTCGCGCAGGCCGCTCACGGTCGCCGCATTCGTCTTCGCCATCGGCCTCGCGATCACGAGCGTCGTGCCGATGCTGGCCCTCGGCCAGAGCGCGACCGCTGCGGCGGCCTCGGCGGCCGGCGTGCAGGCGCCCGGGCAGGTCCAGGCGTGGAAGGCGTCCCTCGCGGACACCGCGCCCCAGGCATCCCGCGACGGGTACTCGGCCGCGACGAAGCCGGGCACCTTCATCGCGGGCGGCAGCATCAGGTGGCCGTTCCCGTTCAAGTCGCCGATCTCCTACGGCTTCGGCCCGCGGGTCGCCCCGATGGAAGGCGCATCGACCTTCCACAAGGGCGTGGACTTCGACCCGGGCGCCGGCGTCCCCATTCAGATCATCGCGGCCGGCAAGGTGACGCAGGTCGTCTCGAACCCGAGCGACTCGCTCGGTGTGCACGTCGTGGTCGACAACGGCGTGATCGACGGCCACCACATCGAGAGCTGGTACTGCGAGATGGCGCCCGGCTCGATCAAGGTCAGCAACGGCCAGGTCGTCTCGGCGGGCGACATCGTCGGCAACGTCGGGATCTCGGGAATCTCGACGGGCGCGCACCTGCACTTCGAACTGCACGTCGACGGCACTGCGGTTGACCCGCTGCCGTGGCTGACCGCGCACGCGGGCCAGCCGTAAGCAGCAGAGTTCACCTCTGAGTCACGGCCCGGCCTTACGCCCGTAACGGGGCACAAGGTACGGTCGAATCTTGGCCGCGGGCCAGGGGCGCTGCACCGACATTCCAGCGCCGCCGCCACGGTCTTGGGGTACGTCGTGCGATTGAAGAACTGGGGAACGCTGCGTTCGCCGGTCGCCTATCTCTTCGTGCTGCCGGCGCTGCTGATCTTCCTTGTGTTCTCGATCGGGCCGACGGTCTACACCTTCGCGCTCTCGCTGTTCAAGTGGAACAAGTTCAACCCGGCGCTGTCGAAGTTCATCGGGCTCGAGAACTACCAGACCCTGTTCACCGGCCAGGGCACGCCCAGCTTCTGGTCGACGCTCGGCGTCTCGTTCTACTTCGTCGCCGGCATGGTGATCGGCGGCACGGCCATCGGTCTCGCGCTGGCGCTGCTGCTCGCGCGGGGCGGTCGCGCCCTGGCATCCGCCCGCACTATGGTCTTCCTGCCGCACGTGACGCCGATCGTCGCCACGTCGCTGGTGTGGGTGTGGATCTTCAACCCGCAGTTCGGCCTCGCCAACCTGGTCGTGCACGCGACGGGTCACAAGAACATCGACTGGCTGGGCGACTCGAACTGGGCGATGCCCGCCGTGCTCATCTACTCGCTGTGGCACGAGTTGGGGTTCGTGACCATCGTGTTCCTCGGAGGCCTCACCACGATCTCGACCGAGCTCTCCGAGGCCGCCAAGCTCGACGGCGCCAACGGCTGGCAGGAGTTCTGGCACGTCACCTTCCCGCAGCTCCGACCGGTCGTGACGCTCGTGCTGCTCATCGAGTCGGTCGGCAGCCTGCAGGCCTTCACGCAGTTCTTCGTGCTGACCCGCGGCGGCCCCGGCTACACGACCTCGACGCTCGGCTTCCAGCTCTACCAACAGGCGTTCGTGTTCTCGAACACCGGCTATGCGGCCGCGCTCGCGGTCGTGCTCTTCCTCGTCACCGCCGCGCTCAGCATTCTGCAGCTCCGGCTGCAGGGCGGCGACGGCGCCCCATCACGCTCCCACTCCCGACCTGCCACACGACCCTTGCGAAAGGCCAACCCATGAAGCGCACCACCATCACCGCTGTCCTCGCGGGCGCGGCGATCGCCGCCCTCGCCCTGACCGGCTGCTCGTCGGGCAGCTCCTCGACCTCGAAAGCCGACGCGTCGAAGGGGGTGCCGACGCTCGACCCGAGCAAGAAGGTGACGATCACCTTCGCCGAGGCCATGGCCTCGGGCGCCCTCAAGACCGAGCTCGCGAAGGTCACGCAGGAGTTCGAGACGAAGAACCCGAACATCACCGTCGAGCTGCAGGCGCAGCCCGACTACGGCACCCTGAAGACCAAGGTCGACGCGGCCGTCACCGCTGGCGCGCCGCCGACCATTGCGCAGGTGTACGGCGACTGGGCTGCGGCCTATGCGCAGTCTCAGGTGCTCGAGCCGCTCACTGACTACGCCGCCGCCGACCCGTCGGCCACCGACGGCCTGTACAAGGGCATCAAGGACAGCCTCTACATCGACAAGACGCTGTACATGTGGCCGTTCAACGCGAGCGCCCTGGTCACCTTCTACAACCCGGACATCCTCAAGGCCGCCGGCCAGGACGTGCCGAAGACGTGGGACGACTTCGCGACGGTCGCGAAGGCCGTGTCGAAGGACGGCGTCGTCGCGCTGCCGATCGACCCCGGCTCATCCTCGGGCCCCGCCGGCGGCACGACGATCTTCGAGCTCATGGCGCAGGCGAACGGCACTCCCGTGTTCAAGGACGACGGCACTCCGCAGTTCGACTCGCCCGACGTCGTGAAGGCGCTGCAGACCCTCGTCGACCTCAAGAAGGCCGGGGCCGTCCAGACCGGCACGAACTACCCGGGCGAGACCGCGCTCGGCGCTCAGAAGGGCGTGTTCGACATCTCGACGTCGACGAGCTTCTACTACGACCAGCAGGCGGTCGGCGGCAAGTTCCAGCTGGCGGTCGCGCCGGTGCCGAGCGCCGCAGACGGCACGCGCGTCAACCAGATCAACGGCACTAACATCGCCCTCTTGAACAAGGCGAGCGATGACCAGAAGGCAGCCGCGTGGAAGTACATGCAGTTCCTCACAGAGGCTGAGACGCAGAGCGAGTGGGCCCAGGCCACCGGTTACCTGCCGGTGAACCCGAAGACCCTCGAGCTTGCCGACATGAAGGACTACATCGCGAAGAACCCCTATGTCACCTTCGCCAGCAAGGACCTCGCCAGCTCGTCGGCGACCCCGCCGTACGCCTGGGTCGAGGAGGCCTCTGGCGACTTGGCCGCCGCCCTGCAGTCGGCGCTCGCCGGCAACGCGGCCCCCGAGGCGGCCCTGAAGGACGCGCAGGACAAGGCCGAGAAGGCCATGGCGGCGGACAAGTAGGAACAGGCATCCGTCTATGAGAAGAAGGCGAACCCGGCGGGGCCGCACGATCGTGGCCATCGTCGCCGTCGTCGTCGGGCTGGCGTTCCTCGCACCGCTGCTGTGGGTGCTGATCACCAGCCTGTCGAGCCGCGGCGACGTCTACCGCTTCCCGCCGGCGCTGTGGCCCGACTGGCAGTGGGGCAACTACGCCCGCGCCTGGTCGGCGGCGCCGTGGGTGAGGTACTTCCTCAACACGGTGTTCATCGGGGCGTGCACGGTCGCCCTGGTGCTCGTGACGTCTGTCCTCGCCGGGTTCGCCTTCGCCCGCATGCGCTTCCTCGGGCGCACGCCGCTGTTCCTGCTCGTGCTCGCGGTGATGATGGTGCCGCAGACGGTGCTCATCATCCCCAACTATGTGATCGCGTCTCGGTTGCACCTGCTCGACACCTACTGGATCCAGATCCTTCCGTTCGGGGCGTCGGTGTTCGGCATCTTCCTGCTGCGGCAGTTCTTCCTGTCGATCCCGCAGGAGATCTTCGACGCCGCGCAGCTCGACGGCGCCGGCCCGGTGCGCATGGCGTTCCAGATCGCCGGACCGCTCGCGCGCCCGTCACTGATCCTCGTAGGGCTCAACACCTTCATGGGGGCCTGGAACTCGTTCGTGTGGCCCTACATCATGACCACCAAGGACTCGATCCGTCCGATCGAGGTCGGGCTGAACGCGTTCTACGGCGTGAACGGCACCGACTGGACGACGCTCTCTGCCGCCGTCGTCTTCACGACGATCCCGATCGTCGTTCTCTTCCTGTTCCTGCAGAAATACTTCGTGACCGGCCTTTACTCGACCTCAGGAGCTGTTCGTTGACGACCATTGAATTCTTCGGCGGCCTCGGTGTCATCGGCTCGTCGAAGATCGTGATCGCGCACGGCGACGCACGAGTGCAGCTCGACATGGGCCTCGACATTCCGAACGGCGAGGATCTGATGGCCGCGCCGGTCGGCCTCGGCTCACGGCCGGGCCGTGAGCTCGCCGACCTGTTGCGCATCGGCGCGGCGCCGCGTGTGCCCGGACTGTACGACCCGCGCTGGCTCCCTTCTGACGTTGCAAGCGATGAGCTGACGACGGATGCCGCAGGCGAGCACGCCCTGTTCATCAGCCACGGCCACCTCGACCACATGGGACTGGCGGGGTTTGTGCGGCCGGCCGTACCCGTCTACGCCACCCCGCAGACCATCGCGCTGCTTCGGGCGCTGCAGCTGAGCGGCGAGCCCGTGCTCGGCGCCGAGCCCGATTGGCTGCCGATCGAGCCGGGTGCGCCCGTGACGGTGGGCGACCTCACGGTCGAGGCCCTTCCCGTCGATCACGACGTGGTCGGCGCGTGCGGATTCCTGGTCACGACCCCCGACGGCCGCATCGCCTTCACCGGCGACCTGCGCTTCCACGGTGAGGAGGCGCGGCTGAGCCGCGACTTCATCGCGGCCGTCGCGGGCGTCGACGTGCTCATCACCGAGGGGACGACGCTCTCGTGGGAGCCACTGCCCGCGCCCGTCGCCGAATCCGACGCGGTCGCGCGCTTCCACGCGACGCTCGACGAGGCGCGGGGCCTCGTGCTCGTGGCGCTGTACCCCCGGAACACGTTGCGCGCGGGGGCCTTCGTCGAAGCCGCGCGCGCGGCCGGTCGCAGGCTGGTGTGGCCCGGCCGCATCGCCGCGTTGTTCGCGCGGCTCGGATGGGAAGACGTCGTCACGTGGGACGCGAGTCGCCCGCAGGCATCCGATCATCGTGAAGCGATCGCGCGCGCCGAGGGCGACGGACTCCGGTTCTCGACCGTCTCGATCGACGCGGTGCGCGCCGATCCCGGCCGCTTCGTCGTCATGCCCGACCCCCACGACCTGCCGAGCCTGCTCGACCTGCCGCTCGGGCCGGGCGATGTGCTGCTGCACTCGAACGGGCAGCCGCTCGGCGACTTCGACACGTGGTGGCGGCCGTTCATTGCCTGGCTCGGGCAGCTCGGGGTCGAGCTGCGCTCAGCCGGCTCCGGCGGGCATGCGAGCGCCGACGACCTGCACGCCATGGTCGAGCAGATCGCGCCGCGCGTCGTCTTCCCGATCCACACCTTCAGCCCGCGGCGCCTGCAGGTGCCGGCCGGCACGCGCCGCGTGATCGCGGAATATGGGGTGAAGTACCGCCTCGCGGAGCTCTGAGCTGGAACGCCTACGCACAAGAGCGGCAATCGGGGCTCCCGTCCGGCGGTTCCGGTACGAAGCGCGGCGTAGCACGATGTGTTGCCGCTTTTGTGCAAGCGGTCCTACTCCGAGACCATCCAGACGGTGGTGTCCGGCGGCAGGTTGCGGCCGACGGGCGCGCTTGCGGCGATCACGCGACCGTCGGGCAGGTAGAGGTCCCAGCCGCCGAGGTTCGTGAGCACCGTGACGTCGCCGTTGCGGAGCGCCACGACGTCCTCGCCGAAGCCGTCGAGGAACTCGACCGAGCCTTCCCCGAGGGCGTGCTCGCGGCGCACGGCGAGCAACTCGCGGTACATGGCGAGAGTCGAGCCCGGGTCGGATTCCTGCTCGTCACGCGCCAGCTCGGCCCACTCCGGCGGCTGGGGCAGCCAGGACGCGCCGGTCGGGCTGAAGCCGTAGGCGGGGGCCGCCGACTCCCAGGGGATCGGCACGCGGCATCCGTCCCGCCCATATTTCTCGCCGCCCGTGCGGAACCAGGTCGGGTCTTGGCGGGCGTCGTCGGGCAGGTCGGCGACCTCGGGAAGGCCGAGCTCCTCGCCCTGGTAGAGGTAGGCGGAACCGGGCAGGGCGAGCATCAGGGCTGTGGCTGCACGCCCGCGGCGCAGGGCGAAGTGCCGCTCGGGCAGGTTCGGCAGGTCGCGCGGGCCGATGCCTGCGCCCTGGGCGCTCTCGAATGTGAGCGCGAGCCGGGTCGCGTGGCGCAGCACGTCGTGGTTCGACAGCACCCAGGTCGACGGAGCGCCGACCGACGCGAACGCCTCGAGGGATTCCTGAATCACCTCGCGCTGCGCCTCGGCCTGCCACTCGGTGAGCAGATAGCTGAAGTTGAACGTCTGCTGCATCTCGTCGGGGCGGACCCACTTGGCGAGCTTCGACAGCGGCTCGACCCATGCCTCGCCGCACAGTGCGCGGTCGCCGTCGTACTCGGCGAGCACCGCGTGCCATTCGCGGAAGATCTCGTGCACGCCCTCCTGGCCCCAGTAGGGCGCGGGCTCGGGCTCGTCCTCTTTGTCCTCCGCGCCGGTGTGGCCGCCCATCGAGGCCTGGTGCTTCGGCGGGTCGTAGTCGGGCAGGCCGTCGGCCTTGATCAGGCCGTGCGCGACGTCGACACGGAAGCCGTCGACCCCGCGATCCAGCCAGAAGCGCAGGATGTCGCGGAACGCTTCTCTGACAACGGGCGAGCGCCAGTTGAGGTCCGGCTGGCTCACGTCGAAGAGGTGGAGGTACCACTGGCCGGGCGTGCCGTCGGCCTCGGTCACGCGGGTCCAGGCGCCGCCGCCGAACACGGACTCCCAATTGTTCGGCGGCTCGCTGCCGCCGTCACCCTTGCCGTCGCGGAACATGTAGCGATCGCGCTCTGGAGAGCCGGGGGCCGCCTTGAGCGCAGCCTGGAACCACTCGTGATCGCTCGAGGTGTGATTGGGAACCAGGTCGACGATGACCTTGAGGGTGAGCGCCTTGGCGCGCGCGACGAGCGCGTCGAAGTCGTCGAGCGTCCCGAACAGCGGGGCCACCCCGACGTAGTCGGCGACGTCGTAGCCGGCGTCGTGCTGCGGAGACGGCTGGAACGGCGACAGCCACACCGCGTCGGCACCCAGGTCGGCGATCGCTTCGAGCCGGCTCGTGATGCCGGGGAGGTCGCCGATGCCGTCGCCGTTGGAGTCCGCGAACGACCGCGGGTACACCTGGTAGATCACTGCGCTGCGCCACCACTCTGAAGCCATGTCTTTCACGCTATCGGGGAGGGCGGCGGAAGCCGAGGGCTTGCGATGCGCGTCCGGTTCACGCATCCGCTCATGCCCGTCTCGATTTCAAGGAGGCAAGTCGCCTCTGGTATGCTCGTGCAGGTTGCCAGCGGCTCTGTTGATGCGGAAAACCTGGCGAACGCCCCGATAGCTCAGTGGTAGAGCACTTCCATGGTAAGGAAGGGGTCGTCAGTTCAATCCTGACTCGGGGCTCTGTTCTTCTCTTGGCTGAGTAGCTCAGTTGGTGAGAGCGCACGACTCATAATCGTGAGGTCGCGGGTTCGAGTCCCGCCTCAGCTACCAAGACCCCCGGAATCCTGCGGTTCCGGGGGTTTCGTTTGCTTGGCAGCGAGGCCGACCCCGCATAAACCCCGCACTTTCGTTTTGGCGACGGGAAGCGAGCGTCGCAGGCTGCGACCTCAGGACGAAGCTTGCTCGTCTTCGAAATCGTCAATCAGCCTGGCAAGAGCGCGCGGCGGAATGATCGTGGAGAAGACAATCTGGCCGAGGTCCGGTTTGATACCGAGGACCTCCCCAGGCTCGGGCAGCCAATCCTCCGCGTTGACGTCGGGCACAGAGTGGAGAATCACGGCCACCATGTTCGGGTCGTAGTAGCCCTCGGCGCAGATCGCGAGGTAGCTGTCGCCCTCGATTCGGCGAACTTGGGCGCCGATAGTGTAGCCCGGGACGCCGGCCGTCCAGAGTTTGCCGTCGAGCGCTGAACGGGCGATCACTTCTCGCACTACTTGATGGATCGACTCGATACTGAGCGTTGCCAGTTCGGCCTTCCAGCGGCGGTAGTCGAAGTCCGTAGGGAGCAGATGCTCGGTGCTGACCTTGCCGGTTCCCTTGCCCTGCCTTGCGGCTTCTTCAGTAATGCGCCCATAGAAGTCCTGGCTCGGGGTGTCGGCCTTGCGATGTCCAGCCGCTGCGAGCCACCAACCGTCAGACGGAACCGCTTCATCGGTCACGGAGGGGAGTTCGCCCACGACGCCTCGCTCGTCACCGGTCTTCACCTTGAACCAAGTCCGGTCGTCCAACGCGAGAACCCGCTCGGCACCGCCAGCTTCAACTTCGTCAGGAACCTGTTGTGCTTTGCGTACGAGGGGCTCGTCGATGGATCCAAGTTCTACTGTCAGCGGCGGCATCGGAACGTTGAGATCAGCGAGCGCCCGCCGGGTCGGGCGCACTGGGGCAGACATACAAAGGACCCTACCTGCGAGCTGTGATGCTCGTGGGTAGGGCCCCTACTGTCGGCGCTACTTCGCGAAGCCCCCGAGCTCGTCGAGCTCTTCGGCGCTCATGCCAGTGACAAGCGCGACGGCGCTCTGAGTCGAGCCGTCAAGCTTGAGCAAGGCATCGCGAACGCCGGCTTCGATGTCTGCACGATGGTTCTCGATGTACTCGCGCACAGCAGCGTCGACAAAGTCCTTCTTCGACTGCTGCAGAAAGTGAGCAGCGTGCGAGATGCGCGAATCGGTTTCGGCGTCGACTTTGATCGGTGCAGTGATGGTTGTCATGATGTCTTCCCTCGGATCGGTACCAAAGTACCAATAGATGCTGGTAACCCAATCAGAGATCGATCCATTCCGCAATCTCCGAAGGTCCGCGAAGGAGGAAAGTGTCACGCGGACCTGACGACGTTGTCGAGCGCTGCGGCGGCGCGAATTCCGCCGGTGTTCTTGGCCATGTAAACGTCCTGCGTGAGCGATGGGTTTGCGTGACCGAGGTATTCGGCGATCTCGCGCGCGGTCATGCCGGCCTGGTCGAGCGCGGTTGCGACGGTCTTGCGGAAACTGTGGCTCGTGACCCCGGGGAAGCCGAGCCGAGTGAGTTCTTGCGACCAGCTGCGAGTGGAGTTCCGCGGATCGCGGATGTGCCCGCGGATGGTCGGGAAGACGAGGTCGTGTGTGTTGGCGACCCTGAACCTTTCCTCCCTTTGACGCAGCAGCTCCACGAGCGTCTGCGGGATGGCGATCGTGCGGGCGCCGGCGGCGGTCTTCGGGTGGTCTTGCAGAAGTACGCCCTTGCCATGGGCGCGGACGACGTTCGCGTTGACCGTCAGCAAGCCGCGATCGAGATCAACCGACGACCATCGCACCGCGAGTGCTTCCCCAAGTCGGCATCCGGTGCTCGCGAGGAAAAGGATCACATCGGCTTGATCGAGCTCGCGGAGGCGCTCGTCGTGCGTAACCGCCGAGAGAAGTTCCGCCAGTTGATCGAGCGGCACCGCGGTCGCTCCGCCGCGCTTCCGTGTGATCCGGTCCACCTCGCGAATGGGATTGACGCGAACGAGGTCGGAACGTGCGGCGAGCCCCATCATCCCCGAGAGCACCGCACGGCAGGCTTTCGCGGCCCCGGGGCCGTTGTTGGCGCTAACGCCGGCGATGAAGCGCCCCAGTCGGTCGGTGCTGGCTTCGGAGACGGCGAGCGAGCCGATGCCAGGTCGAATCAGGTGCTCGATGGTCTGTCTGTAGGTGTCAACGGTGCGAGGGGCACGGTCCGCCTTGGTTGCCAAGAACGCGTCAGCGAGCACTGACAAAGTAGTCTCACGCTTCAGCGGGGCGGTCGGAGCCGACTCGACGACGGCGAGGGCTCGCTGAAGTGCGTTCCGGGCCTTCGCCCTGCTGGGTCCGAACCGCTCGATCTGCCGCAGGACGCCATCGTCGAAGCGGTAGCGCGTTCTGGCGCGCCATTTGGCGCCGTCCAGCTGCTGGACGCGGATCGCGCCGTAACTGCCAATCGGGGTTCGCGGTCGTACCACTTTGACCTACTGGCTTGGCTCGGGCTGATCGGGGGCCGTGATCAGCGGCGTCTCGTCGACGGAAACGACTCCCGCGCTGGACAGCAACCCGGCCAAGCGAGCCGCTTCCCCCGTAAGCGCCTCGATCCGCTTGTCGATCGCTGGCAGGCCGGCGACGAGGTCGGCGTCACCAGCACCGGTGGAGACATCCTTGATGATCTGGAGCCGCTCAAGCTCGCGCCGCAGGACTCCAAGCTCGCGTAATGAGCCGAGGAGTTCGATATCGGCTCGTTCCGCGGCAAGCCTCGGGCGATAGTAGCCAGCCGGTGACGACGAGAACCATGAGTCGAACTCGGCGCTCGTCATGCCGTTGAAGTCTGCACTCAGATTTGGAAGGTCTAGCAGCGCCTCCGGCCTGGCAACCGGCGCAAGAAGCAGGCTGGGCGGCACGTCAAGCGCTCGCGCGATGTTCAGCAATTGGCTGACGCTGATATCTGCTTTTCTGCCCGACTCGATGTTCTCGAGGACGGCGGGGGAGACGTTTCCGTCAGGGACCGCCTCGGCAAGCTCGCGCGTCGTGCGAAATCCGCGCTCGCGTCGCGCGAGCTTGATGCGAGTCCCGATGCCGTCAGCGCCGCGAAAATCTGTCATTTTGACAGCGTAACGCCGAATCTGTTGTCAAAACAGAGAAACCACTCTATTGTCATTCCAACAGCTCCGATACTCAGAATCTGTCGAATGGGGGAGTGGGGCATGTCTAGTGAATTCATTCAGCCCGCCGAGGCGGCGGAGATTATGGGCCTGACGGTCGGTGCGCTGGCGCGACTGCGCTCCGATGACAGAGGCCCGCGCTTCTACAAGCCGACCGCCCGCACGGTTCTCTACAAGCGAGAGGAAGTGATCGCATGGCTCGAAGCGACAGTGCACGCGATGTCCGGGATCACGGCGTAGCTCCGGCTTCGAGCGATCGGGACTCGCTCGCTGAACCATATTTTGTCCCGCTCGATCCGATGGAAGAGCTCGGCCGTGACTGCTGCGAATAAACAGCGTGCCGACACAGGCGTGGCATCCATCGTCTACCCCCAACCGGGGGCTACTTTCCGAACCATGAGGAGGCAGGTTCTCGCCCTCTTTGCAACGCCGCTCCACTGCCGGACCGAGCCAGGGCGGCGGTGAGTCGACGTGGCTGAGACTCCGCTGGCACAAGGTCGCAGTCACCTCCTCACCCCAATCCACCGACGCCCCGCGTCATCTCTAGGGGCGGCCATCTCCCCATGCGCACCCGTGTCGCGGGGCGTCGGCGCTCGACCGGCTCGCGAGCCCCAGGCCGAGCCTCCAGAACGAACCGTCCGCGTCGCTCAGGAAGGTCGTGATGGCGTGGCTGTCGAAGTGAACGTCGGTGCGACCCCCGAGGCGCAGCTTAACGCTCTGCTCCGCGAGGTCGACAACATGCTCCCGTTCGTCCGGAGCCGCCTGCGTGGCCGGCCGAACGACATCGACCCAGTGCTGCAGCACGTGCGCGAAGTGGTCTGGCACCGGTACAGCAGCTATGACGAGCGACTGGGAACGCCGAACGCGTTCGTGTTCGGCATCACCCGGAACGTCCTGCGCAGCACCCTGGGCCGCCGGGCCCGAGTCTCGGAAGAAGTGCCCGAGGACATCGAGAGCGAGGCGACACCCGACCCGCTCACCGCTCTGATCCGCCGTTTCGACGCACACCGGTGGATGTCGCTCGTGGCCGGCTTCGTCGGTGAAGACGACTGGACGCTGTTCGCCGAGCTCGCGCTCTCCGACGGTGCAGCAGACGAAATCCTTGCCGGCCACAGCCTGACCTCGCGCGCGCTGCGCACTGTCCGCGACCGGGTGAGTTTGACCGCCTACACGGTGAGGGCCGCACTGGCCGCAGCAGACTCGGGTGACCCGATCACCGGACCGGTGATCCTGCACTGCCTGCCCGACCGCGGAGGCTTGCGCGAGGTCGCGGTATTGATGGGCACCGATGCCAACACGATCGCGGCCACGCTCCATATCCACCCTGGCGCGGCTCGGGCCCGGATCGCCAACGCCAAGCGGCTGCTCACCATCGCCTACGCGGTGCTCAACCAGGAGTTGGCCGCATGAGCCCCGTCGCCGCCGCGCTGGTGGTCCAGGCAGCGCGCCGCCCGAAGACGATAAGGAACCTGCTCATCGCAGCCTCTGTCGCGCTGCTGATCGTCCCCGCCGCGCTCGTTGCGCTGCCAGTATCGATGGTGCTCGCGATGGGCAACGGCGGCGGCTCCTCGGCATCTCTTGGCACCTGCGTCGGCGACGCTCCCGACCTGAAGGCGGCAGGCAGCGTCGACGGCTACGGCCAAGCGCAGCTGAAGATTGCCGCCACGATCATCTCGGTCGGCCAGCAGTTGAACGTGCCGACGCAGGCCCAGGCGATCGCCCTCATGGTGGCGATGGGCGAGTCCGGGTTGCGGAACCTCGATCACGGCGACGCCGTCGACAACACGACGATCGGCGTCTTCCAACAGGGTGCAGGGTACGGCTCGCGAGAGCAGCGCTTGGACCCGGCGCAGGCGGCGCGCGCTTTCTATGAACGAATGCTTGGCGTGCCCGACTGGCAGACGACAGAGCCGACCCTCGTCGCTCACGCCGTTCAGCTCAACGAGGATCCCGACCATTACGCGCCATATCTCGCGCCGGCAGAGGCCGTGCTGGCGGCCCTCACCGGCTCAGCCTCCGCCTCATGTCAGATCCCAGCCGACGCGAAAGCTGCCGCGGTCCTCCTCGTCGCGGCAGTCAACGACGGCAAGCTCAACTTCCTCGACCAGCGCTACGAGCAACAGGTCATCGACATGGCGAACGGCACCGCGGCGCCCGACTGCGTCATCGACGCGCACGTGCTGCAGCTGATCGTCGTCGCGGTGCAGTCCTTTCAGCAGGTCGGGGTAAGCGACCTCAATCGCCGATGCACCGGCGAGACGCCCGGCGCCGGCACCGCCTCCGCCCACTGGAAAGGCAAGGCAGTCGACTTCTATGCGCTCAACCATCGCGACCTGACTGGTGCGAACGACCTGTCGATCCAGCTGATCCATGCCCTGGACCCGTACGCGACCCACGGCTCGGAGCTCGGCCAGAGCACCTGCCGTCTCGACGCCGGCGACGAGGTCACGGGCCTCATCAACTTCACCGGCGACTTCCCTGACACGTGCAATCACTTGCACGTCCAAGTCTCCTGACAAATGAATTTCCGAAATGCGCGCCAAACGAGCCGTTCCTGTGCAACGTGCAAGTGAAGGTGCGCGCGCGAAAGAGGTGAACCTCATGATCAAGAAACTGATCGCCCTCGCCGCGCTCGCCCCATCCCTGGCGCTCGCAGGGTGCGTCGCATCCGCGCACGCTCAGGAGCAGGCACCCAGGCACCTCGTCACGATTGCCCCGATCAGTCCGTCGCCGTCACCTGACGTCGCGTCCCCGGCAGCGACCGGGATCGTCGACACCGTTCTCGTCGACGTCTATCCGGGCAAGACCTTCAAGTCCAAGCACGGCTGCGGCTGCACCGTGCCCGGCTCGAAGCAGGAGATGTTCCCCGCCGGGACTCCGGCGATACTCGTCAAGATCACGCTGACCGGCGAGTGGAAGCCTTCGCAGGGCGACCAGACCACACAGGCGGTGACCGGCCTCAGCCTCGGCGACACTAAGTTCGACGGGCGCCCCGAACGTGCCGTGCTCGACATCGCCGACGGCCCGCGCGCGGCCGCCACCGCGGGGCTGCCGTGGCTTCCCGCCGGCCTCTTCGCCGGGCATCACGACTGGACGATTCCGAACGAGCAGGGCCGCTCGTTCGCCGCGGTGTGGTACCTGCCGCCGGGTGTCGACCGGCTCCTGCTCACGGTGGACATCCCCTCGGAGGGGATGCCCAACGACCTGATCGTGCCGCTGCCGGCGGACGCAGTCCGGGCCTCCAACCCGGGTGGGGAATAGAAGGGGATGTACGAATCATGAATGCGCTGAACGAAGCCGTGGTCTCCGCGCACGCCCGCATGGCGAGCGTCCTTTCCGTCTCGAACCCGACCCCCGACTTCTCGGGTCCCGGCGTCGGAGCCCTGCAAACGGTCGCGAACGTCGTCTTCGCGATCGTGCTCACGCTCGCCGTGATCGGCGGCCTGATCGCCGCGGGCTGCATCGTCATCGGCCATGTCTCGAGCAACGGACACGTGCAGAAGGCGGGCATCGTCGGCCTCATCAGCTGCATCGCCGGAGTCGCTGTCGCCGGCGGCATCGCAGGCCTCATCAACTGGGGCCAGTCGCTCAACGTGGGCTGATCATGCTGCTCACCGCTATCAGCGACCCGTGGTCACCGGACTACGACTGCAACTTCGCCGAGGTCGGATGCCAGGCGAACCAGACCGTCGCCGGGTTCATGGCCTCCACCATCCGCAACCTCGGCGACTTCATCGCCACGATGGTCTCCTCGGCGTTCAACACGACCATCGACCCAGCCAGCTGGGGCGTCGCCCACTCCCAGTTCCTGTTCTGGGTGGGGGTGACCGCGCCGGTCATATTGATCATCGCGCTTGTTCAGATCGGCATCGCGATGATCCTGCAGGACTGGCACCGCATCGGCCGTGCCGCGGGCGGCGCCGCGCTTGCCATCCCGTTCGCCGCGATCTGTGTGTGGGCGATGCAGCAGTTCTCGACCATCACGGATGACGTCACGAGCACCCTCACCAGTAGCGTGCAGGGCGGCAGCCTCGCCGACGGCCTGCTGCGAGTCGTCGGCATCGTCAACGTCCAAGGCGATGTCGCGGGCGCCGTGATGGCGGACTCGCAGTTCAGCAAAGACAGCGTGATCTACACGCTCGCGTCGCAAGGCGCTTCCTCGCAGAACGCGATCGGCGAATACGTGATGGCGCTGCTGCTCGTCGGCGTCATGATGATCGCCTCCCTCTTCCTCTTCATCGCTATGGCGATCCGAGAATTCGGGCTGCTCGCACTCGCTGCGATGGCACCGATCGGTCTGATGATGATCGGCCAGCCCAAGCTCACCGCGTGGGCGAGCAAGTGGATGAGCGTCACGACCGGCCTGCTCATCGCCAAACCGCTCGCCGCCGGCATCGTTCTTCTCGCCGTCGAGCTCACCAAATCCAGCGCCAGCGTCGCCGTCATCCTCGTCGCCTCCGGCGCCGTGGTCGCAGCATCGTTCTCGCCTCTCTGGGCGACCCGCCTCGTCTCGTTCGCGGGAACCGAGGTCGGCACCGCCCTGCACCGCCGCCCCTCCGTGCGCGACCAGATCTCGCGCGCCGGAACCGCGGCTGCCCCCGCCCGCACGGCCGTGCGCCTCGTCACACTCGGGAAGTGAGTCATGACCACCTTCGCCGCAGACCAGATCCTCTCCGAAGAAGGCGCACCCCGCGTGCGCTTCGCCGCCCGCGAGCGCCGTGGCGCATTGCTCGGGCTGTCCTTCCTGCAGCTGATGGTGATCGGCGCCGCCGTCGCCATCCTGCTGATCACCCTGTTCGTCGACGTCAACGCGATCTGGGTCCTGCTGCCCATCTGCACAGTGATCTGCTTCTTCGCCGTCGCCACCTACCGCCGCGAGGCGCTGCTCATCATCGCAGTGCAGGCAGTCAGGTATGGGCTGCGCTCCACCGCCGGCCAAACCAAGTTCCGCCGTGACGTGTGGATGCGCGTCACGGTCGCCTCGCTGAATATCGGCCACGCCGCCCAGGCGGCCGCCGCGCCGATCGTCACCTCGCGCTTCTTGCTGCCGGGCGCGCTCGGCGACGTGCAGATCGTGCAGATCCCGGGGGCCGGCGCGTTCATCTACAACGCGCGCGGCAGGCTGGCATCCGTCACCGTCCGCGTCGGGTCGCGCGCATGGGCGTTGCGCGACAAGGGCACGCAAGAGGGCGCATATGACGGATTCGTCGAGTGGCTGAGCTCGCTCGAGAATCTGCCTGGGCTGCGCGAGACGTCGATCCGAATCCGCGTCGATCGCGCCGCCTCGAACGAGCTGCGCGACTACCTGGTCGATCGCGAGTACGAGCATCAACCCCAGGTGAGCCCTGAGCTGCGCCACGAGTACTGGACGCTCACGCAGGCCGCCTCGAAGAGTTCGATGGGGTTCAGCAACTTCGTCACGCTCACCTTCGACACGGGCATCCTCAACTCCGCGATCCGCGATGCCGGGCGCGGCCTGACTGGTCTTGCCGCCGTACTCAAAGAGCGCGTCGCCGGCATCGAGACCGCGATGGAGCACGCCCGCCTCACCCCGGCCGGGTGGCTCGACTCCGACGAACTCGATGAGCTTCTAGCCGTCGCCTCCGACCCGATCGCCGCAGCCGGCCGCCGCACCGGCAGCCCGAATCAGGCCGACCTCACGCCTCAGTCGCCGCCGCCCGTGATGGCAATCGACGAGACCTGGGACGCACTGCGCGTCGACGAGTCCTGGCACCAGACGCTGTGGGTCGCCGAGTGGCCGCGCACCGATGTGCGCACCGGATTCCTCGAGCCGCTGCTCTACGCCGGCGACGCCACGCGCGTCATCACCTTGCAGGTGCGCCCGATCGCCACACACACGGCGCTCGCGCAACTGAACCGGGCGCAGTCCGACATGGAGACCGCCGCGACGATCAGGCTGAAGCTGCAATCGCGCATCCCGCTCACCCACATCCGCGAAGAAGAGAACCTCGCCATCCGCGAGCATGACCTCGTCGACGGGTTCGGCGACGTGCAGTTCCGCGGCTTCATCACCCTGTCCGCCGAGTCGCGCGACGCGCTCGCCAAGGCCCGCACCGACATCGAGCAGGCCTCGCACCCGGCGCGGCTCATGCTCGCCACACTCTCCGGTCAGCAGGCGGCGGGGTTCGTCACCTCGGCGCTGCCGGTTCCGCTCGAAGGGGAATGAGATGAAGCAGACAGGCGTCATCGGCCGCGTTCCGGCCGATCAGAGCAGACGGATGCCTAAGCACGGCGCCGGGTCGACGAGCGAGTCTGACGGCTCGAGCTGGAAGCTGCAGGCGCCAGAACTACCACCCTCGAAGATGCCCGCCTGGGGGTGGAAGCACCAGCACAACCTCCGCGCCCCGCTGCGGGTCACCCCGCCCGCACACCGCACCTCATCAAAGGTCCTCGGCGGTGCATACCCGTTCCTCGCCGAGACCGGCGACATTCTCACAGGGGCCTACATCGGCGAGAACCAGCTGTCGCGCGCCCCGTTCTGCTTCGACCCGTGGGACGCGTACTCGGCCGAGGCCGTGCGCTCGCACTCGGTCGCGATCATCGGGGTGAAGGGCACGGGCAAGTCGATGCTCGCGAAGTCCTGGTCGTCGCGGCTCGCGCGCCTCGGCCGCAAGATCGCGGTGCCTCACGACCCGAACGGCGAGTGGGTGAAGGTGGCCGAGTACGTCGGCGGCACCTCTATCAGCGTGGGACCTGGCAAGGCCGCGCGCATCAACCTGCTCGACGAGGGCCCACGCGACCCGTCGTTCTCGAACGAGGACTGGAACCAGAACGTCCTGCAGTACCGACGCGCGACCGTGAAGACGATCATCCGCCGACTGCGCGAGGGCGGGAACTTCGAACCCGTCGAGCACACCGCGCTCGACATCGCGCTCGATGCGCTGCGCGACAACTCAGTCGTGACGATCACCCAGGTGTACGCCCGTCTCGCCGACCCCGACGCCAAGCTCCCGGCTGAAGTCACAGAGGCCGGCCGCCGGCTCGCCCACACCCTGCGCCGCATGGTCTCCGGCGACCTCACGGGGTTCTTCGACGGCCCGTCAACAGTCGCCTTCGACACATCCGCCCCGATGATGGTCGTCGACACCTCTGCCCTGAAGGGCGTATCGCCCGAAGCGCAGGCACTCGCCCGCCTCGCCACCGCGAACTGGATCCGCCGCGCGAGCCGCGGCGCGAACCGCGAGGCGCGCGTCATCGTGCATGAGGAAGCCGCCGTCGAACTGCTCAACGACGTCACCGGCGGCGACGGCTTGGCCGACCGCGTCGAGGACGAGAAGGTGGCCCGCCACCTCGGCACGAGCAACTGGTACCTGCTGCACCGCGTCGCCGACCTCGACGCGCTCGGCGACCGCAATAGCGCCTTGCACTCGCGCGCTCTCGGCCTGCTCGCCGACTGCGAGACGCGCATCTCTTATGCGCAGCACACGGGCGAGATCCCCAGATCCCGCGAGATTCTGGGCTGGAACGACACCCAGGCCGACCTCGTCCGCAAGCTCCACAAGGGCGAGGGCCTGTGGCAGATCGGGCAGGACCGCGTCGCCAAGGTGCGCAACATCTGCACCGACCACGAGCTCGGCGTCTTCCGCACCGACGCGCTCGGCGGCGCACGGCACTGAGGTCCCGCTATGAACAGCAAGCAGTCATCCGGGTGGGCGACGATCGTCGTCTACGGCATCTTCGCGGTCGTCGTCGCAGGCGGCCTCGCAACGCTGATCGGAGCGGCGGCCATCCGCGTCATCTGCGGCACGGGTGGCCGCCCGGCCAGCATCTTCGCCGGCCTGCAGCTCGCAATCAGCGGCGACGCGGGCGGATACGAAGGCGCGAACGGATGCCACGTGCCGGTCACGCCGGTCAGGGGTCTCGACCTCCTCGCGCTCGTGATCATCATCGCGGCCGCCGGCGCCGCAGCGGCTTGGTGGTTCCGCTTCCGACAGTCCGATCGGCACTTCATCCACGAACTGCGCCTCCGCGACGGGCTCGCCAAAGGCGGCGAGATCCGGCGGCACGCGTCGGCCCGCACCGCGCTGCGCCGGGCGAAGACACTTCGCCCGTCGCTCGAGAACCCGACGCCGGCATCCGTCGGCTGGAAAGTCGGCCGCGCGCACGGGCACGACGTCTACGTCTCGATCGAAGACTCCGTGGTCGTCGAAGGAGCCCCGCGCTCGGGCAAGGGCTACCGGTTCATCATCAACGCGATCCTCGACTGGGACGGGCCGCTGATCACCACCTCGACCCGCAACGACAACCTCTCGGCCACGATGCGCGCCCGCGCGCGCATGGGCGAGGTGACGGTCTTCGACCCGCAAGAACTGTCGGGCGTCCGCTCGTCCCTTCGGATCTCGCCGGTGACCGGGTGCGAAGACCCGCTCGTGGCCGATCAACGCGGCCACGCGATCGTGGCGGGCACCGCACTCGGGGGCTCCAAGACGAACCAGGAGTGGGCGCACGTCGCGTCCTCTGTGCTCTCCCGACTGCTGCACGCCGCCGCCGTCTCGGGCCGTGGCGCCGACGCGCTCGCCCGCTGGGGCTCAAACCCGCGCCTCGCGCTCGAGGCCGTCAGCGTCCTGTCGAGCCAGGGCGCACCCGGGTGGGCCGAGGACCTCGACGCGATCATCAACGGCGACGAGAAGCTCCTCGCCTCCTCGTGGTTCGGCGTCTCGGGCGCCGTCCGGCCGCTGGCGATCCCGGCGATCCGCAGAGCCATGACCCCGGGCCACGGCGAGCACTTCGACGCCGACCAATTCCTTACGGCACCCAACAGCCTCTACCTCGTCGGCACGGGAGCGGGCGCCGGCTCGGTCGGTGGCTTCCTCGGCGCGGTGCTCGATGACGTAGTCGAGACCGCGCGCCGCAAGGCGCTTGCCTCACCGGGCTCACGCCTCGATCTGCCGCTCGCGCTGATCCTCGATGAGATTGCCAACATGTTCTCCTGGCCGGCGCTGCCACGCATCATGGCCGACGGCGGCGGCCAGGGGATCTCCACCGTGGTTGTTCTGCAGGCCCTCTCGCAGGCCGAGACCGCGTGGTCGAAGGCCGAAGCCGACACCATCTGGTCCGCCGCTACCGCGAAGCTCCTGCTCGGTGGCGCCAGCGATGTCGACCACCTCCGCGATGTGGCATCACTTCTCGGCGCGCGCCGCGTCCGCGATACCGCCCACTCGTACAACTCCTCCGGCTCGTCGACGAACGTGCGCAACGAGAAGGTCCCAGTGATGACGGTGGATGAGATCAGACGGATGCCGGAAACCGTCGGCCTCCTCGCGTACCGCACGCGCCGCGGCATCGTGCTCGACCTGCGCGGCTGGACCGACCGACGCGACGCCGCCGACATCTCCTCCTCCAAGAAGGCGACCGAACTCGAGCAGCAGGCCGTGTTCGCCGAGCAATACCGCGCGGCGGTCGACCGCAGGCGCACGGCGGAGCGCGGCTGATGTCGAACCGACGGCGTCCCGCGTGGGACAACCAGTACCGCATCCGTTATCTACGCTCACCCGCCTGGTTCTCGCGACGCGACCACTGGTTCATCGAAGAGCGACGCCGCGCCGGCGCACTGCGCTGCGCGCTCTGCCTCGGGCCTGGCACGACTCGCACGCTCGAGCTGCACCACCTCGACTACCACGGCGTCACCCAGACCCCGGTCGGCTGGCGGGCCCACGAGCGACACAAGGACCTCATGGCACTGCACCCGCGGTGCCACGAGGCCGTTCACCAGCTCATCGACCGCGACCGCGCGCTGTCGGGCCTGGTCTCCCGCCGCGCGGCATCAGCCCAGGCGATCGCCCGACTACGGACGAAGATCGCGCGCTTCGTCGAGTCTGCGTGGTCGGCATGAGCGACGGCGACTCGATCGACCCTGCAAACTGGGACGAGCTCATTCAGTCGCTGCCGCCGGGGTGGGAGGACGCCGCCAGCAGGCGAGAGCCGGGGATGCTGGGCATCACCGTCGTCAACTGGCGCACGCTCGAGGACGAGAAGGCCCCCGAGGTCTGGACCGACCTCGGCGAGTGGGTTGCGTGGTTCATTCGCCGTTACCGCCTGCCGGCGCGGAAGATCCCGACCTGCTGGTACCGGCACGGGTCGCTCGTCGAAGAGCTTTCAGCGCTCCACACCGCATGGCTCGTCTCCTTCGACAGCCTCGACGCCGGCTACGGCCCCATCGGGTTCCACGAGCGCCTCGCCATTGCCCTACCCCGGCTGGCCAGCTGGTACAGCGGCGAATGCCACGACGGCCACGTCGAACTCCCGTACGCCAGCGAAAGCGCCCCGCCGCAGGAGTGGGCCGACTGGATCGCGGTGTCGCACGCGGGATGACCCGATGCGCGCCATCTGCGCGCCGCG
The DNA here is from genome assembly GCF_003627055.1 of Gryllotalpicola protaetiae. Taxonomy (NCBI): domain Bacteria; kingdom Bacillati; phylum Actinomycetota; class Actinomycetes; order Micrococcales; family Microbacteriaceae; genus Gryllotalpicola; species Gryllotalpicola protaetiae. The sequence continues at coordinate 2,093,083 of NZ_CP032624.1, forward strand.
GTCGCGTCGGCTGCGCAACGTGTAGGTAGAGGGGTTCGGTTCCTCGGGCCTCCAAACTAGAAGGGAAAGACCGATGAGCACACGCGTACCCATCACCATCGAGGGCAATCTCGTCGCCGATCCGACGTTCGCAGAGTCCACGAACGGCACCAAGCTCGCCAAGTTCACCGTGGCGGTCACCGACCGCAAGCTCGAGGACGGGAAGTGGGTCGACGGCGAGACCCAGTTCCACCGCGTCACGGCATTCGGGCGCCTGGCCGAGAACGTCCGGGCGAGCCTCACAAAGGGCGACAGCGTCCTCGTCAGCGGCAACCTCGAGTTCCGCCACTGGGTCGACGAGCACACCGGCGAGGCTCGCTCGTCGACCGAAGTGGTCGCTGACGCCGTGGGTCCGTCGCTGCGCTACAACCGCGTCGAGGTCGCCCGCCGGCCCAGCATCGACGGCGCTGCGCCGGCGGGACCCGTGCTCCAGCCGCCGCCGTCGCCCGGCGCATCCGCCTCGGTGGCGCAGTAGATGGGATAGAGGAAGCCGATCATGACCGAAGAGGACGGGCCGCGTGGCATCGTCACTGACGCAGACACGGCGTACGAGGCGATCCGCGCGATCAACCACGCCACGATCTGGAGCGGTGGCATCCCAGCTCCAACGATCTACAGCGTGCTCGGCAACCTCAAAACTGCAATCGGATTCGGCACCGAACAGGCCCTCGGCCAACTGGCCGACCGCCTCGTCGACTCCTTGGACGAATACGACGTCATCGAGGACAGCGGAGGAAACCCCGCCGAGAGCGTCGCAGCTGCCGTCGATCACCTGCGCGCCGCTGCTGCCCTTGCTGGGCAGATCGGCAATCACGTGTCCGCTGCGCAGAACGCAATCGCGGGTCAAGGACATCGCGGCCGGATTGACGCCGGCAGGAGTTAGCTCGATTCGGCTGATCTACTGACGCCGAGACCTTGTGGCGTACCGCGCACACTCCTAATCTGAACGGGCCGCTGGGACCTCCAAAATCGCCTGTCGGACACGACCGCGCATCAAAGCCGATCCCCCTTGATGCGACTCGGGGCCCCAGCCCCGCTCGTCGTCGTGCAATTGCTGGACATTCCACGGTAATCGCCCACCGGAAAGTGCTCTGAGGTTGTGCATGGCACCAATGACTGCACCAGGATCCGTCTTCACTATCATCCCGACACGCTGGCTGCTCATTCCGGGGCTTCGGTGACCCGCGTCCCAAGCTGAATCGCCCAGGGGCGACCTCGTGTAAGCAACGGCGCTTGGCGGCCACCTCCGCGGATCGCGATTTACCTGTGCCGCTCTTCGACTTGGGCGGCGAGGCTAGAGATCGCTGGACGATGCGCGCGGCGGCGCACGGACGCATAGACGACATCACAAGAGGTCAAAGTGGGCGAAAAGCACATCGATGCGGGCAGCGTCCGACTGCTCCGTACGGGTCATCGGGTGCGGCGGGATGTAGGTGTCCTCGATGTCTGGCCGACGGAGGATCTCATCGTGCGCCTCCGCCCAGAGTGAACCCGAGCAGTCGACCCCGAGATCCTCGGCGAGCGTCTCCAACTCGGCGAAGACGTCCTCGTCCAGAATCTCATCTGGCACCATTAGCTTGTAGTTCACCCACGTTTCGAACAGCGCAGCGATCGTTTCCCGCGGTGTCGTGATGAGTCCTGGCTCGTCCTCAAGGCAGTCGCCGATGGAGCGCCAGTCGTCTGCTGAATCGGCCGCGTAGACAAGCGCATCGGCGGCAGCGGCGATCTCACGGTCACGCTCGGGGACTTCGGCCAAGAGTTCGAGAGCCACTTCCATGTCGCCGACCGTTCCGCTCTGCCACCGCTTTACGGCCGCCTGCCACATCTGCTTCAACCACGTGTCGTAGGTCGGATTCGGAGTACTGAGTTCCCGGCCGACCATGACGGCGAACTGAACTCGCACCTCCGGGCTGATGCGCCAGAAGTGGACTGCGCGTCGGTTCGGCCGGAAGCGCTCACCATCGGCTGGGTGAATCGAGAAGCAGCGCACGATGGCCGCGCACAGCGCGGATTCGAGTGCTACGCGTTGCGCCGGCTCCGCGGCGAGCATGACCGCCGCGCGAAGCCAGTCGAGCTGTTCGAAGTATGTTGTCTCGTTAATCAAGAGCAACGCGTCGCGAGGGTTCTGGCGCAGCCACGAGGCAGCGAAGTCCGCCACGGATGGGTTGATCAATGAGACGGACACCGCCGGGGCGTACTCGTCCTTGTGGGATTCGAGGAACGCATCATCGAGAACTCGCAGCGCAGAATGCAGCGCTCCGTGTGCCAGTTCTCGACCTCGGCTCGTCGCTAGACGCTGCAGCGCGGGCTCGAGTTCGGACGGGTGCACGGAGTAAGGAAAGGAGCTGACGAGGAGGACGATGTCCCGGCAGTCGGCGTCAAGTTCGTGTTCGAACGCGTGAGCCCAGATCCTGTCCGGGTGGTCAAGCAGCTCTATTGCCCGGTCCAGAGTCGTCTCTTGTTCAGCGGACTCCTCTGTCGCGCGGGCGATGTGCTCGATGAGGCGTGGGGTGTAGTTGGGGTGATCGACGATGCGAAGGTACGCGGAGTCGGCGACAAGAGACGTCAACTCCCCTCGTGCGCGCAAAGGCGAGAACCAGAGGTGGTTGTAGAGGATTTGTGCTCGTTCGTAGCGCGTATAAGCGCTGAGTTCGAGCAGCAGCGTGTGAATCGGGACTTCCGCGGCGTCGAGTGCCTCATACCAGGAGAGGGCCTGGTTCAGGATGTGCTCGCGAGTCGTAAGGATGAACAACGAGTTCGCCGAGGCGCGGCAGGAGCGCATGAAGGAGGCCAGGCGCCTGTCTTCGTTTTTCGTCAGGCGCGAGTGAAGGAAGTTGGAGCCGAGGAAGTCGTCGTAGACGAAGATCTGCTTGCGCGTCGTGTCGAGGACCTCGAATCCCTCACTCACGTCGGAGGACAGTTCCACGGGCTCGTAGCCGGCGGCGACGGCGTCGGCCACAAGCATTCGCGCGAGCGTGGTCTTTCCGATTCCCGGCGGCCCGGAGATAACGAGGACGCGTTCTGTGTTCAGACGGTCGTGGGCCGTGTTGAAGGCGCCGGTGTCTACGAGGAGCGGCAGGTCTCGTCGAATGTCCTCCAGCAGCGCCCGGCTGCGCTGCCACGTTCCGGAGTGGATGACTTGTTCCAACTGCGCCCGACTGCTGAGCCAGAGCTTGAGATGCGCGCGCTCCACCTCGGGGTGCTGATTCAGCAGGAGCTCCAGGTCGTCTTCCCCGAGAATCTGGTCGTCGCGCGCGATCCACGGGGAGAGAGTGGCACGCAAGGTGTGCTTGTTGCCGGCGGTGAGGCGGCGCGACGTCACCAATCTGTAGCTATCCGGACTAGGGAGTAGCCGCGCGACCTTGGCCGCCTCGGATCTCGCGGCGGCGTTCAGCTGCGGAAACGTGCTGTCTGCCATCTGCTTGCACTGGACAATGTGGAGACGCTCATCCGCGTCCAATCGGCGGAGATCGACACCGAGGTCAGGGCCGCGGGCGAAGACCTCATACTGATGGCCCGACTCGGCGCGCAGAAGATCGGCAACCAGCAGCTCGAAGTCGTGATCAGAAAGATTGCGATAGTTTCTCAAGACTGTCCCCGCCGCCGAAGTACCGATACAGGCACGATCCTTCCGCACCAGTTCACTCGCGCTCGGCATCTACACGTTGGAGACCGGGGCAACCCCTGCGAACGAGCATCCCCAGTGCTGGCCGCGAGGATCCACGTGTACGCATGGTGCTCCGCCTGCATGCCGCCATCGTGCATTTCGCCCAGGACTGGTTCCCCGCTGGTGCGCGCCAGGACCGAGGCTGCCGACTGCGCATGTGCTGACCACTCCCGTGCCCGGCGCCTCATATCGACTCGATGTCGGTAGGTCACGGAAGGCTATCGACTGCGGCGCTCGACTGCCGCACCCGCCCGAACCCGAGGAGCACGCATGAGTATCGAAATCACGCACGTCCGCTATGGCAGCACGGTTAAGACGCACGAGACGATCGTCCGCTACAAGTGGAAAGGCATCGAAGACGGAAAGGTCGGCGAGAACGACAAGCTATCGCTTGTCACCTGGATCGATTCCGAGGGCGGAAAGGCCTTCGTCGGTTCCGGCGCGAACCGCGTCCAGGTGGGTGTCGTCCACCCGACTGTCGGGCAGGCGTATCTGCGCACCCACGCCGACGGCAAGTGGACGAACAACCTCTTGGATCTGCCGACGTTCTGACAACTCGGCGGCGGCCCGGAAGGCGCCATCTTCTGGGCCGCGGCTGCCTCACTTTCTAGCCGCCGAACCGCCGCGCGATGAGGCGCGGCTGAACGGCGTCCTCCTCCGTGTGCTCAGGCGGAGTCTCCGCCGGAGGCTGCCGGAGCGCACTATCCGCGCATAAGCGCGATGCTCACTGCCGAACTAAGCTGTCGGTCCGCGGCGCTCACCAGGGCAGTGCCGCACATAAAGACGGCATGGTGAAATTGCTGAATTGCGAGCAGGTGCGTTGTCTTCGCGCCCGCGCATCGGCGGCGAACTCGTCCAGTACCTGCGCGGGTCAGCGGGGAGCATCCGACCCCGTGTTTGCAGAGTGGGAGGAGCAGGCGCGGTGCGTCGTCGCTTTCACCGAGGAGCACAGAGCGTCGCCGACACGCACGCCATCGGATCGGCAGACATTCGCTCTCGGCGAATGGCTGAAGAAGCAGCGCGTGAGGGCGCGCGAAGGGACTCTGGTGCCGGAACGCCGCCATTGGTTGAACGAGAACCTACCAGGGTGGGAAGGCGCGACATACGACGACCGTTTTCGGGGCTGATTGCCTCGTTGCTGCGTGAAACCGGGGAGTGGCCCACTTCCCGCGCGTGAGCCCCACAGCACCGAATCATCTACCCAGGAATTTGGCGTCAGGAGGGGCATCCCATATGGGCATATGGGGAATGGTCGACAGCGAGGCCACCCGTCAGCCGTATTGTTTCGACGTGAGCTTTACAGCACTGCATCGCGCACTGGGGCTGCCCCCTGGGCCGCTAACCAATGACGTCCTTGATGCCGCCGTATCGGCCCAGGTCGTTGAAACTCACGACCTGGACTGGAAGTCCGAACTCCCGCCCGTCAGCGGGATCTCGCAGACGGACGTGCCCAAGGACGTGGCAGCCATGGCCAACAGCGGCGGCGGCGTGATCATCTACGGGGTTCGCGAGAGTCAGAAAGCGGCGACTGAACGCATCGACGCCGGCGAGTTCACCGAAATCCATGAGCGGGCGTATCGGAGCGCAGCAGTGACTGCGATCTCCCCACCGATCTTCGGGCTCGAGATCCACCGCCTCGGCGAAGACCCACACGCGGTCGCTGTCGTTGTTCCGCCCAGCATCGACGGTCCTCATCTGATCTACAAGAACGATCTCTTCGGAGCTCCGATCCGCAACGACGCCGACACCGCTTGGATGAAGGAGCGACAGATCGAGGCCATGTATCGGGCGCGCTTCGACGAGAGACTGCACGTCACCCAGGCCACTGACTCGCTATACGCCGAAGCGGCTGGCTATCACGACACCAGTGCGCACGCGCTATTCGTTGCCGTCGCCACCCCGCGCATCCCCAACGTTTCCCACCGCCTGTCACGCGACGACGCACGGCGGATCTATCGCGACGCCCAGAAGATCGCCCTCACCTACTCGCGCAACGTCGGAGTACATCCGCTCGAAAAGATCGAGATTCTCAACCCGCGTACCGGCTTGCGGAGGTGGGTCGCAGACACCGCTCCGACCGGAGAAGCCAACTGGCAGGAAGCACGAGCAAGCGTCCACCACGACGGATCGGTGAGCCTCGTCGCCGCAGTCGGCGGTCACCGCAAGACCGCAACCGAATACTTTGGCGGGCACGAGGTCGAAGCGCGGGGCATCGAATGCGCGGTCGCGGACTTCTCGGCTCTCGTGCGTGCCGCCTCATCGGTATCGGACCTCAGCGAGTACGACGTGCGGGTCGGGATCGAATGGTCAGGCATTGGCGACCTCCGGTTCCTCGAGAATGACGCACAGGGAAACGCCTTTGATAGCACGGCGAGAGCGCTCCGCATCTTTTCGCCCGTGCGCACGACTCTGATCGCCTCGGAATCAGCTCGCGACTTTCACGGGCAGGTTTACCAGCTCGCTGAAGATTGCGTGAATCAAGCCGGCATCTCCCACCTGCATGTCCTTGACCCTGTCCCGGAAGAGGAGTGATCTGACGCGTGGCGGCCCATTGGATCGCAGCACCGCGGACTCCGTGAACCGGCCCGCGGATGTTCGTCAGTCGCTGAACGCTTCAGCGCTGGGCACCTTCGGGAAGTTCTCACCCGCAACTCGCGACCTCGCCATTACCGAGCGCCGCGCGTAACCACGATAGACAGGCAGAGCACCCTCAGCCGCAGTCAACTTGTGCCTGCCTTCCGACACCGCCGCCCCGTTGTACAGCAGAGACAGGGCCCATCGGTCGGCTGACTAGTCGACAAGCAAATCGCGCAGAGGCTCGACCCAATCGAAGAAGACACCCGGAACTTCAACCTCGCCTTCGAGGACATCATCGATGTCCCCCGCCGTCAGCCGCCATCGCGCCGTGACGTGTTCCGGGAGGGCTCCATCACCGATAATCGCGAGTACGACCTCGTCGTCCTCGCTCTGATAGTCCTCATCTGGCCGAAGTACCGCCATCGACATCGACAGCTTCGCCGGGCGCTCATTCACGATCCGAGGAACCCCGTCCATATCACGTGCGATCCGGGCGACATTGGCAGCTATTGACAGGCTCGCCAAGTCGTAGCTGTCGGTACCCCACTTGCGCGGCCGATCAGGAAACACCTCGGTCGACGCATCGTCGCGGTCGAGCCATTCCAGCGCGCGGATCTCCCCATCGAATGCAATATCGACGCGCACATCGCGCAGGAAGACCTTGGAGTTGGTGACCCGCAGGCGAATCCCGGCGCCGAGGGATGCTGCCATGCCGGCGATACCCGCGAAGGGATCCGCAGAAGCCCGCTCGCGCCAACGCGCCACCTGCCCTTCGAACTCTTCCTTCGTCCGACGCTCCAGAGAACCGACCGTGCTCAGGATGCCACCGAAAGGCGACGAAGCCGGGGCAGAGATCCGGGCCAGATACTCATCCGCCTGCCGGCCGATCCACTCGGAGAGCAACCCGCTATCCGCTCGGATGACATTGACTGGACCCATCAGTTCGACACGCACCTCGGGAATCCGTGTCTTCACTGCGGTACGCGCGAGCATCGCCTGAAGCTCCGCCCCGGTCGCCTTGTGCGTCTCGCCATCACCACGCAGGTAGACGTCACCGTTGACCAGTCCCTCGCCGTCGGCGAGGCAGGGCCAAATGCGACCCGTCGGCGGCTCGACGACGATCACAACAACATCCCGGCTCTCATCGACAGGAATGCGTTCGAAGTCCCACTCCGGGCCGTCAGCGCCAGTGAACTTCTGGACCTCCCTCGCCAGGTCCTTCGCCTCGAAGCCGGGAATGCCGGTGGTGGCTCCCTTTGAGACGCCCAGCAGCATCAGCGCGCAACCACCGAAACGCTTCGCAGCTCGCGCCGGATCGCGGTTGGCTGCCCCAAGCACCCACTTCGCGACCTTGTGTCGATCCTTTTTCACGTTCAGATCAACATCGGACTTCAGCTCGAGGAAATACCTCTCAACGCGGTCGTCCGAGGCAGTCGCCCACTCGACAAAGCGCGCCCACCCCATTTCGCCGGTCGGGAGCCGGGTCAAGTCAACGTTGGTCACTCTCGCGATTCAACCACCACGCAGCCGCCCGGAAGCGCGACTCCGACGCCGGGGACGCTCGGCCGCAAGCGGACACCCCGAGCTCGATCTGCTGCTCTCGTATACCGAAGCACCGTTCACCGCGAACTTCGCCACCAGAACCGTGCCGGCCGCATGCCGACGCCGACGCACCAAAAAACTGTGCGAACCTGTTGTCCTGGTACGGACGACCGTCTCTTCCTTGGCCCACGAATCTCCCAGCGCTCGACGGGCCATGCGAGTAACACGTCTCCAGCCGGTAGAGCCAATCTCATCGATTCTCTTCCGAGCGGCGCCAAGAATGCGACATCGGGTTGGGTGTGCCGTGATCAGAGTCATGCGTACCGTGCAAACTTGGCTTGTGGATCTCGAGCCCTTCCGGCCAGCGCCATGCGGCGCATTTGACGAAGGCGCAGCTGACATCTGTCGAGAGTGGATGGTCTAGCTCGGCGCCGCTGACGTCGTCCAAGCGACGGGTAACGCGCCGCTGTGATGCGACCTGTACGGCGACGGCTACGTCGCACGGGTCGACAACCGTCGCGGGAACACCGACGTCGACCTCGTCGAACGTGCCGCATTGGCTGCGGCCGCTGACGGCCGCACGCCCCTTTTTTCTTCATGCGTGGAGGGATCCGTCCAATAGCCCAGCAGCGCGCCGACCAGCTCGGCGTCGCGCTCTTTCGGTGCGGCTCCCACGACGGCACTCTCGACGGCGCCAACGCGCTCGGACGGGAACTTCGCGCGACCGGGTTGGCGCCTGGTCCCGGCATCGGTCGCGCGTCTATCGAAGGCTGAGGCCGCCATTACCTCTTGTCGGAAGAACGGTCGGCTCGCTTCCCTGATGCGCCCTCGCCGCACGGCTGAGCTCGTTCTGCGCCGCCGCACGCGATTTATCCATCGTCTCCTCGATGACTTGTCGCTGCATCATCTCAGCGAGCTGCGCGCGGGCAGACGCCCCGCTCGGCGCCACTAGGACGACTGTGTTGTCGCGCTTGCCTCGGGTGAGTCCGACGTATAGGCCGGCTGCATCGACGCCAGGACCTACGAGGGACCGGTCCGTCGTCTCGCCCTGGATGCCGTGCGCCGTGGTCGCGTAGCCGAGGTGAAGGTGGGCCGCCGCGTAGTCGTGTGTGATCTTGCGCGGTTCGAGTGAGTCCGAGGTGGACGCCAGTGTCACGTGGTCGCGACTGATTGCCTTGACCACCCAGTTCTGGCGGTTCTGAACATCGGACGTGCGGTCGTTGCGACGGGTCTGGACCACGTCGCCAATGAAGATGGCCTGCCCGCCCTGGCCGGCCGTCGAATGCTCGGCGCGAAGCTCGCCCGTCTCGAGACGGCGCATCTGAATCGCTTCGCTGATGACTTGCGCTTCGCTGTGCGTCGCGGCGACCAGAGCGAGGCTCTCGCCGCGGCGGCGACTTTCGAACCAGGCATCCGTCATCGCTTGCTGCGCTTCAACGTCGTTGTTGGCCAGCTTCACGTGCCCGGTTGTGACGAGCTCCTTCGCGACCGCCGCGGCTTCGTCGGCGCCGCGCGGGTCGCGCAGCCGCATGGTGAGATCCGCCCACGTGGGGTCGCTGTAGCGGTGGATCGTCGACAGCTCGACCTGGTTGGCCGCGCGGCTCCAGAAGAGCGCCATCGCTCCGGAGTGCCCGACGGGCAGCGCCTGAAGTTCGTCGCCGACGACGGCAACTCCGGCACCGGTTTGCTCGAGGACGTCGACGAGAGCGGATGCCGCCTCGAGATCGAGCATTCCGGCTTCATCGACGACGATGCGGTCGGTCGGGCGAATCGCGATCGTCGGGCCGCCGTAGACCGCGCCCGACTGCGGGTCGGTGTCGCCGGGCTGCAGGCGCGTCCACTTGGTCGCACCTGCCTCATCGGCCGCCCAGCGCCACCCGTAGTCGTGCAGCAGCTGGTGCAGCGACGACGAGGCGCTGCCAGTCTCGCGCCCGGCGACCGCGGCGGCCTTCTTCGTCGGCGCCACGATGATCGTATTGCGCCCCTGGCGGCGCAGCGCAGCGATCGCCACCTTGAGCATCGTCGTCTTGCCGGTGCCCGCCGGCCCGGAGATCGCGACGCTCCGCGCCGTGCCCGCGATCGCTGACGCGGCGTCGGCTTGGTTCAGGTCGAGGGCGCGAGCGGGGTCGAGCACGCCGGCGATCAGCCGGATTGATTCGAGGTTGAGCGGGATGCCCGGAGTCGACAGCGCCTCGACGCGGCGCGCGAGCGTCGCCTTGAGGACCGCAGTGTTGGTCCCCATGAGTCGCTTGACGTGGGCGGGAATGTCGGGCTCGCTCAGCAGGGTGACGGTGTGCGTCTTCACCGCGCTCCTGACGACCGCGCTGAGCAGCGCGTCGAGCTCGACCCGGTCGGCGACGGTGCCGGATGCCGCCACCGCACGGATGGCGCCAGCGCGGACATCCATGATGCTGAAGCGTCCGCCTGTGCCCGTCGAGCGAGCGTCGGCGTCGACGATCGCCTTCGCGGCAAGCAGGTCGAGATCGAGGTCGGCGATAGCCAGCTGACGGATGCCGGCAGCAGGCCGCGCCTTGTTGAGCCCACGGTCTGCTTCGGTGAGTTCGCGGCGGATGCGGGCGGCCCATTCGTCTTCGTCGAGCCGGCCCGGCTTGTCGGGGCGGCGAGCGGCCCAAGCCCACCGGTCGATCTGGTCGAGCACGGTTCGTGATGGCTCTTGCCCGGGGTGGCGCTCTTTCCACCAACGGGTTCGCTCGGCCTTGTTCGCTTCGATCTGCGCGGCGCGCTTCGAGAGCGGACGCACAAGGTGCGCCAGCTGCTCGATCTCGCCGTCATCGTTGAGTGTGAAGCCTTTGGCGGCGAGGGCCGTGAGCCAGGCGGGGTCGGTGCGGGCGGCGAGGTCGCCTTCGGCGTTGATGACGTTCTGGAAGCGCAGCGCCACTCGAGTGTCGAGGTTGGACCACCTGCCGTCTTCGCCCTGGACTTTGACGTTGAGCCACAGGTGGCGGTGCTTATGCGGGTCGAGCGACCGTGAGCGCTCGTGCTTGAGCTCGACGACTTCGATGCGTGCGAGGTCTTCGCGGATTGCGCCGGCGTGACCGCGCCGGGAGTTGAGTTCGACCTGCCACAGCTTGATGATCCGGTCGCGGAGGCGGTCTTGCAGATCCTCGTAGGCGGCGGCGAGTTCCCGGTCGAGCATCGCGGCGATGGAGAACGACTTCGGCGCGTTGATCGTGGCGTCGAGGATCAGGTCGGCTGTTGGCGATTCAAAGCGCGTGCCTCGCGGTTCTCCTGTCAACGGGTCGTTCCCGTCGATCCAATCGAGCAGCTGCGGGCGGGTGAGAAGATCGTCACGGATCGTGCCGTGCTCGACGACGTACCGGGTCATCACGGCATCGGCATAGTCCGCTGCGGCGAGCACGCCTTCAGCTGTGCGCGCAGTCAGGGTGGAGTCGCACACGCCCCCGAAGGCATAGGCGATCGCCTGCCTCACGCCTTGGGCGTGCTCGCCGCGTTTCCATCTGGCTATTCCGCCTCTCACACTTATTACTTGCACCAGTCGATGCGGTTCCGGCGCGCAAACGGCGCGCACTTCCACCCCGTGGTGCCTGCGTGCATTGTGCTGATCGCAGGTGGCAATGCCACGTCGTGGATTGACACAGCGATCCCGCGCTTGCCGCATGCAGGGTTGACCTGGGTCCTGCCTGATTTAGGCATTGACTTCGTCGCTCGCGTAAGCATCCACCGGCGACGCGATCCGCGCCCCGGCGAGGGCGCCACCGCGACCTCGATCGCCCGCAATGACGTTGGTGCGTGCGAGACTGCGCGCGTGATGAATCGTCAGATTCAGTATCGGTCGGAGCGCCCTCGCGGCGCGGGTATGTGTAAAGGTGCAATCGTGAGCGCTCGGGAAGCAGTTCGAATCGATGTCAGACCCATTTAGCGGAGCCATGATGGACACGCTGCTTGGCAAGCTCTTGGAGCTAGTTGGTCGGCTGCTCCGCAAACTCTCGTTCACCTGGAGAGTCGCGCACCAGGTACAAGTGACCGCGGCCGAAGATGGATACGCAGTGTCGGCAACGGCGCTGCGAGCTGTCTTGCGCGAGCGAGCGGTAAGGGCGGCGGTCAAGCGGCGGAAACCAGGCGACATCGTCCGGGCCAAGCACCGTTTGGCAACCGTGAGAGCTATCCACGCGGATGGCTCTCGGCTCTCGAGCGACAAGCTTTTCGAACTGAGCCGCACGGCGTATCTGGGTGCATCTGAACAAGCTGAGCGAGACCTCGGCATTCGAGACGAGATGACGAGCGGTTTCGCCGCGCTCACTCTGGATGGCGGGGCGCGCGAGCCGTTGTGGCAAGCCAACTTGGCCAGAATCTCACCGCCTCTCGCAGCGGACCTTTCGGTGCTACGCCGCGTCCTCGGCGATCCGGTCGACAAGCTTCTCCACCTGCTTGTCAACTCCCCGAATCGAAGCGAGCAACTATCCGCATGGACTGCTGCCCGACCCGAGTGGTTACCATTCGAGGGATCTCTGCTCGGATGGCTTGGCGAACTGTCAGTGGAGATCGGCGCAGCGGCTGCGGCGCGGCACTGGTTTCAGGCCGCGGTCTCGGCTGGTGCGGCGCCGACAGAATATTGGCGCGCGCGACTCCTGTTGGTCGAGTCCTCCAAGACCGACCAGGAGAAGCTCGCCTCGGTCGCCGATATTGTGACGCATCCACTTTTGGCGGCGCTCACGACCGGCCGACTCGAAGACCGAATTGAATACCTGCGAGAATGGGACACAAGATCTCAGATGCAGGCGAGCCTGCGGGCAGCCTTGATCGTCGATTGCTTGGCGGATCTGCGCAACTTCGATGAGGCGATCCATTACGGCACCACGGCGTATCGCGAGGAATCCTTCGGTGGCGCGGGTATCAATGCCGTTGAGGCATACATCCGCCGTAGCGGATACCATCACGGATCGCATGCGCCGGACCTAACTTCGGCACTGTCTCTCGCCCTCGAGATTCGGAATGCGCGCCGACGCTGGGGACTCACAGCTGGCACTGCTGTCGCGAAGGCTGTGAAGGCCGCGGTAATGCTGGCCGACATCGAGCTGGCCTTTTCCCTCGCGCGACCGCCCGAGGCGACTCCGGAGGAGGCTATGCATCCGGACGTTCGACGCGAAGCGATTGTAGCGATGGGTCTGCTCGGGAACGTACCCGGTGCGAAGGACCTGGTCGACGAGAGCACGCCTGAGTGGATTCGCCTACAAGTTGCGTCGTTCGAGGCAGAAGCATTGAACGACCAGGACGGTGCTAATGAACTGCTCGCCCGTGCGATAGACGCTGTAGACGACTGGAGCCAGAAGGCTCAGCTTGCCTTCCGTTTGGCGTCACGGGGCGTCGTGCATCCCTTTATCGACGAGCTTCGCGCTGACAACCCTGAAACCGCTGAAGAGCTTGAGATTGCCGCGGGGCTCTATGCGGGAACGCCAGGGGCCGAAGCGCGGGCCAAAGCACGCGCCATCGAAAGACCTACGATCGCCTTCTCGCTCATCACCTTCTTTGAAAAGTCAGGCCGACGGCGGGACGTCATATTTGTTGCCGAACAAGCGGCTGCGGCATGGGTGGATCCGGAACTGTGGCTGAAGGCTGCTCATACACACTTACTTGAGCGCGAGAGTCGCTTGGCCATCGACCGTGCAACTAAGGCACTCGATGCGGGAGGCGCGTCGTGGGGTAACAGGGCCGGCGCTTATCGAGTCCAGGTGGAGGCGGCAAGCTCGATAGGAGACTGGACTACCGCGCTTGCCAGCGCGCAAATGCTCCTTCGCCTAGATCCGTCATCTACCTCGGCACAGTGGGCGGTGGTGCGGATCAGACGCAATTCCGGCGACGTTGACCAGGCCTATCTCGACTGGAAGGTCGGAAAGCCGGGCCCGAGGCCCCGGATCCCGGACGAGGCGATGACGTGGCTTGAGATGTTTCGCCTCCACGGCAGCGAAATGGCGACGCTCCGCGAGTTCTTCGAGGTCGCGAACGGCTTCGCTGAGAACTCTGACGTGCGCAACATGGCACTCGGCGCGTTACTGTCTGCTCCGATCACGGAGCCCGTGGAGGAGCTGAACTTCAATGCGTTGCTACAGCGGTTTGAGCGCGACTATCCGGGGCAGAGTCCGGTACGCGCGCTAACTATCGAAGAGGGTGCGGACGCCACCGCGATCATTGCGGCCCTCGACGAGGCCGTCGGTACGCGCGAGAAGACTCTCAAACCTCTCGACGAAGGCATCACAAAAGGTACTCTCCCCATCGGCTTTGCGGCCCGCCCGGCCGGCAAACACGTAGCGGAGCTTCTCAATATTCGACATAAGTCCCCCCGATACGCCGGTTCTTTGAGGCCTGACGATGAGTTTCAAGCCATCGCTTTGGCGCTAAGTCTCGGCGCCGTCGTGGACGTGACAGCACTCTTCACGCTGGCACTGCTCCGGGAGGCTAACGCCGATTTGCTTATTGCGAAGTTGCCTGAGTTGACTACCGCCTCGGAACAGATGCTCGACGCTGTGGCGGCACGGGAGGCATTCAACCGCGCCCCAGGGGGCACCTTCTTCTCGAGTACGGCGGATCGTGCCGCGACCTTTGCTCTAGCTGACCCAATCGAGCATGACCAGCAACGGAGGACGGCCGTCCGCCTCGTCAGCCTCTTCCTGCGATCCAGCCGGCAGTCCGGTTGGCCTTACGTCACTAGTTTCGCCGAGCATATTGGTGGCGGCGCGGACGGGATATGGCTGGCATCCCTGGATCTCGCCGTAAAGACTGACCGCCCACTGTGGTGCGACGACGCCGCGACTCGTGCGGTTGCTCGCGAAATGGGCGCCGACACATTTGGGACGCCGGCGCTCGTTGAGTACCTGCGCCGCGATGGCACCATTCCGTCCGGGGAGGCCAATCAGCTTGATGCTGAACTGATCCATAACTGGACGATCGGCGTCGCGTATCGAAATGCCGTCATTGACGAGGTAAGTCAGATCGATCAGATGGCGCCCGAGGGTCTCGCAGCATGGATTCTCCACGGCGGCCCGGACAATGCGCTTGAGAAAGTTGACTTCGTCGTGCACGCGATGGGCGCAGTCGTCGCGCTACCGGATCAGCTCGCAGGCTGGACCGCAATCGCCTTTAAATACCTCGCGGATGTGGCTGGAAGCCCATCGGCCGTGCTCGACAATCACACCAACCTGCTGCATCGCCTTCTGCTCCAGCCCTGGCTGGGGCCATCTTCCCTTGTCTTCGTCGTCGATGCGGGGCATCGCGAAGCGGGGGCTTTATGGGGTGAGGCATTTGAACGGGGATTTCGGCTGATGTTTTCCCAGATCGCCCAACAGATCGGACACGAATCTGCAGCGAATTACGCGCTCGGCCTGGTTGCGCAACTTGAGCCTCGTGACCGCCAGTTGGCGCTTGCCGTCATTCTCAGTCCCTAGATAACTTCCGCATTGGAAGCCTGTCGTGATTGCGGCGGGCTTCAAGCGCTCAATGCTCAAGTCCGGCGATCACCGCGTCGAGGTTCTTGTGGCACAGACGAAGGTCGCCGACGCTATCGAGCGGGCGATACGTGCAACAGCACCCTTCTCGGATGCTATTGGAGGGTGACGGCGACGTTCGTAGTCCACCTCATGGCGGCGCCCAATTGGGAGGTGGGAAATGCGGCGTCAGCAATGTCCTGCAGGTCGACTTGACCGTACCCACTCTGCCGCCCGAAGTGGCGTCTTGTGCGGTAGCGGCCGGTCGGGGAGTCTCACCGGAGGAAGCCGACGACGGGGTCCGTGCGCGGGGCGCAACCGAGAGTGAAGCAGGTCGCGTCAATGCGGATCTATGAGAGGGGGACTACGTTGTCCGACCGGTACACGCAGCAGCAGTACTACTGCTACCCGCCGACTGTCATTGTGCAGACGCGTCCGAAGGGCCGCTCGATCTCCGGCTTCGTGCTCGGGTTCGTGTCGTTCGGGTTCGGCTGGACGCTCATCGTCCCGGTGGTCGGCCTGATCCTGTCGGGACTTGGTCTCCAGCGAGAACCGTCAGGGAAGACGTTCGCCATTTGGGGTCTCGTTCTGAACGGACTCGCGGTGTTGGGATGGCTGATCGGCGTCATACTGATCGTTGCCACATTTCAAGCGGCGCACGCCATCAGCTCGAGCTACGGGTACTGAGCGGTCCCGTATGCGGCCTGGCGATGCCTATCGGTCGACCACTTTGTTCGCGTCCGGGTCGACGCCGACCGCCATCCCGCTGACGGTGTCGCGCACGGTGAACGTGTAGGAGCCCGGCGTGACGCCGTACTCGACCGACATGTACGGCGCGATCTTGGCGTATGTCGCACCGGGCGACACGACGGTGCCGTCAGGCTCGACGCTGAGCACGGAGGGAAGCATCCCGTGCGCCTTGTCGTATTGCAGAACCGCGCCGAACTCGATCGCGACGTGCACAAGGTTCGCGTGAAGCTGGTTCGTCGGGTCGACGTCGGCACCGTCGAACGGAGCGACGACCCTAGCCGCGGGCGCGGGATTGACTGGACTCGGCGGTAGCGCGACAGGTATCGCTGGTGCGGATGCTGCGTTTGCGGTCTGCAGGTTCGGCATGGTCGGCACGTGACCGGGCAGATAGAAGGCGGCAAGCGACCAGAGGCACAGGATTGTGCCGACGACGCCGAGAGTGCCGCCCACGGCCGATAGGAAGAGCCCACCGCCCGCGTGCCGGTACCGCACGGCGAGGGCGACAGCGGAGATGCCAGCGGTGGTGATGACCCACCCGGTGTAGCCCGGCCTGGAAACCGCGAGCAGAGGAAGCGCTGTCGCGATCAGTCCGAGCAGCACAGAGACGAGGCCATTCAGCGGTCGCGGCCTGACTCGGGTCAGGGTGTACACCGGACGGCTCGTGCGCGCCGGACTCTCGTCCCAGTAGCCAGCTGGCGACCAGTCTCTCGGACCGCTCACGTCTAGTTCCCCCTCAGATCAGCCATCCACTGTCTACGGGCTGCGTCAGGAACGAGGCGACCCCCAGTGAAGGAGGCATCCGCCGCGTCACAGCCTGCACATGGCGCGTCAGCGAATCACCTCGATGGCGGCGACCCCCTGACGCCGTGCGCGCGTTCTGCGCGCGACTTTCGCTCCGTCTGTGCAACGTGCAAGTAAGAGCGATTCCTGCTCAGGGGTCACCCGTTGCGAAAGGCGGAGACGGATGAGTACTCGAGTTCACCTGGCGATCGAGGGCAGCCTCGCCGCCGACCCGATGCCGGGCGAATCGTCCAGCGGAACAAAATTCACGAGATTCATCGTCCAAGTCAGTGATCGCAAGCGGCAGGACGGCGAGTGGATCGACGGGGACACCGACGTGCACCACGTCATCGCGTTTGGTCGTATCGGCCAGAACGTGTGCGACAGCCCCGCGAAGGGCGACATGGCTATCGTCACCGGGGACCTCAAGTTCCGCCACGTGACGGATGCCAAGAGCGGGCGCCTCCGCGACGACACCGAGATCGTGGCTGACGCGGTCGCACCCTCCCTTCGACACGTGCCCGCGCGCGCAGTGCGCGCGCCGCGGCCCGAAGTCGAGCCGGCCGCGGTTCGGGTGACCAGCTGGCCGGTGCGAGTGCCAGGGACTAACCGCACCGCGACGTCGCTGTCATGACCGCCGTTGTGACGGCCGAAGCCCTACTCGCCAGCGGCCTGCGCGAGAAGACGGGCGAGAAGGTGTCCGCGATCGGCCTCGAGCTGTGCGAGCGCCGCGTCGTCGCCGCGTGCGATCAGCGGACCTTCCGCCGCGACGGATTTGCCCCACGATGCAAGAAAATCCAGTGCGATCGCGTCGGCTTCGGATGCCTGGCGGGTGGGGTGTGCGCTCAGGATGGCATCCCGCAGCTGATCACAAGCGGCCTCCATGACAAGGTCGAGCACCGCATCGAACTGAACGAGGTCAACCTTCATGGCCGCCGTCTCCACGCCAGCGGCACTGGAGATTCCGGCCGCAGCGAACGTTCGCGCGGCAACTCTCGCGTGGCGAAGCAGCACCTGCGAAGCATCCGATTCAAGTTCATTGATCTCGGTCACCTCGCCAGGATGGCAGACCTCGCGAGAGGCCACTTCCCGGCGACGCTCGATGTGCAGAATCCCCACGCATCTTCGGAGGTGCCGCGGTGAGAACTGGAGACTCTGGCGATGAACGCGATCGATCGGACGCAGGCGATGAGGCGGCGCGAGCGAGCAGGAGGGCGGCGAAGGAACGTTGGCGGCGCAGTCCGGCGGGGAAGGCGTGGATCGCCCGTTACAACGCGGAGCATCGCGAGAAGCGACTCCAGCAGAATCGCGATTACAACCTTCGTCCAGACGTCATCGAACGCAAGGTGCGGAATCGAGTCGAAAACGCTGAGAACCTCGCCGCCCGGCGCCGCGAAATCGAGCAGAGACATCGGGCGCGGCTGGCCGCGCGAGATCTTGCCAACGCCAAGAAGCGGGCGAATTACCACGACGATCCAGAACCGGCGAAGGCCAGAGCGAAAGCCTGGGTCGAGGCCAACCCGGATCGCGTGAAGCAGATCAAGGCCGCGAGCCGGGAGCGGAATCGGGAAGCGCGTAGAGCGCGCGATCGCGAGCGATATGCGGCGGAGGCCGAGCAGCGCCGACAAGCCCAGCGCGAATACCGAGCTCGCCCGGAGAACCGGGAGAAGATCGCTGCGCAGAAGCGCGAGTCGGAACGGCGGCGGCGCTCGGCCGACCGCGATGCGTACGCCGCCTATCAGCGTGAGTACCGCGCCCGCGAGAAGCGGAGGCGCGAGCTGGGGCTTCCTCCGAGGCCGCTGCGTCGCAGCACCCGGGCGGAGGTGGAGGCGAACGAAGTCGCCGCATTCGATTTCTTTGTGAGTCGCCGCCGAGATGCCGTTGTGCGTGCGCTCAAGGCCGAGTCGCTCGCGGTCCATCGAGCTGCGACGGATGCTCCTGCCGAGTTAACCAGCGAGGCCGCGCTGCGCGATGCGCAGCGACTCATCGAGTTGATCGACAGGCGAGCGCAACGGGAGTCCGAGCGCTTCGCTGCGTTCATGGCCAGCCGGGCAGGCGATGAGTTGCGCGAGGAAGTGCAGATGGACAACGCGGCCCGCATTCACTTCGGCAAGAAGCCGTATCCGGATGTCTTGGCCGAGGTGAATCGGCGAGCATCGGCGCTTCTCGAAGAGGAGACGCAGCGCCTTCGAAGCGAGCGCGCTCGGATCCTTGAAGCGCAGGCGCGTAGGGCCGCAACAGGACCGGAAACGGGCGGGCCAGGGTGGAACCCCGGTGCCGGCTATCGCCGGAGTCGGACGGGTCCCGCTCGGTCCTGAGCCCCATTGTGACTTGCGAACGCGAGCCACATGTTCTAACTTAACGACGTCGAATTCCGACTTAAATTCGTACACCTGTTCTCTTCGGAGGTGCCCCTGATGTCCATGATTGCCCACGTGGGCGAGCCGGTTCGCCTTCTGCTCGATGCCGGCAGGCCGTCGCGTTTCTACTGGGGCGAGCGCTGGGTCGTAACCTCCGCCGAGCCTGATGGCTTTGACTATCTGGGCGACGAGACGCGGGTGGCATCCTGGCATGTTGCAGCTCAGACCGAAGATCAGAGCGACGCCGCCGTCTTTGAATTGACGCGTGACTACGCGGCCGGCGGCTGGGTGCTCGACTCCATTGCGTATGCCTGAGCGTGGGCGGTCAGACCCGATATCCGTCGCGGCTCGACGCGGCGATCATACGCGGCCTGATTCGTCCGCTACCGGTCTCACTGCCCGAGCAAATTACCGGGCCGTTGCGCGACGTCTCGCACGTCAAGGTCTGGGTGCTGCTCGAGTTCCTCACGTGCAACGGGCCGGTCTGGGTTGAAGTCGAAGCAACGGCGGTCGCATGGAACGCCCGATTCGTGCGCGTCGAGACCGTGCTGCCAGGCGGTGATGCGGTGACGGCGACAGTTTTCGCGTCGGCGTGCCGCCGCTACGACCTCGAGGAGGAGCGCGCGAAACGCCGTGCGGTGATGGATGCCAATCGTCAAGGCATCCGCAGACCATAGGCCTGTCACCAGTTCGCGCCGCCTCGTCTCGTTGCGATGCAAGTTTCCACCGCCGCGAAGAACCTCCACCATTCGGCATCCGACGTTCGTAAACTCGGCACCATGCACGGGTTCGGCGACCAGCTGACGACGGGGGAGCGTATCGCGCACTACCGTGCGCGTCGCGGACTGACGCAGTCGGTGTTGGCGAACCTCGTGGGTCGCACCGAGGACTGGCTGAGCAAGATCGAGCGCGGCGAGCGTGAGATTCGCCGTGTTGACGTGCTCGTCGATCTGGCTCGAGAGCTCAGGGTCACGCTGGGTGACCTAATCGGGCAGCCGGCGCTCGCCGAAGACGATCGACACGATGACGACGTGCCCGCGGTGCGGGAAGCGCTCATGTCGCCGCGTCTGCTGTCGCGCACTCTGTTTCGGCATCCGGCATCGTCACCGCCCGATATCGCTTCCGCGCGGAGACTCGCGACCTTTGCTTGGGATGACTACCAAGCGGGAAGACTCGGCCGTGTCACCGCCGCTCTGCCTGGACTGATCCTCACGGCGCAGGCCCTGGAGGACACTGCAGACACGGCCGGCGACGCAGGCCAACACTTCGCGATCAGCGCTCGCATCCATCACCTGGCAACGACGACTTTGATGAAGTTTGGCGAGACCGACCTGGCATGGATCGCCGCCGAGCGTGCGCTACGGGCGTCGGATGCGTCCGGTGATCCGCTAGTCCTCGGATCTGCGGCTCGAGCTGGCACTCACGCTCTGCTCGGTCTCGGGCGGTATGCGGAGGCGATCGAGTTGGGCACGACGGCCGTTGAATGGATGCGAGCGCAGATCGAAGCATCCGACGACGTGGCGCTCAGCCTGAGCGGGATGCTTCAACTTCGGCTCGCTGTTGCAGCAGCACGACGGGCCGACAGGACGGCTTCAAGTGACTTTCTCGATCAGGCTGCCCGCGCCGCACGCAAGCTCGGCCGGGACGCGAACCTGTGGCACACGGGCTTCGGGCCGACGAACGTCGTGCTTCATCGAATGGCGGTTGCCCTGGACCTCGGTGACGTTGCGTTCCTTGTCGAGCACGGCCCGCGGGTGAATGTGGATCACATGCCAGCCGAGCGCGCGACGTCGTTCCAGGTCGACCTGGCGCGCGGGCTGAGCCTCGCGGCGCGCGACGGCGATGCGGTAGAACTGCTGTTGTCAGCCGAGCAGGTCTCACCGGGCATTGTGCGGCACAGTCCGCTTGCTCGCGAAGCCTTACGCGAGATGCACCGACGTGACCGTGGTCGGAGCGAACTGCTGTCGGGCCTGGCTGAGCGTTGCCGAGTCGTGGCATGACGGACTCTTCGCCCGTCGTCGCGGTGGTGGGGTGCGCCGCCGGGGGCCTTGAGGAACTTCGGCCGAAACTCGTCCAACCGCTACTCGCCAAGGGCTATCGGGTGGCGGTCACACTGACGCCGGTGGCTGGCGCGTGGTTCCGCGAATCCGGCGAAGCCGAGCGGATTGCGGATATTACGGGCTTGCCGGTGCGCAGCAACCCGAGGTTGCCGACGGATGCCAGCCCGCATCCGACATCCGATGTCGTAGTCGTCGCCCCGGCGACGGCGAATACTGTCGCGAAGCTGGCGCTCGGAATAGCAGACAACCAGGCGCTTACGGCGGTCAACGAGTCGATGGGTGTCGTCCCGGTGATCGTCTTTCCGCGCGTGAATGCCGCACATGCTCGGCACCCAGCGTGGCAGGGGCACCTCGCGGCATTGCGTGGAGGTGGCGTACACCTCGTTTATGGCGATGAGGTGTGGCCATTGCACGAGCCCCGCACGCGGCCCGGGCGTGAACTTCCTTGGGGGTCAATTCTCGTTGCCGTCGACCGGGCGCTGGCTGCCGTTCGATAGAATCTGCTTCCGTCGGCAACCCGGACACTGTGTCCGGGCTGATCGGCCGCATCGCTCTGAGACTTGTGTCGTGAGCATCGCCGCGCCGGATCCCGGAGAGTTGAGGATCTTCATCCTCGATACGGGCGACCGCGACTCGGCGCTACGCGGCGGCCTCATTTGCGTGACGGGATCGGCAAATCCGACACCCGGGGAGAAAGCGGCGTGCGTCGACATTGTCAGCCGGTACGCAATGGACGGCTGGGCGGTCGCTGCCGATCCGCGCACATCGCTTGGTCGTCTCGCTGCCAGGACAGCGTTTTCAGCGAGAGTCCCGTTCCTGGCACTAACACGTGTCGCGGCCGTCGCCGCGAAGACAACGACTCCGGCAACGATTCGGCGGATCGTTGCCCGGGTCGACTGATGGGTGCCTCCGCCCGAATACGGCCGGCGAGTCAGCTGTAAGCCGATGGGAATCCATCCTTCGCCCACGTTTCTTCGGCTGTGGAACCGCCCGGCGGCGGAAATAACCCGTTGATCATCCACAACTGTTCGCTGGTCTCGTCGGCGTGGAACTCCCAGTGCACGTCGGGATAGTTGTTGAGCGTCGGCGCAATCATTCCCTTGATCCACTCAGCGTTCCTGCGGCGCGACTCAGCGTCCGAGGCATGACGCGCAATGTGATCGACTGAAATCCGAACCGCGGCGGACGATGGCTCGCCGCCGACATACATGTCTTCCGGCGACGTCTCGCGGAATACGGTCACTACATAAAAGCGTGGGAGCCCCACAGCCTCGTAGTGGTCGGCGATACGAGATGCCAGGTCTCGTTTTTCCTGGCCGTCGAGGAATCCTGGCGAATGGTAGATCGTCCACATGGGCATGACGGCTATTGCTCCGACCTCGCTAGCGGATAAGTTCCACCGTTGACCCTATGCCAGCTGACTATCGGAAGAGAAGCTAACGTTGCCCGGCGAAAGTCGCTGGCGCCCCCCGCAAGAGCTTTTAACCGCCTCTGGGTGGCGGGGAGTGCTGCGTCTGGCTATACTTTTGCAAGTTAGGGCTTGCGAGCTGCGCCTTGCCGGCGCGATGGGCTGGACTCGCAGTTCGCGATCGAAAGGGAGGATCGCTAGTGCGGTACACGACTTTTGGCAGCAAATCTGGACTCCGCGTCTCGGAACTCGGTCTGGGAACGTCAAACTTCGGCACGAAGTGGGCGACCGGCACGGACAAGGCCGGGTCACTGGCAATCCTCGATCGTTTCGGAAAGGCAGGCGGGACATTCATCGACACCGCCGACACCTACCAGCAGGGGGACTCCGAACTTTACCTAGCCGACTTCCTCGCAAACGACCGTGACCACTTCGGCGTGGCGAGCAAATTTACCTTCGGTACCGCGGGCCAGACCGGGGTCGGCAAGACGGGCAACAGCCGGAAGGCGATGAAACAGTCGCTCGAGGCAACACTCCGGCGCCTGAGCACCGACTTCCTTGATCTCTATTGGGTGCATAGCCCCGACTTCGTGACCCCGATCGACGAGGTTGTCGAAGGCCTTGACGACCTTGTTCGGGCCGGCAAGATCCTCTACGGCGGGCTCTCGAACTTCCCTGCATGGCAGGTCGCCGAAGCCGTCACGGCGTCTCGCGCGTTCGGGCGCAACCCGATCATCGGAACACAGTTCGAGTACAGCCTGGCCGCGCGCGACGGCGAGCGGGATCTGATCCCGATGGCGGAGTCTCTGGGACTGGGCGCGGCCCTGTATTCACCGCTCGGTGGCGGCCTCCTGACGGGCAAGTACCGGCTCAGCCCAGAGGGACGGCTGACAACGCTGAACTCGATCATCCAGCGCGAAGACACGCAGCTGAAGACCGCGGTGGTGGACACCCTGCTCGCCCTCAGCGCAGAGACCGGGCTGGAGCCGGCGGTGCTGGCCATCGCGTGGCTTCGGGCCCGGAACGTGCGATCCGCAACCGCGCTGGTTGCGATCGTCGGGCCTCGGACTCTCGCACAACTGGACTCGTATCTGGCGGCGCTCGAGGTGGAGTTGGAGGACGAGCACTATCGCCGACTCGATGAGGCGAGCCGGCCCGTCCTCGGCATCCCGCACGACTCGGGCATCGAGACCCGCAACGCAGTACTTGGCGGAATCGCCGCCGGATTCGTGTTGCCTGCCGGCCCTCGAGCGGTTCCCGCTGCGCGCGCAGATGAAGGGGCTCATGGTGCCTGACTTGGCTGCGGGGCACACCTCCGCGAGCTTCTCCGCGGAGCAGCTCGCACGGCTTCGCGGCTATGGAACCGCGCACGAGGTCGCCGCAGGGGAGGTGCTGTACGCGCCAGGGGATCCCGACTACGACCTGATCCTGGTGGATTCCGGCGAGGTCGAGGTCGTGCGTGTGGGGCGAGACGGCGGCCCCGATGAGGTCGTCGCCCACGAGCGGCAAGGCGGAATCCTGGGCGAGATGAGCCTGCTGAGCCGCCAGGCGGTCTATCTCACGGCGCGAGCCATCACCGCGGGTGCGGTGTATCGAATCGACGGGCGGCAGCTTCGGCGGCTGATGTCCACGGATGCCGAGATTTCGGCGATCTTGCTGGATACCTTCATGAAGCGCCGCAACGAGTTGAAGGCCACCGCCGCGCGGTCGCTCGAACTGATCGGCGACGAACGCTCATCCGCGGCCCACGCGCTTCGCACCTATGCGGCTCGCCTACAGCTGCCGCAC
Organism: Gryllotalpicola protaetiae; assembly: GCF_003627055.1. Lineage (NCBI taxonomy): Bacteria > Bacillati > Actinomycetota > Actinomycetes > Micrococcales > Microbacteriaceae > Gryllotalpicola > Gryllotalpicola protaetiae. The sequence goes on from NZ_CP032624.1 coordinate 2,117,514, forward strand.
CGCTGGCTCGATGCCGAGTCCGAAGACGGGCGCGCAGCACTTGGACGCGAGGAGATGGAGGTCGCGGACCTTCCGGTCGCCATCACCGCCTCAGGGGTGCTGCGCAGGGCTACTCCGGGCATGCTGGCTGAGCGGCTTGGATTGAGCTACCGACTCGGCGAGGAAACGACGAGTACCGACGTGGTGATCGTGGGGGCGGGACCGGCTGGCCTCGCGGCTGCCGTCTACGCCGCGTCTGAGGGCCTTGCCACCGTGGTCCTCGACTCGGTCGGTCCCGGTGGGCAGGCTGCCGCGAGCTCTCGGATTGAGAACTATCTCGGCTTCCCCGCCGGGCTCAGCGGCGGAGACCTGTTGAGCCGGGCCCATACGCAGGCGCTGAAGTTCGGGGCGAGTGTCTTCAGCCCCTGTGAAGTGCAATCCCTGCGCAGTACCTCCACTGGCCACCGGGTCACACTGGGCGACGGCAACACGATCAAGGCTCGAGTGGTGATCTGTGCGTCCGGCGCCCGCTACCGCACACTGCCGCTGGAACGCTGGGCCGAGTTCGAGGGGGCCGGCATCTATTACGCCGCAACGGAGCTCGAGACCAGGCGTCTGGACGGAAGCCCTGTGACCGTCGTCGGTGGCGCCAACTCGGCCGGCCAGGCGGCAATTTTCCTCGCCTCGAGGGGCTGCGAAGTCGATCTGGTCATCCGTGCGCCGCGCATCGGCGACGGCATGTCGGCCTACCTCGTCGACCGGATCCTCAGCGACAGCAGGATCGCGGTGCACACGTCAACGGAAGTGACAGCGCTGCACGGAACAGGCTCCCTGGCGGCAGTGGACTTGACCAGCCGTGACGACGGCGATAGCCGCACGCACGAGAGCCGCGCACTGTTCTGCTTCATCGGGGCCGTACCAGCGACGGAATGGATTGAGGGCGCCGCCAAGGATGAAGACGGTTTCGTCCTCACCGACAGCCAGATCCCCGCCGAAGAACTGCCGAGCGTCTGGGGCGCCCTCGGGTCGGGCCCTCTCCCTTTCGAGACGAGCATTCCGTCCGTTTTCGCAGTCGGCGATCTACGGCACGGCTCGATGAAGCGGGTCGCGGCCGCAGTCGGCGAAGGCGCTAGCGCTATCGCCTCAGCCCACCGCGCACTGACGCGGTTGGCCGCACTGAACGAGGAGGAGCAGCGCAGATGACTGGCGAATCAACGGAAACCGATGGTGGGATCAACCCGCATGTGCCTCCGAGCGGAGACGGCTGTGCCGAGTGCACGCAGAACGGCGGCTGGTGGCTCCACCTTCGCCGCTGCGCCGCGTGCGGGCACGTTGGTTGCTGCGACAACTCGCCCTCACAGCACGCAAGCGCTCACGCGGCGTCCACAGGCCACCCGGTAATCCAGAGCTTCGAGCCGGGTGAGGACTGGTTCTGGAACTACACCACTGAGGAATACGACTACGGCCCGAGGCTCGCCGACCCCCAGCACCACCCCCTCAGTCAGCCCACTCCAGGCCCTGCCGGGCGCGTCCCGGCGAACTGGATGTCGCAGCTGCACCCCTGACCCCCATGACCCCCATGACAGCCGATCAAGCATTCGACCTCGTCACCGCGTCGCTGAGCGACATGTCGATCCGGGAAGGGCGCATGTTCGGCTGCAGGACGCTGCTGAGCGGCCGAAAGATGTTCGCGGTGCTCTACGACCGTCGGCTTGCGGTCCGCCTCGGACGCGGATCGCAGCGAATGCACGAACTTGCAAGCTCGCCGGCCGCAGAGGAATGGGACCCAACCCGGCGGCACCAGCCATTCCGCGACTGGGCACTCGTCTCATTCGAGCTGCATGACGAGTGGCCCGATCTCGCACGCGTCGCCTACGAGGCACTGCCCTAGAGCTGACGCAAATCAGCTGAACGGACTACAGCGCGACATCTGACTTTCGTAATGCAAGTCAGTCGACTAACGTCTTGAGTTAGAAGAGGAAGGCACGATGAAAGCTATCGGGACGTCACATTGGGCTGGCACGTGGCGCGGCGGAGCCGGCACCATTTCCACGCAAAGCGACGCGCTCAGCGAAGTTCCGTACACGTACCAGACTCGGTTCGCGGACGAGCATGGTGTAGCGCCGGAAGAACTCCTGGCCGCAGCTCATGCGTCGTGCTTCAACCAGGCTCTGGCGAACAACCTCGATCGCGCAGGGTTGGCGGCCTCGGCGATCGCCACCGTGGTCGAGGTGAGTTATGGGATCACGCCCGCCGGGCGGCCGACGATCGAGGGCTCGCACATCGCCGTCACGGCAACCGTTCCCAGCACCACCGACGCGGACTTCGCCGAGCTCGCGGAGCGGTCAGCTCGTGGCTGCGCGATCTCGCGCGTGCTGTCGTGCGACATCACAGTGACCGCCACGCTGCGCTGAATCACCTCGGTAACCATCAGGGGCGTCGACGGGACGCTCTCAACATAAGAAGGATCGCGCCCATGGCCATCGGGCTAGGAAACCAAACCGTCGTCGTGCTCGGGGGAACGTCGGGGATCGGCTACGAGGTTGCGCGGCAGGCGCACGCGGCCGGTGCCACGGTGCTGATCACCGGCCGCGACCAGAAGCGGCTCGACGCAGCTACGCGCTCCCTGCCCGGGACCACCGGCAGCCGCTTCGATGTCACGAACCGCGACGAGCTGGCAGCCTTCCTCGCCGCCGCGGAGGCACCCATAGGGCACGTCTTCGTCGGAGCCGGATCGCCGTACTACGCCCTGCTCGCAGACCTCGACGCACACGAAGCTGCACACGCGGTAGGAGGAGCGCTCGAGCTGATGATCAACCTCGCACAACTCGCGGCGCCACGCATGGCCGAAGGCGGCACCCTGCTCTTCATGGGAGGGACGGCGGCGCGGCATCCCGCCCCCGGACTGACCGCCATCGGTGCCTCTATCGGCGCGACAAGTGCCGCCGTGGCGAACCTTGCGCTCGAAATCGCTCCCGTGCGCATGAACCTCATCGCCGCAGGGTTCGTCGACACGCCGCTGTCCGCACGGCTCCTGGGAGAGAACCTTGAGGTCAGGCGGCAGGAGCTGCGCTCCACACTGCCGATTCGGCGCGTCGTACAGGCCACCGACGTCGCCTCGCTCGCCATCCACCTGATGGAGAACACCGCCATCACCGGAGCGGTGATCGACATCGACGGCGGCCAGCAGCTGCTTCCTACCGTCGGCGCGTGAATGAAAGGGGAGAACCCGAATGTACGAAGACAACCAATTCGAGCTCGTCGCACTGGAACGGGAAACCGACCCTGACCTCGACGTGGCTCGCGACGGAGGAAGACTGTCCGTCCACGGTCGCGCCTTCATCGTCTACGCCAACGGAACACTTCTGGCAAACCTGCCGACCGTCCGCGCAACCGACCTGATCACACGCGGCGTTGCCACAGCGGCGGCCGCCGTCGAGCCCGGGCCGGGGCGCTGGGTAGCGATCTCCGACACCGAGGATTGGTCGGAACTGGCAGAAGAGTCCCACCAATTCGTCGGCGAACCGCCGGTCGGCCGGGCATCGTGATCCGGAATCAACGAGAGCGCGCGGTCTCGCTGCGCCGCGACAGAAACTGAGGCACGCAACAGTGAACATTGAAAACTCCGTCGTCCTAATCACGGGGGCCAACGGCGGGCTGGGGGCGGAGTTCGTAGAACAGGCGCTGAGCCGCGGCGCTCAGCGGGTATACGCGAGCGCTCGGACCCCCCGCCCTTGGTCCAGTGGGCGGGTTGTGCCGCTCTCCTTGGATGTCACATCGCAGGAATCAATCGACAAGGCTGCTGCCATCGCCACTGATGTCGACATCGTGATCAACAACGCCGGCCGAAACACCCGCCAAGGGCTCCTGGACAGCGAGCTCGAGACGACGCGCGCGATCTTCGAGACGAACGTCTTCGGGCAGATTGCGGTCACGAAGGCCTTCGCCCCGGCGCTCGCGGCGCATGGAGGCGGCGCACTGGTCAATGTGCTTTCCGTGATGAGCTGGGTTCCACGCCGTGGCGCATACAACCCATCGAAGGCGGCGTTCTGGTCCGTCACGAACTCCCTCCGACTGGAGCTCGCCGCACAGAACACGCAGGTAGTGGGTGCGCATCTCAGCTTCACCGACACGCCCATGACCGCCGACCTGACGGTGCCGAAAGCGACCGCGGCCGACATCGTCCGGGCGATCTACGACGGCGTCCAGAACGGTGAGATCGAGGTGCTCGCGGACGAGCCGAGCCGAAACGTCAAGGCTCTTCTCGCCGGCGACGTGCGCAACCTCGAGGGCGCCCTCTTCACGTAGTCGTGTCGACCTCGTCTGGTGCCGGCTCCTGCCCGGGATGCATCTGGGCGGGGCCGTCGCGCCGAATGCGATAGGCGATCAGAGCAGCGACGACTCCGCCGGCCACGGCCACGACGGCCCCGAAGTAGGGCGTCGCTCCGACTCCGAACCAGTTGACGACACGACCTCCACCGAACGAGCCGGCGGCGATGCCGACGTTGAACGCGGAAACCGTCAGCGACGCCGCGATCTGAGGGATGTCCGGGGCTGCGGCTACGACGAGCAGTTGCAGGAATGTCGCCATCCCGAAACCGACCGCTCCCCAGAGCACCAGCGCGACGAGTGTGCCCGCGAGCGAATGAGCCACTGCGCCTACGAGGATCAGCGCGGCAGCGAGCCCGAACAGGCCACCGGCCGGACTGGACGATGGGAACCGGTCTCCGATCGGCCCCGCGGCAAAGGTGCCGGCGGCCGCGGCCGCCCCGAAGACGATCAGCACCGCGCTGACGGCGGACGGAGCGACGTCGGTCACGCGGATGAGAAGGGGGCTGATGTACGTGTATGCGAGCAGGTTGGCGGCGAAGCCCAGCGCGGCCACAAGAAGGGCAACCAACAGCCGGGGGCGGACAGCAAGCCGCAACTGCCTCCCCAGACCCACCGAGGGTCCCGGCTGTACCGGCCTGAGCAGTGCCCAGTTGAGCACGAGGGCGAGGAACCCGAGGGCGGAGATCGCCACAAACGGGCTCCGCCATCCCCAATGGTCGCCAAGGAGTGCACCCAGCGGCACCCCGACGACGAGCGCCACCGTCAGGCCGCCGAACAATACGGCGACGGCCTTTCCCCGGCGGTTCTCGTCGACCAGCCCGAGAGCTAGCGCGACGGCGGTCGCAACGAAGCTTGCGTGGCTGAATGAGGCCAGCACGCGCGCAATGACCAGAATTCCGAAGCTCGGGGCGAACGCGGTCGCGAGATTAGCGAGGATGAAGATGCCCATCCAAAACAGCAGGAGTCGTTTCCGCTCGAAGCGACCGGTCACGGCCACAAGTACCGGCCCGGCGACGGCGATCCCGATCGCATAGGACGTCACAAGCAGTCCTGCTGTCGCGATCGGCACATGGAAGCTGCCGGAGATGTCCGGCAGGATCCCCACGACTACGAATTCGGTGGTGCCGATGGTGAACATGCTGAACGCCAGGGCAATGATGGCGGCGGGCATCTGTCTCCGTTCACGCGCCCCGGTTCCTCTGGACGCTGACTGGCGGTGGGCCGCCGGCGGGCGGCCCACCAGGGATTGCGACTTATACCGTCGCGTGAACTGCGTCGAGGATCACTGCGGCGACCTCGTGCGAGCGTGAGAGGGCGATCGAGTGGGATCCGCCCTCCAGCTCGGTGAGCTTCGCGCCGACCTTCGCTGCCGCGGCGCGCTGGTAGGACGGGTCCGCCGCCTTGTCCTCAGTGCCGAGAACCCACCAGGAGGGGAGTCTGCGCCAGGCGGGCTCGACCGCCAGGGGCTCCCCGAGGCCGAGCGCCGATACCGGACGCTGGTTCACGGCTCCGGCCGCAGCCTCGTCGTCGGTCACGTCGGCGGCAAAAACCTCGCGGTAGCGCTCGGCCTGGATCGTCAGATCCGGGAGATCCGAGCCCGGCGCCGTCCAGGGCGCAAGAGCCTCGGTGAGCGGAGGGGCCGGGAAGTCAGCGCTGGAGCTCTGAGCGCTCTCGCCCTTGTCGATTCCGAACGCCCCGACGAAGACCAGCGCCTTCACGTTCTCAGCGCCGCTCGCCGCGTAGGTGATGACCGGGCCGCCATAGCTGTGGCCGACCAGCACCACGTCTCCCGGCGTTTGGGCGACGACGCTCGAGACGTACTCGCCGTCAGAGCTGAGACCACGCAGCGGGTTCGCCACAGTCCGCGCCTCCACTCCCTCGTCGCGCAAATGCGCAATCACCTTGTTCCATGAGGCGCCGTCCGTGAACGCGCCGTGCACCAGAAGCACAGTTGCCGACATGGCAGATTCCCTTTCGTTTTCGGCAAATTACGGCCCTCAGCGGGCTTGCTGTGCGCCGATGCCGCTGGCGCCGCACAACCTGTCTAGCATTCTGCAAGTTAGGGTAGCACTGCCGGTCTCCGCGACGGATGCCGCCGCCATATGAGGGCTGCAACACGGTGTCTGGTGGCCGCGCACCCCACTCCCACGATTTGAAAGAGGCATCATGGTTTCTTTGAACAACGCCGTCGTTCTCGTCACCGGCGCGAATGGCGGCCTCGGGCGAGAGTTCGTCGCCCAAGCGCTGCAGCGAGGGGCTGCCAAGGTCTATGCCACCGCGCGGACTCCGCAGGAGTGGAGAGATCCGCGAGTGGTCGCCTTGAGGTTGGACGTGACTGACTCCGAGTCGATTGCCGCGGCAGCGGCCGAGGCAGCTGACACCACCGTCGTGGTGAACAACGCCGGGATCTACCGCCTGGAGGACCATCTCATCTCCTCTACGACGGAAGAGATTCGGGCGATGTTCGAGACCAACTTCTTCGGTCCCGTCGAGGTGGTGCGCCGCTTCGCTCCGGTGCTGGCGCGCAACGGCGGTGGTGCTGTCCTAGACGTTCATTCCGTGCTGAGCTGGATCGGCCTGGCGGGCTCGTACAGTGCGGCGAAGGCGGCACTGTGGTCGGCGACCAACTCGTTCCGCCTGGAGCTGGCCGGCCAGGGCACCCATGTGACCGGACTCCACGTCGGATACATCGACACGCCGATGATCGCCGCCGTCGACGCCCCCAAGAACGACCCGGCCGACGTCGTCAAGGCAGCGCTGGATGGCGTCGAGGCTGAGGAGTACGAGGTACTTGCTGATGAGCTGACCGTCAACGTCAAGGCTGGGCTGTCCGCCCGAATCGAGGATCTCTACTCGGAGCTTGCGGCCACTCGCGCCAACTAGCAGCTAAGCGCCATCGCGGTGCCGGGCCGGCGTCTCTTCTCCAGAGAGCGCCGACCCGGCTGGCGAAGGCGCGAACACCAGCGGGGAGTCCCCCGAGACCTCCCTGTTCGGCTCCACGAGCCCGAGAGCCACCGCCGCGCCAGTGCCGGCGTCGAGGACCGTCACAGGCCACTGGCCGGCAAGCATCTGCTCGGACCCCCATACCGCCAGGGCGAGCACCACGGGCAGCAGCGCCTCGCCGCGGGCGGTGAGCACGTACTCCTCCCGCCCCCGGCTCCCGGGCTCCCGATACGGCCTCGTGGCCAGGATCTGGGCCTGGACGAGCTCATGGAGGCGTGAGGCCACGACCGAGCCGGTGAGGCCTGTTCGACCGACGAAATCGTGGAACCGGGTCGTCCCATAGTGAGCCTCCCGGATGATCAGCATCGTCGGCCTTGTTCCGATGACGCTCACCGCCGCGTCGATCGGGCATCCCTCGTGGCGCCATGCGCCATCGGGCTCCAGCCGCTCGTCGATGTGGATCGTCATATCCCGACGCTATCGTGGATATTGAAATGCAAGTCAGGCCGGCGCGCCCAGAATCTTTTGTTACGCTAGCTTGCGTTTTGATAGTCAGCTATTTAGGCTGTGCCCATGTCATTCCTCAACTCCTTCCGCCCCGAGCAGTTCCGGCTCACGGCTGAGTCCGACACGTTCTGGCGCGTCACATTCACGAACCCCCCGGTGAACGTCATCGGTCCCGCAATGATCCGCGAGCTCAAGGAGCTCCTGACCGAACTCGAGACCGACCCGGGCGTGAACGTCGTCGTCTTCGACAGCGACAACCCCGACTACTACCTCGCCCACTACGACCTCGTGGCGAACCCGGCCGAGGCCGAATCTCTGCCCAGTCCCACCGGCTTCGCGGCCTGGCCGGACGTCCTGGTGCGCCTCAGCAAGATCCCGGCGGTCACGATCAGCGCCATCCGTGGGATTGCTCGCGGCGCCGGGAGCGAGTTCGTACTCGCCACCGACATCCGCTTCGCCAGCCGGGAGAAGGCGATCCTCGGCCAGATGGAGGTCGGCTTCAGCGCCCTGCCGGGCGGGGGAGCGCAGGCCCGGCTCAGCCCACTGGTCGGCCGGGCCCGCAGCTTCGAGATCCTCCTGAGCGGGTCGGACTTCGACGGGGACCTCGCCGAGCGATACGGCTACGTGAACCGGGCCGTTCCCGATGCGTCGTTCACGCAGTTCGTCACAGACTGGGCGACCCGCGTCTCGAAGTGGGACCCCCGCGTCATCCGCGAGATTAAGGCGGCCGTCAACGCGGTCACACTGCCCGCGGACGCCCTGTTCCCGCCCCAGTCTGACGCGTTCTGGGCAGCGGCCGCCCAGCCTCGCTTCCAGGCGGTAAAGGATGCCCTGGTCGCCCAGGGCCTCCAGCAGATCAGCGACATCGAGCTCAACCTCGGCGACCAGATCGCCGAGGTCGCCGAGAAGGCGTTTGCGGAGATCCAGTAACAGCGGGGCGGGGTCGAAAGGCCCCGCCCGCAACCGACCCTCGAAGGACCAGAACGTGAGCTCCCACTCGACCTTGACCGGCACAACAGGACGTGAAGACCCGGCTCCGGCCGCGCAATACAGGAGCGGGCGACGCGCTCTGGCGTTCGTCGGCATGTCATGGGTATCGATCGCGTTCGTCGCGGCATCCGCGGCACCGTCGCCGTTGTACGTCCTCTACCAGGCCGAGTGGCACTTCAGCTCATGGCTGCTCACGTTGGCGTTCTCCGTCTACGCGTTCACGCTCCTGATCGCGTTGCTCTTCGCGGGCTCGCTGTCCGACTACCTGGGCCGCCGACCCGTTCTTCTCGGCGCGATCACTCTGGAGCTGATCGCACTCGCAGGCCTCCTGTGGGCCGGAGACGTCGAATGGGTGATCCTCGCTCGCGCCCTCCAAGGCTTCGCGACCGGCGTTGCCACCGCCTCAGTATCGGCCGCGCTCACCGACTTGTCACCCCCTAGCAACCGACAGCTCGGCGCAACCGTCGCAAGCGTCACCCCGCTGGCGGGCCTGACCGTTGGTGCCCTCACAGCCGGAATCGTGATTCAGGCGACGCAGACACCGATCCGCAACGTATTCGCCGGGCTGATCGTCGCACTTGTCGTCGGCGGAGCATTTGTGCTCGTGTCGCCAGAAACAGTTGGCTACAGCCGTGGCGCGGCAGCGAGCATCGTCCCTCGGCTCGCCATCCCCCGCGCCTCGAGGCCGGCATTCATCGCCAGCTCATTCCTGAACGTCGCCGTGTGGCTGACGACGTCATTCGTCCTCGGGCTGCTCCCGCAGATCGACCGGACCGCCTTTGGCGTCAGCAGCGGGCTTGCCAACGGCGGCATCGTGGCGCTGCTGACCGCATCCGGTGCGACGGCCGTCGTGGTCTCGCGCAACCTCGCGCCTCGTCGCAGCGCATTAGTGGCCGCAACGGCCCTCGCCTCCGGGGCGGTCATCGACGCAATTGCGATCTTCAGTGGGCATCTGGGCCTCTTCATCGCGGGCTCGGTGGTCGCGGGCGCCGGCGTTGGCGTCGGCTTCGGGGGGTACATTCGCCTTGTCATGCAGACCGCTGATGCTAGACACCGGAGCGGCCTGTTCTCCGCGATGTATGTGGTGAGCTATCTCACCTTCGGGCTGCCCGTTATCGTCGCGGGCCTCCTGGCCAGCACGTTCACAACGCCGGCGGTCGCCATCGCCTATTGCGCGCTGACAGTGGTCTTCTCCGCGCTCGGCCTCGTATCCATTAATAGGTACTCGCAACGCCGTCGGGCGTGAAACCCATGAGCGATCGCCATGCGCTTCGCGAGGGAACGCCAGACCCTGAGCGCGTGACGTATGTCGAGCTGTTCTTCGACCTCGTTTTCGCCTTCGCCATCACACAGGTCTCCGGCGTCCTCGGCCCCCACCCGA